>PMBX01000089.1 GCA_003153915.1 Phycisphaerales bacterium
GCCTTTCAAAGCGTCCATCGATAGCCAGGAACAGCAGCGGAACCCAGGGCATCAGGTACAGGTTGGCCAGATGGCCGCCGACAATGTGCAGGAACTGGACAGCGGCGAACATGAACACCCCGCCGGCCATCAGGCACGCGGGGATGGCCAGACCCCGCCGGTGAGTCCAAAGGTACATCGTCAGGCCCGACAGGAAGATGTGCAGGGCGATCAGCCAGTTGATTGCTAACCCTACCGGCAGGAGCAGGTGTAACCAATTGGGCGGGTAGAACAACCCAGATTGCCAGGCCCCAAGGAACGGAGCGCCGCTGAATAGATACGGATTCCAGAGCGGTAGATTGCCCTTGGATAATTCCTCGAAGGCGAATTCGCGCCAAGGCACAAACTGAAGCCGGATGTCGTTGCTGAAGGAAGACAATACCTGAGTCTTGGACACCAGGACGTCGCCGAACATCCCAGCCGTCAGGATCGCGTACGCCACGGCAGCGGTCAGGAGTCCGAGCTTGGCATTCGTATTTGTGCGGTCGGTGGACTTCGGATACATGTCCTGGCGACTCCCAAGGCGCCTGACCGACATCAAACGGGCCGGGGGGACGGTATTCAGTGCGCCACGGGCTTTCCGAGGATTGCCTCGACCTGGCGGAGTTTTTCCTTCATGGTCTTTTCATCGCGGGCCTCCAGGTTCAGCCGCAGCAGNNCACCACCAGTCGTCGAACTGGCAGGTCACACCGTCGAGGTAGTCCACCTTGGCGCCAGGCAGCGCCGCGACGATTTCCTTCATCTTAGCGGCCTTGTCGTCGGCGATAAAGTTGATCTCCCCGCTGTGGGCGTATCGCCTCAACGGCGAGATCAAGGCGCTGAAGGGCAAGTTTTGCTGGGCGAGGACGCTGATGGCCGTGGCCAGGGCGATGGCGCCGCTGTCGCAGTTGAAGTTATCGCGGAAGTAGAAGTGGCCGCTGAGTTCGCCGCCGAAGACCCCGTGCCCGTCGGCCAGGGCCTTCTTCATAAAGGCGTGTCCAACCCGCTCGCGACGAGGCACGCCGTTGGCGGAGCGGATCTCCTCGGCCACCACGCGGGAACTGCGCAGGTCGTAAACTACCATCGCGCCTGGGTTGTCCTTGAGAAAATGCCTCCCCAGCAGCGCCGTCATCAGGTCACTGCGGACGGTCTGGCCTTTCTCGTCGACGAATATGCTGCGATCCGCATCGCCGTCCAGGCAGACGCCCAAATCGGCTTTGTGCTTCTTCACGGCGGACTTGAGTTGATCGAGGTTGGCCTCCACCAACGGATTAGGTTCATGGACAAAACCCTGGCCGGTCTCAAAGTTCAGCGGGATGATCTCCATGTCGGCACTGCCGAAGACCGCGGGCACCATTTTTCCGCCCATGCCGTTGGATGCATCGATGACGACCTTGAGTCGGCGGGGGGCCTTGAAGAATTTCAAGACGTGCTTGCGGTAGTCCTCCCAGAGGTCCACGCTGACGGCAGGGGCTAGCGAGGCACTCAGCGGCATGCGGCGGAGCGTCGAGACGATCCGCTGGATTTCCTTTAAACCCGTATCCTGGCCCACGGGGCGGGCCTTTAGGCCGGAAACCTTGAACCCATTGTACTGGATGGGATTGTGCGAGGCGGTGACCTGGATGCCGCCGCAGGTGCCNNATCGCGAAATACACCATCGGCGTGTCGCACAGACCGATGTCCACGCACCCGGCCCCACTGGCGGTGATGCCCTCCACCAAAGCCTTGACCAGCGATTCGCTGCTGGGGCGCATATCCCGCCCGACGACCATGCGGTTGCTGGAGGCCTGGCCGCGCTCGTACCCGCTCAGCAGGCTGCGGAGGAACTGCGCCGAGGCATGCCCGATCTTCCAGGCCAGGTCCTCGTTGACCTCCTGGGGGTATACGCCCCGGACATCGTATGCCTTGAATACCTTGTCAACCTCGCCCATGCGCGGATCCTTTCAACTGCCTTGTGTGATGTGCAGGGGGATTATTCGCTATGGAGGCAGGAAATGCAATGAGCAACTGCCCATCTTGCCGATGTAGTTTGACATGCACGTTGGGAAACCTATAATCTCGATGACCATGGATGGTACAAGGTTCATGCGGATTTTGGTTCTCGTCGTGCTGGCGATGGCGTCCGGGTGCGTCATGCCCGAAGGTGTGGGCAGTGACTCCCTGGACCGTTACCAGCGCGCCCTGGTGGATCGCGGTCCTCAAACCCGGGGACAGGAGGGGTTGGACCCTCTGCGTCCCGCCCTCGGCTCGACCGGACCGGCTATGCGGATCACCAAGGATCCCCAGACCGGCAAGAGCCAACTGTCCCTGACCCTCGACGAAGCCCTCGTCCGCGCCATGACCAACGATCTGGAAATCCGCACGGTCGCGTTCACGCCCTCCATCAACCGCCAGGACATGGAAAAGGCCGCCGCGGAGTTCGATTATGTCGTCTTCGGCGGGTTCAACTACCGCAAGGACGACAAACGGACCCTGTCCCAAATACAGTTGGACCCCAACGCAGTTTTCGATAACTTCAATGCCCTCACCCGGACCTACCAGGCGGGGATCAAGAACAAGACCGTCACCGGTGCTACCTGTGCCTTGAGCTACACGCTGACCGACACGTGGGATAATTCCACATACTACAAGATTAACCGGCGATTCGAACCGGTCCTGGCTTTGGACGTGACCCAGCCGCTGTTGCGCAACGCCTGGCCCGAATACAATCTTGCCCAGCTCAAACTGGCTGGGGTCAATTACCACAGCTCCATGGCGGCCTTCCGCCAAAAGGTGGAGGAGGTCGCCACCAAGGTCATCAACGCCTATTGGACGCTGGTCCAGGCCCGCGGCGAACTGAAGATTCAGCAGGATCTTCTGAAGTACACGCAGACGACGCTGGAGAGGGTCCGGGCCCGCTCGGAACTGGATGCCACGGCTGTGCAGATCAAGCAGATCGAGGCGGCCGCCGAGAGCCGCCGCGCCACGTTGATCCAGGCCGAAAAGACCATCCTGGACGCCCAGGACCAGCTTGCTCATCTGCTCAACGACGCCGATATCAACGTCGTGTCAGACCTGGAAATCGTGCCCGTCACCGAACCGGTTACCACTCCCGTCGCCATCGACCTGACGGACAAGCTCCTGACGGCGTTGCGACATAACCCCATTCTGGAGCAGGCCCGCCTGGCGGTGGACGCCGCCGATATCGGCATCCGCATCGCCGCCAACCAGGCCCTACCGAAGCTGGACCTGACGGCCTCTGCGTCGCTTCAGGGCATGGGCACGACGGCCAACGCCTCCGAAGAAAACATGGAGACCGGCGATTACGCCAGTTACGGACTTGGGCTTACGGGCGAGTATCCTCTCGGTAACCGGGCCGCGGAAGCGGACCTGCGGCGGCAGAAACTTACCCGCCTACAGAATCTTACCCAGATGCAATACGCCGCCGATTCCGTGGCCCTGGACGTAAAAGAGCGGATACGCCAGATCGGTAGCAGCCATGAGGAGATGCAGGCGCAGAACGCGGCGATGGAGGCAGCCTGGGTGCAGTTGCGGGCATTGGAGGACACCGAGCGAATCCGCGGACAATTGACGCCCGAATTCCTCCAGGTCAAGCTAAGCGCTCAGGAAGCCGTTGCCAACAGCGCCCGCCAGAAACTGGCGGCCATCGTTCAGTTCAATGGCGCCCTGGCCGATCTGGACCGGGCCACGGGAACGACGCTGGATGTCCATCGCCTAAAGGTGGCGCTGGTCCCGGCCACCGAAGGAGACTATTGGCCGCAACCCTCCCATGCGGCACCATCGCCTATGACGACACCGACTTCACTGCCCTCGCCGGAGGCGGACCGGTAGATCCTCGCAAGACCCCCGCGGTGCAGGCCCCATCCATCATTTGTTTTCCAGTGTATCTTCGAAATATCCTTGTGCGCAACACGTTGAGGGAGTAGGAAATACGTGTCCGCGGGACTGGGGCCCGCCATCGGAGTTACTGGGACGTAGAGGGCCTTGGAAACTGTCTCCGGGGACTTATTTGGGTACGTGCGTGAGTGTGCCGCATCACGTCGTTTTCACGGGAAGTGCGGAAGCTGTGGCAGGGTGTCGGACCGTTGCAAATGAGTGCGTGCATGGTCATATCTTGGTTTCGGCCACGGGTAAATATGTCGGGGGGAGGGGCCTCTTTTTTTTCAAGAACCCGCCGGGGTGTGACACTACGTTGTCACCCCCCCATGCGATAATTCGGGAGTCTCAAGCATGAACGTAAGCAGGATTCACAGGCTGCTTCGGCTGGTCACGATGCTTCAGGGTGGCCGCACCTATACGGCCAGGGAATTGGCCATGGAAATGGAAGTAAGTAGGCGCACGATTTTCCGGGACTTGAACATGCTGGAATTGGCTGGCATCCCATACTATCACGATCCTGACAGCGGCGGGTACAAGATCAGCCAGCACTTCTTTCTTCCCCCCATCAACTTCACGCTGACCGAGGCCCTGGCGATGCTAATGCTCACCGGCCGCCTGCGGGGCGCTGATCGCCTTCCATTGTTTTCCCAGACTGCCCGATCAGCCATGAAGCTGGAGAGCGTCTTGCCTCCCGCCATTCGCCAGCACATCGGAAGCGTGCTGGACCGCGTTAGTGTCTCCCTGGGAGCGATGGCGGGACACAAGGGCCTGGACGAAACCTTCGACCGCCTTACGTCCGCCATCGTTGGACGGCGAATTTGCCGGATGGTGTACCTTAGCTTTCATGAACGCAAGCAGATCGCCACGTTCATCCATCCGATGCGTCTGGTCTTCCTTGGGCGGGCGTGGTACCTGCTGGCCTATTCCGCCATTCACCGCCAAGTCCGCACCTTCAAGCTGGCTCGCATGAGGAGCCTCACCGTCACGGACAGGACCTTCACCTGGCCCAAAGACGTGGACATGGGCAAACATTTCGCCAATGCCTGGAGCATGATCCCGGAAGGCAAATCATACGACGTCCATCTGCGTTTCGCCCCCAAGGTCGCCGGAAACGTAGCCGAGGTACAATGGCACTCCACACAGCGGGTGCGGTGGAACGACGATGGTTCCATGGACTATCAAGCGCGAGTAAACGGTCTGGGCGAGCTGAGCTGGTGGGTGTTGGGCTACGGCGATCAGGTGGAAGTATTGAAGCCTCGCCAACTGCGCGACCGTGTGGCCGGGGTGGCGGCGGTCGTGCTGAACAAATACCGCGGGGAGGGGACTTGATGAGGGGATTGATACAACGTGTGGCCTGGGCCGAGGTGGAAGTCGCCCAAAGGGTGGTGGGGCGGATCGAGCGCGGACTTCTGGTCTACCTCGGTGTCGCCCTGGACGACACCGCCGCCCAGGCCCGTTGGCTGGCGGGAAAAATATCCGAGTTGCGAATTTTCGAGGACGGCGGCGGCAAAATGAACCTGTCCGCGGGGGGCGTCGGCGGGGGCATACTGGCCGTCCCAAATTTCACCCTCCTGGGCGATGCCCGAAAAGGCCGACGTCCAGCGTTCACTGCCGCCGCTGTTCCGGTTATTGCCAAGAAGCTGTTCGAGGAATTTGTCTCTGCCCTCCGCCAAGGCGGCTGCCCCGTCGCAAGCGGAGTCTTCGGGGAGCACATGACCGTCCGCGCCGCCGCCGACGGGCCGGTCAACATCATCATAGACACGCCATTAGCCGGCAAAGGGGAAACAGGAGCAGACGGATGATCTGAGGTGGACAGTTAACGCCCCTCGGCGCCGATGCCGAGGGGTGGATCGCACATGGCCCATTCGTGATTTCGGTGATCTTCAACAAGACCCCCGACCCCGCCGAGTCACGATGGGCCGTCTTTTTGCGCCGGTACGGTTGGCGGTGGATTCTGCGAACTTCCACCGGACGATCAGACCAATTCAAAGATCGACTGGGTCTTGACGATGGCCAAATCCTGAGGGAAGGCGTGGAAGGCGAAGACATGTAGCTGCCCGGGGCGGGCCTCGTAGTCGATATAGGTAAAGGGTGTCAGCGATCCGCTCATCCACATCGGGAATGGCACGAACAACCCCCGCCGCGTGCTCATCCTGGCCAGCTCGTGGTGCGTCTGGGCGTAGGCCATGGGACTCATTGGCTCCAGTTGGAAGTTGACCAGGTATTTGGTCCCCTCCAGGCTGTGGCATTCGTGGTCGCGCTCACCGCGGAAGGGCAGGTCCAGCAACCTCCCGTGCCGCGGCAGTTCGCTGTCGGTGGAGGAGATCAGTTCCACCAGGGATCGTCCCTGGTGAAAGAAACCGATCAGATGCGTGCAGCCTGTTATCCAGATCTGAGCCTCGTAGTCCTTCTCAACGATGCTGTGGTCGTGGTAGATGTCGAAGAATTCCGGATGCAGCGGCCGGGTGTACAGGCGGAACCGCAGGGAGGAGGAACTCAGCTTTTGACTTGTGGCCATGATCTCCGAAGACTCCGGTTCTTTGCTTAGCATTATAGCATAGGAGCGACGTCCGTTGCGACGGCATCTGGGGCGTCTCAGNNGCAGGTGACGTGTCGGCAGCGGCGCTTCAGGCATCCGCGGCAGGGAACTTGCGCCACGAGGGGAATTCCGAGCGGACCTGGGCCTGTGCGCTGCGATCGAGTCGGTCCCATGAGCACCACCGTGGCGACCCCAACGGCCTGGGCGATGAAGGCGGCGGCTGAATCGCTGTTGATGACGCACGCGGCGGCGGCGATAAGGGCGACCATCTCCGCGATGCCCGTCTGTCCGGCCAGGTTGACAACGCCCTGGCCCAGTCCCTCGGCCACATGGTCGCAGAGTCGCTTCTCCCAGCCGCCCGCGCCCAGGACGACCACCGGTGACTGTCCGGCCAGTCCGGCAATTACGCTGCGCCAATGATGGACGGGATACAGTTTTGTTTTCCATCGCGTGGGGGGCACGCAGATGGTGAAACCTCTCCGTTCCAGGCCGTGACGTCGCAGGAGCGAGTCGATGGACTTTCGTGCGGCGGGGACGACTTGCAGGGACAAGTCTTCCCTGCGGGCATCAATGCCCAACCCACGAGCCAGTTCCACGTTGCGATCGACGGTGTGGTCGCAGTTGGTGGCGATGGGGTTGGTATAGAACCACCGCGCAGCCGGTTCGCGGGGCGTGGCGAAACCCGCGCGAAGGTCGGCGCCGCTGGCGGCGGCCAACAGTCCGCTGCGTAGCAGGCCCTGTAGGTCGATAGCCCAGTCGAATCCGCCGGCCCGGGACTGTCGCAGCAGACGGGCCAGGTCCGCCAGCGCGGCGGGCCATTTCCTCAGGCGGCGAAACTTACCGCGCTCAAAGAGGATCAGTTCGTTTACGTCCGAATCGTCTCGCAGCAGCGGTGCATACTCGCTGTTGATCAGCCAGGCGATGTGAGCCTGGGGGAAATTTCGTCGCAATCCGCGAAGCACGGGAGTGGCCGTGACGATGTCGCCCAGGGAACTGGGCTTGATGATCAGTACCCGCCGCGGCGGTGAAATGGGGGACGAGGATTCGCCGGTCATGTCGAGGGCCTCCGGGCGGCCTTTTGTCGACGGCGACGCGAACGAATCTGTTGTCGTAATTTTTTTGCTGACCAGTCTTCCAGCATCCGCCAGTAGGGCTTGAAGTTGACCAGCCCGCCCCCTGGGCGACGCAGGTATCCTTGCAACATGCGAAGCCGTCCCGCGTGACTGACCACGCGGGATTCCAGTAGGGAGACGTTGAGTCGCATCAATCCCTGGAACCGCCGCCGCGCGGTAAGGAACCGCCTGCGACTCAGCCCGTCGAGGTCCACCAGCACCACCTCAGGCCGTGAAGTTCCCTGCCGCTGAACCAGTATGTTTTCGCTCTTTAGGTCGCGATGGGCGAAGTTATTGTCGTGCAACCGCTGGAGCAATCGTCCCAGTTGCCACAGGACTTCCTGCGCCAATTGCCGCCGCTGGATATCCGTCTTGGGTACGGATCCCATGGCCGGTGCGGACAGTTGAGTCTCCATGAACCGGTTGAGGACAGGAGCGTCCACCGCCTCGGTGATAAGAATACTGTCGCAAAGCCACGGTCCCTTCCGCCGTTCCATCGCCGCCAGCGGAATGGCGGTGGCTACCCGCCGCGTCAGCAGGGCATGGCCGAGTTCAAACGCGCGGATCGAGCGGGAGGGGCGCAGGCAATCAGCCGGGGCCTTCCACCATTTCTTTCGCCTGGCTTGCTTGACGAATACCTCCAGGTGGTGCGGTCCCACACGGAGGTTTCTGCGAACGATCCGGCTGGATGGGGAGTCCTTGACCACCTCAAGGGGGCCTTCGGTCAACAGCGCCGTGGGGTTTCGCAGGGCCAGGCGCCAGTCCTGGATGGTGAACTCAGCCTCTGCCGCGCGAGAGCCAGCCGGCCGGTACTTTGACGCCAGCACCACGTGGCCCCGCCACCCGTCGGATAGTTGGATCGGGCCGAAGTAGCGCCCTTCGCCCAGGATCCGGCGGTCGCGCTGGGCGTATTGTCGCCGTCTATGGCGGCGGGCAAAGACTTCCACCTCCTCTTGCCAGGCCCGCGGACTGCCCTCCGCGCCACTTTCGGACAGATACGACCGGAGGAATCGCAGGCGGTCGGAGCGGGTCGTGAAATCCCATCGGTCGTGGAGAAGCTGGGCAAGATTGGCCGCCCTGGAACGGCGTGAAAGGCGTCTTTTGCGGTGGAGGCGATGCAGGTCCATCAACACCAATGTTGGTTGGGGAGTGTCGGTACGAACCAGAATGTTACCGCAATGCAGGTCGCGGTGGAGCACCCCAACCGCGTGCATTCGTCCTATGAGCCTACCCAGGGCCACCGTTGCCTGCCGGATGCGTTGATAACCTGCTGGCCCGCCGGCAAGCTGGTGCTGGTGCCACAGGTCTCCCTGTTGCGACGGACAGATAGCCGCCGTGGCCAGCCACTCGATTGTGCCGGTACGGCCCGCCGCCAGGGGCGTGGCGACCTCCATACCGCAAGATCGTAGGTACAGCAGGGAGTTCATCTCACCCATCGCCTCTCCGCCGACAATCCACCGTCCCAGACGGTGCAGCAATGAGCGGCTGTGGAAGTGCTTGAGGTAGACCTCCATGTTGCCCAGGGAACCGCGGTATACCGTCCTGGAAACATTTTGTTTGACGATCTCCCACCGCCCATGCTGCGGATGGGCGAACTCCGCAATGTCCTCTAGCCTCAATGGT
This sequence comes from Phycisphaerales bacterium, assembly GCA_003153915.1. GTDB lineage: Bacteria > Planctomycetota > Phycisphaerae > SM23-33 > SM23-33 > FEN-1349. Next base: position 9,172 of record PMBX01000089.1, read on the forward strand.
GGCGCTGAGGCTGCCAGGATATACCTGTCGCTCGCCTTGGGCGTCGTCGTTTTGGTAGCGGAGGGTTGACCCATGAGATTAGTGCGGTATCGCCGGGGTAGTTTTGTCGGCGGTTTTCCGCAAGGCCGGATTATATGCCCCCTTGGAAGGGGCTATCAAGCGCGGGCGCCAGCACGGTGGCCCGCGTAAAGGTCTTGGAGCACTTGGCGGGCATTGCAGGGGGCAAATCGACCGGCAAGTGCCAGGGACTGCGATTGGAGCCTCCGGGCCAGTTGGGCGTCCTCCAGCAGTCTCAGTATCGCCGCCGCGGCGGAACGGGGATCTGCCGGCTGAGTCAGCATCGCCGCCTGCTCGTGAGGCGCCGTCTCGGCGATGTCGCTTGTTGCGGAAGCAACAATGGGCAGGCCGGCCGCCATGGCGGCCGCGAGAGAATACACGTCCGCGTCTCGAATCGGGCAAAACACGGCCAGGTCCGCGGCGGCAAGGCAGTCTTGCGGTGGAATTCGGCCTTGCGTAAAAAAAACATCGCAACCGTGTCCCGTGGACTGAGCAAAAGAAAGCACTCCGTGCCCGCTCGTCGTCCGCCCCGGTAGAAGCAGGCGAAGATCGTTACGTACCTGCCGCAGGATGGCGAAGGCCCAGCAGGCCGGCTTGTGCCCTCCGTCGCGAGTGATGTCGCCGGGGGCCACGATCAGGCGGTGGCGATCTTCCAGGCCAAGCATCGCTCGCGTGCGGCTCCGCCGCGTGGGGCGCTGGTCGATGGGAACGGCGTCGGGTGGCAGCAGCCGGATGGAGTCCTCGCTTGCCCCGGCATTGAGGAGGTACTGGCGGCAGGCGATGGTGGGTACGGTCAGGCACGTCTCATCGGACTGCGCCAAGCGGGTGGCATCGCGAAGGGACTGTCCCCGCGGCGGCTGTGCCAGCGACCAGATCAACCCGGCCTTTCGCTGTTTGGAGATGGCGTCTCCCGCCAGTGCGGCGGCGTGTGACCAGGCGTGAAGGATCGTTCCCGGTCCGGCCAGGGCAGCCAATTGTCGACCACAGAGTCGCGGTTGACCCAGTGGGGCATGGACGGGAAGGACCGCCGTGGGTGTGGCCCAATCCTGCGGCGGAGGCCCCAGCGAGGCGATTCGCTCACCAGGTTCTATCAGCAGCGATAGCTGATCCAGCAAACTTCCGGGACTATCCCGGTCGATAATGTGTAAAACATCGTTCACGGGCAGACATCATAGAGGCCCCCGCCAGGCGCAGGCAAGGCCCGGAAGTCGAAGCGGACTTTCCAGGCCACGGAAAGGAACGCAGGGCTGTCACTATGGGCGAACTGGTACGAACGGCGATGTCGCTGGACGGCGACTTGCTGGTCAAATTCGACGAGTGGATGGCCGCCCACGGTTACACCAATCGTAGCGAGGCGGTGCGAGACCTTATGCGGGCTGCGCTGGTTGAGCGGGAGTGGGCCGACCCCAAGGCCAAGGTGGTGGCCGCGATGAGCATTATTTACGACCATGCCGCCCACACATTGGCCCAGTCGCTGGCTCACATGCAACACGAGGACCACCACGCCATCTTGTGTAGCCAGCACGTGCACCTGGACCACCGCCGATGCCTGGAGGTGATTTTGATGCGTGGAACGGCAGGGCAGCTCCGCCGACTTTCAGACGCCATTGTCGCCACGCGAGGCGTCCAGGCCGGAAAGCTGACGCTGATGAGCCTCAACGTCTGAATCGGACCGTTTTCGTCCCTTGCCGCCGCCGGTTTGCCCGTTGTCTGAAAAAATCTTGCCAAGGCTATGGCAGGGCGTTACGTTGCCGCCGGTGTGGCAGGGCGCAAGAGTTTCAACCGGTAAGGAAGGATTCACTTCCCATGGCGGGCAAGGAACATAAGGAACATCAGGTGGAGTTGTTTGTGCCAGGGCGGTTGTGTCTCTTTGGCGAGCACAGCGACTGGGCGGNNCACAAGGGCTTCTGCCTGGTCATCGGAACCGACCAGGGCCTCTCTGCCGTGGCGAAGGCTTCCCACGAATTCATCGTCGAGACGCAGCTTCCCGATGTCAGCGGTCGGCCAACGGGGAGGACCCGGCGGATGAGTTGTCCCTGGAAGACTGGGAT
>PMBX01000064.1 GCA_003153915.1 Phycisphaerales bacterium
CATCATCACGTAATCGGCCACCCAGACCGGTATGCGCTGCCGGTTGACGGGATTGAGCGCATAGGCCCCGCTAAACACGCCGGTCTTATCCTTGGTTTCAGCCAGACGCTCCAGTTCGGTCTTGTTGACCGCGGCGCGGACGTAATCCGTCACGGCCTGGCGAAACTGGTCGGTAGTGATCTGCTCCACCAGCGGATGCTCCGGGGCCAGGACCATGTAGGTCGCTCCAAACAGCGTGTCCGGCCGGGTGGTGAAGACGCGGATGCAGTCGTCGCTTGCCTGGGCGGGAAAGCCTCTTTCCTTGCGGTCCTGGAACCACCCCTTCAAGTCTTCCTCCTGGCAAGCCACGGGGAAGTCCACTTCCGCTCCCGTGCTCTTTCCGATCCAGTTGCGTTGCATAATCTTGATCGGCTCGGGCCAGTTCAACAGGTCAAGGTCCGCAACCAGACGTTCGGCGTAGGCGGTGATGCGGAGCATCCACTGTTTCATCGCCCGGCGGTAGACTGGGTGGTCGCCCCGTTCGCTGCGACCCTCATTGGTGACCTCCTCGTTGGCCAGCACCGTGCCAAGCTTGGGGCACCAGTTGACGGGAACCTCCGCCATGTAGGCCAGGCGGTACTCGTCGATCAGGCGGCGCTGCTGGTCAGGCTCCAGTTCAGCAAACTTCAACTCGCCGAAATGCGTCCCGAACAGATTGATCTCAGGAATCCGCAAACCGGCCTCCGCCCGGACAACATTGCCGTTGAGATCGACCACGTATTGTCCCGAGAGCAGTCTGCGTTCCAGTTCACGGATCGGCCTGGCGACGTTGGCTTCGGGGTCGTACCAACTGTTGAACAGCCTCAGGAAGATCCACTGCGTCCAGCGGTAATACTCCGGGTCGGTGGTCGCCACTCGCCGCGACCAGTCGTAGGAGAAACCGAACAGCTTGATCTGGCGCTCGATGTTGGCGATGTTGGCTGCCGTCGTTTCGCGCGGGTGGACGCCGTGCTCCACGGCGTACTGCTCGGCGGGCAGGCCGAAGGCGTCGTAGCCCATCGGGTGGAGGACGTTGTAGCCGTTCATCCGCGCATGGCGGCAGACGATGTCGGTGGCCGTGTAGCCTTCCGGGTGGCCCACGTGCAGGCCCGCCCCGGAAGGATATGGGAACATGTCAAGCACATAGAGCTTGGGGACGTCCTTGAAGCCCTCCCCGGCGGGGTTGGGCTGGCGGAAAGTCCCATTCGCTTCCCAGTATTCCTGCCACTTCCTCTCGATGCCCGTAAAGTCGTATCCGGCCATGATGTCTCCTAAGGGCGCCTCGCCGCGTGCGCGGCCAGGACCATAATCTGCCAATCCAGCGGTGTATTGGCCAACAAAAAAAGCCCCGCGGTCCGTTGTGGATCGCGGGGCGGCGCGGCGGCGTTTGGTTTGCGGTTACATATCTTGCTCGTCCATGGCCTTCAACTCATCCAGAGCTTCCTTCTCCAATTGTCGTACTCGCTCGCGTGTCAGGCCCACCAGTTTACCGATTTCCTTGAAGGTCCGTGGCGGGCCTTGATAACCATCCAGGGCATAGCGCAGTTCCAGGATTCGCCGCTTACGCGGTTCCAGCCTGGCCAGCAACGATTTGACGATGGGGATGTTGGAGGCGTCCAACAATGCCTGTTCGGGCAGCGGTCCGGACTCGTCAGCCAGGATTTCGCCGATCGCGCTGGACTCATCGCTATCGACCTGGGTGGGCGCGTTGACGGCATGGAGGCCTTGCTGGACGATTTCGGCCTGCTTTTGGCTGATCCGCAGCTTCTTGGCCATCTCATCGAGCGTGGGCGGCCGGCCCAGTTGCATCTCCATCTGCCCGGCGGCGCGGCGCCACTTGGCGATGAACTTAGCCAGGTAGGCGGGGATATGGATGGGTTGGCCGGCATTGATCATGGCTCGCTTGATGGCCTGCTTGACCCACCAGGCCGCGTAGGTGCTAAATCGCACGCCCGCGTCGGGGTTGAACTCCTCCACGGCCCGCATCAGGCCCAGGTTGCCCTCGGCCACCAGGTCGCCCAGCGTCATGCCGGGATTCGTATAATCCTTGGCGATCTTGACCACCAGGCGGAGGTTGGCGGCGATCATCTGCTCCCGCGCGATGGGATCGGAATGCTCCCTGACTCGGCGAGAAAGCTGCCTTTCCTGCTCTGCCGTCAGAAGCGGGGTGGACTTGATCTTGTCGATATACCAGCCCAGAGCGGTCTGGCCGGTGCCGGCTTTTTTTTCCGCCGTCGTCATTTGGCTTCCTCCGGCCGCCCGTAGTGGCGCGGCCTACTCCTGCAAAGGATTCTTCGACATGCCGTCAGCGGTACTTAAACAGGGAACCGAACCCCCCGAAATCCAAACCTTGTTCGTCTGAGGTTCGGTAACGCCACATCCATCAATAGCAGCGAGCCGCCAACGATTTCAATCGCGGGGACCACGGGCATCTCGGTTCACGACTGCCATTCGTTGGCGGCTCGCACGCCTTCTCGATATCTATCAGACGAAAGTTCAGCTTTCCTTTGCCGGTTCCTCCTGTGGCGGTTCCTGGTCCTGCGCGGGTCGAACCGAGGGAAGGATATTGAGGTCGGCCAGGCCCATTTCGCCTTCCAAACCGCCCCGCCGCTTGGCGAAGCGATCTGGTTCAAGCTCCTCTTGGCCATCCTCAGCCGCCGCCCACTGGGCGCGCTTGAGGCTGAGGCCGATCTTGCGGTCGTCGGTGTCAACGCGAAGGATTTTGACCTCGATTTCGTCTCCGACCTTGACGACGTCCTGTGGATTCTCCACCTTGTGGTCGGCCAGCTCCGAGACGTGAAGCAGCCCTTCCAGATCATCCTCCAGCTCCACGAAGACGCCGAAGTTGGTCAGCTTGGTCACCTTGCCCTTGACGATCTGGCCGGGCACGTAGTGCTGCGGAATGCTTCGCAGCCAGGGGTCTTCGCTGAGTTGCTTGAGGCCCAACGCCACGCGCATCTTCTCCTCGTCCACCGCCAGAACGACGCATTGCACTTGCTGGCCCTTCTTGAGCACCTCGGAGGGATGGCCGATCTTACGCGTCCAGGAAAGGTCCGAGACGTGCAGCAGCCCGTCGATGCCCTCCTCGATCTCGACGAAAGCGCCGTAATTTGTCATGTTCCGCACCACTCCGGTGATGACCGTTCCGGGGGGGTACTTCTCCTTCACCAGCGTCCAGGGGTTGATCTCGGCCTGTTTCATGCCCAGGGAGATCTCATGCTTTTCCTTGTCGATCTCCAGCACGAGCACCTCCACCTCCATCCCGGCACTGACGATCTCGGAGGGGTGGTTGATGCGGCGGGTCCAACTCATCTCGGAGATGTGCACCAGGCCTTCCAGGCCCTCCTCCAGCTTCACGAACACGCCGTAGGCCATCACGCTGACCACCGAGCCCTTGTGTCGCGAACCGATGGGGAACTTGTCTTCCACCTGCTGCCAGGGACTGGGGGTCCGCTGCTTGAGGCCCAGGGCGATTTTTTCCTTCTCGCGGTCCACGCTGAGGACAACCACCTCGATGTCCTGCTCCAGCTTGACCATCTCGCTGGGATGGCCGATGCGTCCCCAACTCATGTCGGTGANNGATGTTCTTGACCACGCCCTTGCGCACCTGGCCTTCCTGAACCTCCGCCAGCAGCTTGGACCTTGCCTCGCCACGCCTTTCCTCGATGAGCTTCCGCCGAGAGACAACGATGTTGCGGCGGTCCTGGTCGATCTTGAGGATCTTGGCCTCGATGACCTGGCCGAGGTATTCGCCCACGTCTCCGGGACGACGTATGTCCACCTGGGAGGCCGGAAGGAACGCCGGCACCCCGATATCCACAAGCAGCCCGCCCTTGATCTTGCGGACCACCGGGCCTTTGACCGTGTCGCCTTCCTTGCTGTGCTCCAGGATGCGCTCCCAGCCGCGGATGCGGTCGGCCTTGCGCTTAGAGAGCACCACCAGACCGCTGTCGGATTCCACCTCTTCCAGCAGGACTTCCACCGTCTGCCCCGGCTGGATTTTGGTCGGATCGTCGAACTCGCTGATGTTGACGGTACCTTCGCTCTTGAGGCCCACCTCCACCACCACGTCGTTTCCGATGACGTTGACGACCCGCCCGGTGAGAACCGCGCCGGTCTTGTGGGAGGTGCGTTCCTGGATCATTTCCCCCAGCGATTCCTGGTTGAATTCCGCCCCGAGGCTGTCGGAGAGTTGCTTTTCCACTTCCTCGTCGCTGATCCCCAGAGACTTGATGAGATTGTAATCTACCATTTGCTACCTAACCTTTTGTTTACCAGATAGTTCCAGCGGCGAAAACCCCGCTCCACGATAGAGCGGGCGCCGCTGCCGCGCCTCATCCCGGCGGCTTTGGGAGGCCGGACCACCCGGCCTGATTGCTCCTGGAGGTCCCCAACATGAAACGGGGACCTCGCAAGAGCGGATAAGGTTACTCGGCGGGCCATGCCCTTGGCAACGGAATAATCATCATCTCCGCGACACGCGAAGGGATAGGCGCGTGGTGTTGGGGTGTTCAAATCTTCCCCGCCACCGCGTAGAATGACGGGCATGGAAGAAAACGCCGAAATCCCAAGCGTGCTGGCCTGCGACGTTGGCAACACCGCCATTCACTTGGCGCATATCCAGGGACAGGACGCCACGGCGGTCCGCACGATAGGCAACGGCAAGACCGACGCCCTGGCCGAAATGCTGCGCGCGATGTGGGACGAGATTGCCCCACCTAAGAAGCTGGCGGCGTGCAGTGTCAGTCCACAGGGACTTGCGGTTTTGGAAGCCGCTGCGGCGGCAATCGGCCAGAACGTCCTGGTTGTCGGAAGGGATCTGCCCTTGCCCATGGAGACCGACTTACCCGATCCCTCGGCCGTGGGGACCGACCGCCTCTGCGCTGCCGTGGCGGCCTACGACAGACTCGGCGTGGCCTGTGTGGTGGCCGACTTCGGCACGGCGATCACCGTCGATTGCGTCAACGACGCTGGGGTGTTCCTGGGCGGGGCCATCATGCCCGGCCTGGCCATGTCGGCCCGCGGACTAAAAACCGGCACTGCCCTGCTACCGGAGGTCCAGGTCCACTCGCCCGATTGGGTCATCGGAAAGGATACCCGCCAGGCCATCGTCGGCGGGCTGGTCTTCGCCGCTCGCGGGGCGCTGCGCCACCTGGTGGAGGCTTACGCCACGGAGTTAGGCCACTGGCCCGTCGTCATCGCCACCGGCGGCGACGCCGGTATCGTCTGCGGCGACATTCAGGGTTCCGACCTAGTGCAGGCCATCGTGGAGGACATGGTCCTTCGCGGCGTGGCCGCGGCGTACTACAAGACATTGGTGAAATGACCGTTCCCGCCGCCCCAGATATCACTACCGGCCAAGGGCGATTCGCCACCGGTGAATCCGCCGCGCCAACGGCTGTGTTGCAGACACCGCCCGGCCGGGGGGGAATCGCGGTGATCGCCCTGTCCGGACCGGGGGCGATGGAAATCCTGGGGACGATCTTTCGGCCCATGAAATCCCACTCCGCCAGCGGGGAAGGCGTCCTGCGGCTGGGCCATGTAGTCACAGACGGCTTGGTGATCGACGAGGCCGTGGTGGCTTCCCACGGCCAGGCTATTGAGATCAACATCCACGGCGGACCGGCGGTGGCCATGGCGGTGATGGAGTTGTTGGCCGGCCAGGGCGCGACGGTCGCCCCCGCGCCCCCCGCTGCCCCGGAAAGCTTCCCTTCGGCCCATCCGTCATGGGACAACCCCGCCATCGGATGGGAGATGCTCCAGGCAATCCCACTAGCCCGATCGTCCCTGGCGCTGGAGGCGCTGAGCCGACAATGGTCCGGTGGACTCAGCGCCGTGGTGGCCGAAACGATTCGGCGAATCGACACGGGTGGTATTGAACCCAAAGTTGCAGCGGATTCCGCCGCGCGGTTGCGTCAAGCCTCGGCCGCCTTGCCTCGCATGAACTGCCTGTTGAACCCGCCAGAAGTCGTGCTGGCCGGTCCTCCCAACGCCGGAAAGAGCACCCTGGCCAATAAACTGGTCGGCCGGTCCGTCAGTATCGTCCATCACACCCCCGGGACCACGCGCGACTGGGTGCGGGAACTGGCGATCCTCGACGGAGCGGCGGTATGGATCAGCGACACCGCAGGGCTGTGGGAAAATGCCCAGGGTATCGACGCCCAGGCCGTCACCCGCGCCAGGCAGCGAGCCGAAGCGGCTGACCTGGTTCTCATTCTTGGCGCCGGCGATGAACGAACCGGTACCGTCTTCCACGCGAAAAAATTGCTTCGCCTGGCCGCCAAGGCCGATATTTGTCCACCAGTGGGCGAGTATGACCTTGCCGTCTCCTCCGTCTCCGGCAGAGGGATCGGGCGACTCCGCCGGGCTGTACTGAAGGCCCTGAACCTGGCCGACATCGATCCAGCCGCGCCGATGGCCTTCACGCCCCGTCAAGCTTCAGCGCTCGAATCGGCAGCGGGACTCATCGAACGCCACCGCTTCGAGCCGGCCAGGGAAATCCTGATAGGTATTTTGCGTTAAGAACGTGCATGACCGCTCCGGCCTGCCAGCCAGCGGTGCCGCGAATAATCGCCGCTTATCCATATCCATGAAAGAGGACTTCCATGAACACCTCGCCCACCCGGACACTGGCCCATGAGGACTTCGCCGACCTCGCCGTCGGGGCCTTCCCCTCGGATTACTCACCCCTGGGCGAATACCACTATCTCCCACCAGCGGGTAAAAGGGGTAACTGGTATCAGCCGACGACCAGTTTCGGTTGGCGGCCCCACACTGCCTGGATGGTCTTCGAGGATCGCGGCCAACACAAGATGCTTCAGACCTTCCTGCCCGATAAGCGGTTCCTCCGCATCCTTGTCACCGGCGACGACGCCTGGGGCGACTACACGCTGACGGTTGTGCTTCAGCCGCTGCGCGGCGATGGATTCGCAGGGGTCCTGTTCCGCTATCAGACCAGCCGAACGACCTATCGGCTGGGTTTCGAGGGCGGCAACCGCCTCGTGCTCTACAAGGACGACCACCGCGAGCATCCCGTCCTGGCCGAGGCGGTTTTCCCCTACTCCTGCGAGCGGACCTACCGCATGGAGGTCGCCATGTCCGGGGACCATATCACGGCGAGGATCGACGGGGCGACCGTCCTGGAGGCCCGCGACGGCAGCTACCTCCACGGGCGGGTTGGTATCGTGGCAAACACGACTGCGATCTTCGAGTCCCTGGATGTCCAAGCCGACGGGAGGGCTTACGCCGCTTACGTCCAGACGCGCGACAGAAAGCAGCGGGAAATCGACGAAGCCCGCGAGAAACTCCCCCGCCCGGTGTTGTGGCGGAAGTTTTCCACCAAGGGATTCGGCGCCGCGCGCAACATCCGTTTCGGCCACCTGCGAGGCCGCAAGGAATTGGATATCGTCCTTGCACAACCCGTGCCTTTCATCCCCGGCGACGACAGCATGATGGGCATCCGGGCGCTGACGGCAATGGACCTGGAGGGCAACGTCCTCTGGCAAGTCGGCGAACCGTGCGATTGCCTGGAGGATACGCTGACCACCTGCGACCTGCCCTTGCAGGTCTACGATATCGACGGCGACGGATACGACGAGGTACTGTGCCTCAAGAACTTCCACCTGCTGGTCCTGAACGGCCAAGATGGAACGATCAAGAACTCCTTCCCCCTGCCGCCCAATCCGCGCGAGGAGAACCGCTTCGGCCGGCTGATGGGGGATGCGATCATCATCGCCAACTTCCGCGGCCGCTCCGGCCCGCGCGACATCGTTGTCAAGAACCGTTACAGGCAGGTCTGGGCCTACGATGACAAGTGGAACCTTCTTTGGACCAACGAATTCCGCAACACGGGGCATTTCCCCGTGCCTTACGACTTCGACGGCCTCGGTCGGGACGACATGATCGTGGGCTACGCTCGCGTCGGCCACGACGGGGCGGTCAAGTGGAACACCGGTTGGGAGGACCATGCCGACGAGATCGCCATCGGGCGCTTCGATCCTTCGCGAGACGGCCTGTTGATCGCCATGGCCGCCGGGGAGGCGGGCTTCAACATCCTCACCTCCGACGGCGAGGTGGTCTGTCGACGATTCCTGGGCCACGCCCAGCGGTTATCGGCGGCGAGGTTCCGAGCGGACATCGAGGGGATACAGTTCTACGTGGTTACTTTCTGGGGCCAGGCGGGCATCGTCTCATTGCACGATTGTCGTGGCAACGTCCTGCTGGAATTTGAGCCGACGGCAACCGGTACGGTCCTCAACCCTGTCAACTGGGCCGGCGACGGCGTGGAACTGGCACTGATTTCCGGCAGCCGCGAACACGGCGGAATGCTCGACGGATACGGGCGGCGCGTGGTGGAGTTTCCCGATGACGGGCATCCGCAGTTGTGCAGCGAGGCGCTGGACCTTACCGGCGACGCGCGGGACGAGGTGCTGCTATGGGACAACGAATCCATGTGGATATATACCCAGGACCGCACCTGCCCCACCGAGCACGTATATAAACCGGTCCGCTACCCGCACTGGAACGCCTCCAACTACCGGGCGGAAATCTCCCTTCCCGGCCGGATTTCGTAGGGCGTGGCTACCGCCACGCGGAATCTTCCCCAGACACATATGTCGCCCCTGGCGTGGCTGGGTATTTCCTGTCGCTCTTGGTCCCGCCGTTTACGCGGGCGGGCTACAAATCTTCCGTCCCTTTGGGACGGACGGCAAAAACCATGACAAAGTTCCGCTACAAATCTTTCGTCCGGTGTCATTCCCAAACCGGGGTTTGATATTCATGAAGTATGAAGATAGTTGGGATGGCCACCGGCCGTGGCAAGATATTTTGGAATTATCCGGTTTCGCCTGCCCGCTCTGTTAGAATGAGGGCGTACTGGAGCGCACGCGAAAGCATAGGCTCCGGGTCGGATGACTAGATGAAGGGCATCCTGGCAGCACTGGGAGGCCCGTTGACGAGTAAGCCGATGTGGTTTGACACCTTTGGGTGTTCAACCGCGTCGGCTTTTTTTTGTTTTCGGAGGGCTCGCAGCCGCGGAGACCCGTCGCTGGCGGTGTGCGTGAACGGCATTGAAAGGAAGGTTCCAATGAGGCTGGCAATCAAGATCAAACAACGACCGAACGGGACTTACTGGGCCTGTTGCCCATCCCTGCCTGGGTGTTCCGTCTACGGCCAGACAAAAGAGGACACTCGATCGAGAATCGACCTGGCGGTGCAGGGCTACCTGGCAAGTTTGGATGTGTGCCTGCCGCGGGAACTGAACAAGGCGCTGGCGATGGAAGTGGCCTGATGCTCGCGCAGCGGCTTTCCGGCCCGATGTGAAGTCCGAGACGGTGGCTGATTGGTCGATCTGGCGTAATGCGAAAGGAAGGACCATGGAGACTAAGCGATTCCAGATTTACAAATGCCCGGTGTGCGACACCGTTGTAGAGATATTGCACCAGTGGAGCATGGAACTGGTCTGTTGTGGGCCGGCGATGGTTCCGCTCCGCGCCAAGACCCGCCGCCAGGATGGCTGGGCGGACCACGCCCCATCCGTCCAGAAGGTTCCCGGCGGCTGCCGCGTTGCCATCGGCGACTCGCCGCACCCGATGACCAAATCGCATCGCATCGAGTGGGTCGAGCTGGTGGCCGACGGTCGCAGCCATCGCCAGTTCCTCTGCCCAAGCCAGCCGACCGAGGTGGTCTTTACCGTCAAGTCCGCCACGGCCACCGTGCGAGTGTATTGCACCGTCCACGGCCTATGGCAATCCACGATCCGTCGAATCCCGGTATCCGCCTCATCCCCCAAATTCGGCCAGACCCGCATGGCCTGCTCCTAGCGGCCTGTTGATCGATTGGGTTGGGTCTCTCTAGCACACGGCCGGTGGCGTTCCCAAACCGGGGTTTGATATTCGTGCCACCCAGACCTCCGCTGGAAGCCCCCGGCACCGCCGGTGGGATACTTCCCAAACCAAAACCATCCACGTGTGGTGCACGGGGCTTATTGGGAAACATCATCCCCGTGCGACACTGGGCTTAATCGCCCACAAGAACGGCCACATCGCGCGGGGCGACGCGGAGGACCACGGGCGTACCCGGAGGTATCGCCGCTCCGCGATCGGCCAGGACGGAGACCTTCCATACCGTCCCGGCCAGCCGGCAGGCGTATTGGCGCAGTTCACCCAGGTACGTGTGGTTTTCCACCACGGCAGGGACCGACGCCGCCGACGGATCCCGCGGCGCGGCGGCGGCGGGGAAAATACCGATCCGCTCCGGCCGCACGCAACAGGTCACGTTCGCCCCAGGAGGCGGTCCGTTTTCGGGAAGAATCATCAGCGTCGCGGCTGGGGTTTCCACTCGCCCGCCGCCGATCACGCGGCCGTCGATAAAGTTCGCCTCGCCAAGGAAATCGGCGACAAATCGCGAGGCGGGCCGGTTGTATACCTCTTCCGGTCCGCCCACCTGGACGATTCGTCCGGCGTTCATCACGGCCATTCGGTCAGCCATCGAAAGGGCCTCCTTCTGGTCGTGGGTGACGTAGATGCCCGTCGCGCCGGAGGACTTGACCAGGCGACGCAACTCGCCCCGCATGTGCAGCCTCAGCCGCGCGTCGAGGTTGCTCAGCGGCTCGTCCAGCAGCAGGCACCGCGGCCGGGCCGCCAGCGCGCGGGCCAGCGCCACCCGCTGCTGCTGGCCTCCAGAAAGCTGGTTGGGCTTTCTTGCCTCCATGCCGCTCATCTCGACCAGCGAGAGGTTCTCTTGGGCAAGCCTTCTCCGCGTAGCGCGGTCCAGTCCCTGCATCCGCGGGCCGAATTCGACGTTCTGCCGGACCGTCATGTGCGGCCAAAGGGCGTAGTTCTGGAACACCATCGCCGTGCCCCGATGCTCCACGCCCAGTTCCGTCACGTCCTGGCCGCCGAAGAACACCAGCCCCGCCGAGGGCGTCACCAGCCCGGCGACGATGCGGAGCAAGGTTGTCTTGCCGCACCCACTAGGCCCCAGCAGGAAGAAAAACTCTCCCGGCTCGATGGCCAGGTTTGCGCCATCCACGGCGGTGACGGGACCAGAAGGCGTCTCATATATCCGCGAGATGTCCTGAAGCTTGATGTCTATCATGTGGCATGTTCCATGTTATTGGGCCGTCTCGGGGCCTGGCTAAAGCATTTTACGTTTGGTGATAGCGCGGCGGGGCTGCGTCCCACCGCGCCATCAAGCACCTGTTAGGCTGGCGGGACGGAGCCCCGCCAGCCAGTTGTAAATATCCAAAGTTCGGGGTTTCATCGCGGGCCGGGCTAGGCCCTGAAGATCGCCCCCAGGCGGCGGCCCAGCAAGGCGCTGGCGGCAGCCAACGTTCCGCCCAGCAGCACCATGCCAAGGACGCCCAGCGCGGCAGCGATGTTGGCCGCATCGGGGTTGCCGGAGGTCGCCTGCGTGTATATCTCCTTGGTGATCGGGTAATACGAGGGCCGCTGGGCCAGGATGAGCGAATCGCTGACTTCCAGCACGGCGAAGGCGAACGTCAGCGCGCCGGCGGCGACGATGTTTGCGGCGATCAACGGGGCGGTTACCCCCAGCATCGAGCGGGCCTTGGAGGCCCCCAGGTTCCGCGCGGCTTCTTCCAATGAGACGGGTATCTGCTGCAACCCCGCCGAGACGCCCCGAACCACAAACGGCAGGCGGCGCACCGAGTAGGCAATCACCAGGATGAGGAAGGGGTTGCCCCGCGGCCCGATGCCCTTCAGTGCGCCCGTCGCCGTCATGGCCACGTAGCCTGCCGCCAGTATCAGCCCGGGCACCGCCAGCGGGAGCATCGTCAATCCGTCCAGCAGGCCGGCCCCGGCCACTCGAGTGCGAACGATCAGCCAGGCAGCCGCCGCGCCGACGGCAACATCGACGGCGGTGGAAACTCCCGCGTAGCGAAGGCTGTTGAGGATCGAATGCACCGTCTGCGACCGCTCGAAGACGAACCACAGGTGTTGCATCGTCCACTCGGAGGGCACGACCGTGTTCACCCAACGCGCCGAGAACGCCGTCAGCACCACGCCCGCGTGCGGCAGCAGCGCCAGGCCGATGATAGCCCCAAACAACAGCCAGGCCAGCAGCGTCCCAGCCGGTCCAAGCTTGCGAAGCTCGGAGGCGATGGACGCCTTGGCGCTATCGGCGGCTGCCGAGCGGCCGAAGAGAAACTTGCCAAGCACGTACAACGTCACCGACGCGGATAACATCACGAAGACCAGACTGTATATCCCTGGGGAGGTGTCGGACTTGGCCAGTTCCTTGAAGATGGTCACGGGCACAAGGTCCTGGTAGCCCAGAATCAACGGCGTGCCCACATCCGTCAGCGACCAGATAAAAACAATCGTCCCGCCGGCAAACAAACCCGGGCGCATCAGCGGCAGCGTCACACGGCGGAAGGTCTGCCAGGGGCCTGCCCCCAGGTTCCTTGCCGCCTGGGCGTAAGCGGGGTCAACGTTGGCCAGCGCCGCCGAGGCGTTGAGATAAAGTATCGGGAACAGGTGCAGCGCCTGCATCGCCACCACGCCCGCCAGCCCGCCTCCCAGCCAATCGGGCGGACGATGCGCCGCCAGGTCCACTATCCCAACGTGCTCCAACAGCAGGTTGACCGCCCCGAACTGGCTGAACAACCGCCGCATCGAAATTGCCCCAACGAAGGGGGGCAAAATCATCGGGACCAGCAGGAGCATCCCAAGCACGCCCTGGCCACGGAAGCTGCACCGCGCCCGCAAAAGCGCCGGCGGTAACGCGATGACCAGGCTCGCCGCCGTCGTCAACGTGGCCAAAGCCACGCTGTTGGTCATCTGCCGCACCACAACGCGGTCCGTCATTGTCGTGGCGAACCAGTAGAGGCTGAAACGTCCCCCCTCTAGGAAGCCACGGGCGATCGCCAGCAGCACGGGAACCACCAAAAAGGCGATCAGGAATGCCAGGATGACCGCCTCTATCGACAGCGCCGCCGGCCGGGCTGTAAGACCAGCGGTCCATCGAGGCGGCCAATTACTCTTTGTGGATCTGCTCACGCGGTGTCACCTGGCAATCTCGGCGTACTTGTGCCGGAAAAAGTCCCGCCAGCCGGTGGTGATCCTGTGGTTTTCCCTTGGATCGGCCAATCGCGCGGAAACCGCTTTCATCTCCTCCATGCTGTCGAGGCCATCGGGCAGTTTGTAAAACTCCGCCAGCCGCCGCTGGTATTCCGCGGTCCTGGCCGGGTCGGCCTGGAGTTCGTTGAGCCTACGTCTCGCCGCGCGAAGCGAATCGACATTATCCACCGCCGCCGAGAGCACCAGTTGTCGCAGCACCGAGAAATTTACCTGCTGCATGTCCTTGGGCACTTCCATGGCCGCACCGGCGCGGTAGGGATTGACGATGCTTTTGGCCATCCGCCCTTCGTAGAGTTGATATACATCCCGGCGAATGGGTTGGCGACCCAGCACGAAGCGCATCGGGCCGTCTTTTTGCCCCACCGTAAGCGCCCACAGCGCCTGGCCCTGCTTCGACATGACAAAGTCCACAAAACGCCTGGCCAACTCAGGGTGCGGGGGGTTCTTGAGGATCGAGATGGGGTCTGGGGTGAAAGTCGTCTGCCCCGNNCCCAGTACCGGGCTGTTGGCCGCGGAACCGGCTGAATCGGTGAACCGCTTGGCGTTGGACAGGATGCCCAGTAGCCTGGCCCAACCCGCTGCCCAGGTGGGTTGCGACAGCACCATCATGCGATAGGCCGACGCGGCAGAAGCCGATTGGCCCGGGTCAGTCAGCGCCAGCAGGTCGCTGAAACGCCCATCTGCAAGGTCCTCCCACCGTCGCGGCGGGGCTATACGACTTCGCTCCAGCAAACCGGCGTTATAGAGGAAGCCGAATCCGCTGACGGCCGAGCCGATCCAATACACCCGCCGTGCCCCCGCGGACGACGGCGGGGCCGGGGCGTACATCGCTACCCCCCCCAACTGCTCGTCAACGTTGGCCCAGACATCTTCGGCCAGCTCCGTCGCTTCCAGCAGGCCNNTTCTCGATGCTGGAGCCACCCCCGCCCACGTCCCACCATACCAGTTCCACTCGCTGGCCGTATTCGACGGCGTGGTGAAGCGAAAATGCCCAGGCGAATTCGTTCTGGATGTTCTCGTTATTGGGGCTGATGAGGTCCAGCGTGACGACGGGCAGATCGGCCAGGCCCTTGCCCCACTTGGCGCGGACCTGCGCTTCAGCCGCCTCGGTCGCCGGTCCGCCAGGGGTCGCACGGCTATCACGACAACCGCACGCCAAAAACCCGGCCAACAGGGCCGCCGCTATCGTCGCCAATTTCCAGGCCACCGGACCACGCAGACTATCGCGCGATGACATGAAGGCATGATAACCACCGGGCGCCTGCCTGGAAAGCCCCTCATCACGGCAGCCATCGTGATGGGCTGCCGCGATAGACAGTCCCTGCATGGCGACGCCGGCGAACTAGCCCGCCGACTTCAGAAAGCTCATGGCCGACCAACCGTCATTTCAGCGACAGCAGGGCATCGCGAATTGTCATCCATTCCGGCAGGCTACCAAAGAGCGAATCGCCGAACTCCCACTGGTACTGGTAGGCCGCCAGACTGCTCCTGGAGGTTACATGGGTGTCGGCGTAGCCCAGATTATATGACGGCGCCGGACCGGATTCAGGCGGGATATTATCTATGGAAGCGCCGTGGGCCAGATCCCAATACCGAAACAGCACGTCGGAGGCCATCGGTATGTTCGTCGGAAACTCCGAGGTGCGGGTGAATTCCCACATACCGATGGTGGCATCGCTGGGGGAGGTCTTTAGGGATAGATTGAAGGAATAGCCGCATGAGTAACGAACATTGCTCCAGACTATATTGGGGTTGACAGGAGTCACTCCGTAGGTTCCCGGATAGCTGGAGCGCATCCATTGGCTGCTGGACTGGGAAGGACAATAGATCATGTCAGGCGTCAGTGCGTCCCCCGCCAGAAGGTAGGACAATGGCCCGTAGAGCATCGGGTGACCGGCATCTTGGATGGGCACCGCGCCAGCCATCTTATAAACTTGAAGTATGGTCACATGGTCTAGGCCTTTATCAGCGTACTTGTTGTTATAGGGAGGCAACATGTCCCGATTGGCGTTGGTATAGAGCGCAATTGCGGTGCCGATACCGTGCAGGTGTGTCTTGCAGATGGCATTTTTGGCCAGGTCCTTGGCCGCCTTGAGTGATGGCGCGAGGATGGAGATCAATAGTGCAATAATGGCAATGACGACTAGCAACTCCACCAGAGTGAAACCTTTATGACCTTTACGCATGGCAATTACTCCTTTCCCGGCTGGAACACCAGCAACTTGATAAATGGACAATTACCTCAATCCGCCTTAATTATACCTCGGAGTTTTAATGGCAGCAGCTTTATTATAAGAGAGTGTACCAATATCGAACTGCGTCATCAAGGTTATTGACTGCATTTTTCGATAAATTCACGTGTTGTTGGGGGACCGGGATCCGGGGTTTAAGTCCCCCACCTTCCCGATAACCGAAACGGACCGCGATTCATCCCCCGGCCAGCTCACCGGCCCGTTTGGCGACGGCATCGAAGCGGTCCTTCAGGCCGCCCAGGGAGGCATCCTCCATCGCCAATTGCCTGATACGAACGGTCAGGGCTTTCATAGCCGGGCCGTCAGAGGAAAAGCCTTCCAACAGGCATTGGCAGTATTCCAACTCCATTGTCCAGTAGGCCGGTGATCCGCCGCCCATGCCCTCCAGCAGGGCGTGGTATCGCTCAACGGCCTCGTCGTATCGCCCCAGGGCGCGATACGCGCGAGCCAGAGAGGCAAGGTTGGCTGCGTCAACGGACACGGCGGTTTTTCTCATTTCCGCCAGGGCAGGCAGGCCCTCCTCCAACGCCCTGGCCAGCGCGGCGGCATCGACCGCTGCCTTATCTCCGCTCGCGGCCTCCAAAGCGATTCGGATGGTCTGGCCGTAGCGGCTGTCCTCCGGGCGGATGCCCAGTTCCGCCAAACCGGCCAGATAGGACCTAGCCATCGCCCGCAATTTCGCCACGTCGCCCCCCGCTGCCTTGACGGCAGCCAAGTCGGTCTGGCACTGCCGGTCGATGGCCCCCCTGCCGGCGAGCCGCGCGGCCTGGGCGTATTTCTCACATTCCAGCAGCAAGGGCAGCGCCTCGCCGGCCCGGCTGTTCTCCAGCAGCGCCTCGGCGTACATCTGCGTCACCTCGCCGCGTTGCGCCATCGGCCGGCCCGCCAGCGGCTGATATAGCGTCCCAGCCAATCGCAGGAAGTCTCCTCGCAGGTCGCCGGAGCGGTCTTTTGCCTGGCCATCGGCCCGCAGCACATCCATCCGGCGGCGTAACTGGGCGACCACCATTTGGATCAGCCGCGCGGCTTGGTCGGGATAGCTGCGAGCGAATGTCTCGACACCCAAGGCGGCCTGGTCGATGAGGCCCTGCTCCAGCAGTTTGCGTATCTGGAACTCCGCCGCCTCGGCCAGGGCGGGCGCCCCCGGCCAGCGAGCGGGCAGGTCCCGCAAGATCGCCATCGCCTCCTGCCGCCTTGGGGGAAGATCGTAGAGAAGCTCCGCCGCCAGGATTTCCGCCCCCGCGCCCCAGTTGAGTATTTCCGCGGCGGACAGGCCCTCGGGCGGGGCCTTGGCCGCGACGGCTGCATCGGAGGCATAGGCCCTGCACTCATTTACCAACGTCATCGCCGCTAGTCGCCAAGCCGCCGAATCTTTGCCGGGAGGCAATTGTCCGCGACTCAGTTCCAGCCTCCGCCAGCGCGCCTGCAAGTACCGGGGCGATTGCGAAGGCACGGCCTGGTAGGCGGCGATGGCCTTGACCGTCAGGGC
Source organism: Phycisphaerales bacterium (assembly GCA_003153915.1). Lineage (GTDB taxonomy): Bacteria > Planctomycetota > Phycisphaerae > SM23-33 > SM23-33 > FEN-1349. The sequence continues at coordinate 16,860 of PMBX01000064.1, forward strand.
GGCTTTTTCCCCCTCTGCCACTTGGGCGGTGAGTTTCTCATACTGCCATCCAAGCTCCAACCGCCAGGCCCCCGCTGGATCGGGATTGGCCCGGCGATCCAGGAGCAACTCTATCGCGGCGATAAAACGGCGGCGCAGGTCCGGGGCAGCGCCGCTGGACTGGCAGGCGGCCACCGCACGCCGGTAGCAGGCGGCTGCCTGGACGGCGGCCTGGGGGGCAAGTGCGTCGGCGGGGTATCGCGTGGCCAGTTGGCTGAAGGCCTCGCCCGCGGCCTGGTCGTCCCCGCTATCGGCGGCCAGGAACGCCAGATGCCAATTTGCCAGCGGGCGCAGCCGGACCGAGAGGTCATCGCTACGAACCAGGATGGCCTCCAGCATGGCCCGGCGATCCTGGGCATTGGCGTCGCTGCCCTCCCCGCCAACCAAGGCCAACAGTGTCAGCGAGTCGGAGTTGCGTTGATCCGCCCTGCCGCGCGCGTCGCGGGCGACGACTGCCAGGAAGGCCCGTTGAACCCGTATATCGGCGTGTCGGGCCAGAAACGCTATCGCCGCTTCGTTGGAGGCGTTTCGATCCGCGGAGGCGGCGGCTGGATCGCGACGACAGGCGGCGGCCGTGTCGTGAAGATACTTCCGCAGGAGCGTGGCCTTGGCATCGGCGGAGGTGGCGTCAGCCGCCGTGGCGGCGGTGAGTTTCTCGTATGCTTCGACGGCCTTGGTGGCCTGGTGGAATTTTTTATCGACCTGGGTCGCCGCCTCTGCCGGAGTCGCCGGTTCGGCCGCCAGAGAGCGTCCCTGCTCGACGAGGTTGCACGCCAACTCAAAGACCGCATCGGCCCGCATGTCGATGGGGGCATTAGGCTCTGCCGCGGCCAGCAGGTCCTCTGTCGCCGCGTCAAACTGCCCCCCATGGCGTTGCGCCTCACCTCGCAGAAAGAGTAGCCCGCCACGAGCGGACGTGTCGCGACCTTCGCGGATCAGCAAACCGGCCCGCTCGACGGCCTGGCGAAGCCACCCCAGCCGCTCCGCCTCCTGTTGGCATCCGAGTGCACGGTAATAAGCCGCCCAGGCGAGTTTACCGGCGACCGCCTCCCGCAGGTCCTCCAATTCCGGTACAGCCGTCGCCAGGAGCTTGTAGTCCCGCCGCCATTGGACCAATGCGGCGTCTATCCTGGCGGTCAGGTCCTCAAGCAACCTGCCCGCTTTCTCGGCGGAGGCGCCGACGGTCTTTCGGTCCTGTTCGGTTCCCTGGAGGTATCGCAATCGCATCTGGCTGGAGCGGGGGCGGAGAAATCCGATCGCTTCGGCCTGGAGCAAATTGATGCGGAATATCTCCAACCGCCCCTCGGCGGGCGTATCGGGCCTGTCCAGCTCGCGGGCCAATCCCTCCGCCGCCGCGACGGCGGCATCGAGCATGGAGGACATGGCATTGGGTTCTTCCGTCGCGGCGGCTTGGGCGATCTGCTGTCGGACCTGTTGCGACGGTGACGGGGCAGTCTCTTGAGCCAGGACCGCCGAGTAGGCAAAGGCGACCAGGACCGCCGCCGTCCACCCGCCGGCCGAAGGAAAGCAACCTTTGGCCATACAATCGTTCATGGGGAGGATGGGCGAATGCCCACGTTCCTGAATTTCGCGCGGAGAGCCTGGTTGAACGCCTGCACCACGTCCCGCCAGGGGACGTCCCAGCGGGCCTGAATCACCACGGGAATGTCATCGCTACCGAGGGCCTCCCGATAACCGGCCAACTTAAGGTACAACTCCTGGGGATCGCCGATGGCCTCGCTGGACCCGCCGATCCGGTAGACCGCTCCATCGGCGGCGGTTCCCACGGACAGGACCAGCGGCTTGAGTATGTCCCGTCCCGCCACGGCAGCGGCAGCGGGGCCTTGCATCACGCTGCCGCCCATTCGCCCTTCCATCTGGCTCAGTGAGTTGGTGAGCACGAAGAACAGTAATAGTTGAAACATCACGTCGATCAGGGGCGTCAGGGGCAACTGCATCTTCAGCGGACCTCGCCTCCGCCACTTGAACAGGCCGGCTGGTGGATACCCTTGCCCACTGGTTGTCGTGTCAATCCGTGTCATGGTCGCGACTCCCCGCCTGCTCCGCCACCGCGGTCCAAACCGGGCCTGGCGGTGATATTCATGCCCGATATGCCCGCCTCGGCCGCGGCGGCCAGGACAGGCTCGATGTGGCCGAAGTTCACTCGCTGGTCGGCGCGAATCTCCAGGAACAATTCCCCCTTGCCCGCTGCGGTCTTGCTGGACTGGAAGATTTCCAACAGGGCGGTCTTGTCGCCTGGGGCGATGGGACGACCGTCGATCCTGTACATTTCCGCGCGGCCCTTGGCGTCTGCCGGGGGGGACGGTGAGTCTTCCGCCGAGACGACATCGACGACCACCCGCCGAGGCGAAGCTCCCTCGGCGGCGACGGCCTGGCTGGCGTGCGGCTGGGCAAGTTGGAGCTTGGCCAAGGACTCCGTCCCCATGTGGCTGGTGAGGATGAAGAAGATAATCAACTGGAACGTACAGTCGATCATCGGGGTCATGTTGAACGACACGTTCCCGGAACGGCCCGTCCTGCGATACAGGAAGCTCAAGCCCATCGCAACCGTATCCTCCACGGAGGCGGCGTACTCCGTCTGCCGATTTCAACCAGCCGTTGCCCCCTGCCGTTGCTCTCCTGTCGATGGCGGGGGCGCGTCCTTGCCCATCGCTATCGAGCCGATCAGTTCCCGGCAGACCGCCACGGCGTCGGCGGACAAGATTTCGATGCGATTCCGCAGGATGCCGTAAACCGACAGCGCCGGGATCGCCACCACAAGGCCCAACAGCGTACAAACCAGCTTAATGCCGATGGCCCCGGCGATGTCCTTCGGCTCGCGGATGCCCCCCTTTTCCACGATGGTGAAAAACGCCACCATCATGCCCCAGACGGTCCCCATCAGCCCCAGCATCGGGCCGATGTTGCCCAGCAGGTTGAGCCACTCCACCTCCCGCAAGAGTCTGGCGGTCTCCCCCTCGGCGGTTTCCTCTACAGCGCGGTTCATGGTGGAAACTCCGCGAGGCGACTGCACCAGCGCCGAGTACAGGATGCGGCCTAAGAGGCTGGGGTCGGCGGCGGTCAGGTCCATGGCCTCGCGATAACGTTTTTCGGCGAACAGAGACCGCGTTTGAGACAGGATCGCATCGGGCAGAATCCTGCCACGTCGCATGGCCGCCAACTGCTTGACGATCATGGCCAAGGTCACGACGCTCATGGCCCACAGGACATATCCGATGTTCCCGCATTTGAGGAACATGATGTCGAAATAACTTATTCCACCGCTCATGGTTATCGCTCCTGTGTCCGCCCCGGCGGGGAGTGCGATTCGGCGAGTTCCAACCGTTCGGGATTAATCTGCTTGAAGACGCCACCGTTATCTCTGGCGATACGTTGCATCGCCTCCGCGGCCGCCTCGTCGCGCGCGCCGAAAAGATATGTGTTGATCCGCACCACCCCCGCGGTGTTGCGCTCGGCGATGAGGCGCAGCAGGCCGTCGGAATCGCTCAGCAGGCCGTCGCTGAGAAGGTAGATCACCTTGCCCCCCGGCCCGGCGGAGGCCAGAGCGTCAAAGGCACGGCGAATCGCCGGGGCCGGATTGCTGCAAAACGCCGGGCGGACGGACTGGAGAAACTCCGCCGCCGCCAGCTTGTTGTCCCGCGAGGGAGGGACCAGCCGGCCTGCGGGCATCTCGAAGGCGGTATTGTCGGCAAAAAGTATGATGTGGAAATCCTGGTCCGCCGACAAACGTCCGATGGACGTCAACACCTGCCGGCAAACATCATCAAAACTTTCCAACATCGAACCGGAGCGGTCCAGGACGTAAACCACGTGACGCGCCACGGCCCCGGCGCCAAAGAAGCTGCTGGGCTGGTTTGCCCCGCCCGCTGCGCCCACAAGGCTTCCGCCCCAGGACCGGCCTGCGGCCAGGCCCGACCCCACCGGCCAGGCCCCACCGCCCACAAGGGTAGATGTAGATGGGGAGATCGCCGCCGCCCCGCCGGAAGCGACAACGCCACGCGACACTTCACCGGCCAGGCCGAGGAGCGAATCGTGATGACCCCCGCCCATGGCCAGCGGAGAGCCAATCGTATCATGAGCGGCTGATCCACCGGGTGTTTCGGCATAGAGAGGCGTGGCAACCCGCGGCGACACCAAGCCGGCGTGGATGACGGCGGGAATGACCAACTCCACCGGCTCCTGCCGGGCGATGATAACGGCCGTCATCGCCACCAGCGCCACGACAAGGTGAACCACCAAGCTCATCGCCCAGGGTACGATTCGTGAAACCAACCCGTTCCACTTCTTACTGGCAGGGGTAATCCCCAACGAGGTAATCCCCGTCGTCGATGGTGACTGTGAAGCGGTCGGGAGAGTCGCCTGCGAACGCGGTCCGGCAGAGTCATGATCCAGGCGGATGGGCCGACGACGCCCCACCGTACGGCACGCCGCGCAGAACTTGCCCTCTGCGCGCGGCGAATCCTGGATCGCCTTGCCACAGCGACGGCAGATGGTGTCTACGGTCAAACCTTCCATGGTTGACCCCGCAAGGGCACTGAACTGGCCGCCCGTGCCCCGACGGATTCCGATCCGTCCAAGCCGAGCGGCAGGCTCCTTGTGGCCGCGAAAACTCCTTGGGTGGTATCCTACCCCCAACCTTGCAATCGGACAATTTAAATTTGCCTGTGGCAAACCATAGATATGAGTATTTTAAGTTTGGGTGATAGCGCGGCGGGGCTCCGTCCCGCTGCGTATTCAAGCATCCGTTCGACAGGCGGGACGGAGCCCCGCCGGAGCGGTGTAAACAACCAAAGTTAAACCATTCCAGAAAGTATCCATAACGGTTTGAAGGGAACCCGTAGCCATCCTGCCGGTATACGGGTTACAATGTTCGCCAGCTGCGAGGGTGGCGGAATTGGCAGACGCGCCAGGTTTAGGTCCTGGTCCCCAAAAGGGATGTGGGTTCGAGTCCCTCCCCTCGCAATCGCCTCACCGACGTGAGGGACATAAATCGTTGCTGCCGACGGGGGAGAATCTGCCCAGGAGGGCTTATGGACTTACCCGGCAAAAGTGATCGTAATAGACCAGGGTCCGGCAGGATCGCGAAAGCAGCCGCCGCACGCGGCGTATCCATCGTGGTCGATCCAGCCGACCCCATCGCCGCGGCGCAACCTTCCCAATGGGCCGTTGGGGAACTGGCCGATTCACTGGCCTGTCGCGGCATCTCCGTCGGCAGATACGGATATATATCCCAGGCCCCACCGGGCGACATCTGCATCATCGCGGCCGGACGGAACGCGGCGGCGGCCAGGGAGGTTCTACAAGGATCGTCGCTGGCAATGGAGGCAGTAGCGGAAACTTGTGTTTTGGCGCCAGGCCAAGTCGCAGGCAGAACAGTGTTGCTAGCCTGCGGCAACGACGCTCGGGGGCTTGTCTACGCCTTGTTGGAACTGGCCGATCGGGTCCACCACTGCGATGCCCCCCTGAATGTGCTGGCGGTCCCAAAACCCATCATCGAAAGGCCCGCCAACCGCATCCGAAGCGTGGCCCGGCTTTTCACCAGCGAGATAGAGGACAAGCCCTGGTTCAATGACCGCCGCATGTGGCCGGAATATCTGACGATGCTGGCCACGCAACGGTTCAACCGCTTCCAATTGGCGTTGGGGATCGGATACGACTTTCTCCGTCACGTCACGGACGGCTATTTCCTCTTCGCTTACCCATTCCTGCTGGAGGTACCAGGTTACGACGTGCGAGTCCCGCAACTGCCGGCAGACGAACGAGAGCGGAACCTCGACATGCTGAAATTCATCAGCGAACAGACCGTCGAGCGCGGTATGGAGTTCCAGTTGGGCTTCTGGATGCACGGTTATGAGTGGATCGACAGTCCCTCACCCAACTACACCATCGAGGGGCTTATGCACGAACAGCACGCCCCCTATTGTCGCGACGCTGTCCGCGCATTACTTCGAGCCTGCCCGGACATCAGCGGCGTGACCTTCCGCGTCCATGGGGAAAGCGGGGTTGAGGAGGGAAGCTACGATTTCTGGAAGACGGTTTTCGACGGCGTGGCCGCCTGCGGGCGGACCGTCGAGATCGACATGCACGCCAAGG
>PMBX01000071.1:0-2711 GCA_003153915.1 Phycisphaerales bacterium
CCGTGCGATGCACGGGGCTTCAAAAACCCACGTGACGACTACAATCCTTGGTCCCCATGGGACCAAGGCCGTTGCCATGGCCATGGCCGAGCCACGTGGCCGAGCCATGCGCATGGCACCGGGCAAAAATACAGGCCCCGTGCGGTACAGCCTGGGGCCTGTTGTCTCAGATTAAAGGTGGGGCGTGTTCTACTTCTTGCGCCGGCGGAGCATCGCCAGCCCGCCCAGAGCCAGCAGCGACAGCGTGGCCGGCTCGGGAACCTCGACCAGGTAATCCTGGTAGGTTTCGCTCGTGATGGCCCGCAGGTTGGCCAAAGGTCCCGATCCGTTCAGTGAAGCCAGCCAGCCGTTGGCCAGGTCCGGCATCCCTGTGGCCAGATCGGAACAACTGAAGCCCGTGCCGGAACTGACGTTTAGAACCGTGTCGGTCTCGAAAACTATCTCCCAAACACACGCGGAGAAGGCCTCGGCCTTCTGAGGGTCCGCCGCCGCGATCAGGAAGTAATTTCCCCAGAGTTCGCGGAGCTTGTTAGCCCTGTCCGTGCCCATGGCGACGCCCGGAATGGGCGCGAATTCTGGCATCCACACATCATACGGGGCTGATCCTCCGGCGGAATCCTGAAACAGATCAATGCAGAAGGAGTTGATTCTGCCGTTAGGCAGCAGCGCTCCGTCGCCGGTGCCGGCAGTCTTGTTCAGGTAGTAAATTCCACCGTAACCCGTGACGTTGCGCGCGCCGGCGATGTTGATGTACCCGTCGGTGAAGAAGCCGTCGTTACTGGCAGTCACCGTCCCAATAGACGCGCCGGCGATCCCCGCCATACAGAGAAGAACCAAGCCTGTAATTACTAATCTCATCTCCAGTTCCTTTTATGGCGCCCTTCCTTATGTCCCCAGTTTCTCGTGAGGCCCCACGGGGCCAGCCCCCGCTGAGGTCCAAGAGCGGAGACTGCACGGAAACCAGTCAGTGGAGATATTGGCCGAGAGGCCTTTGAGGCAGGTGCGAACGAGCGAGAACGCTCCGTGCCCCCGACGTAGATTGCCCGCCTGTGCTCCTCAGGCAGGTGTCGAAGCAACGGAGATGTTATCATGCAATACGGATTTGTCAATCAGGAGTTGCTTTTATTTTTGGGAAGGCGGCGAATCCGTCCCCATCCACGTCGAAGGACCCGCCAGCCCCATGCGGGATTTTTACAAACCTAGAACTGCCTTAAAAACCGCACGTCGCCCTCGAANNCGAAGGCGAAGCCCGTGTACTTCTCGCTATCGTAGCCGACGGCCTCCAGGACGCGCGGATGCACCATTCCGCAGCCGCCCGCTTCCATCATGCCAGACTGCTTGCATGGGGGGCAGCCCTTGCCCCGGCAGATGGGGCAGGTGAAATCCACCTCGGCAGAGGGTTCAGTGAAGGGGAAATAACTGGGGCGGAACCGCGTGGCCACCTCCGGGCCTAGCAGGGCCTTGCAGAACTGGTCGATGCAGCTTTTCAGGTCCACCATCGAGACGCCCTCGTCAACGTAAAGCCCCTCGATCTGGTGGAACATCACCGAGTGGGAGGCGTCAACGGTGTCTGGGCGATACACCCTGCCTGGGGCGACGATGCGAATGGGAGGCTTGCGCGACTCCATCACGCGAATCTGGACGGTGGAGGTCTGCGAGCGGAGCATCGAGCCGGCGTCGATGTAGAAGTTGTCCAGCACGTCGCGGGCGGGGTGGTGGGAGGGGATGTTGAGTGCCTCGAAATTGTGCCACTCATCCTCAAGCTCCGGGCCGTAGGCAACCTCGAAGCCCAACCGGGCGAAGATGTCGCAAAGGTCGTCGATGGTCTGTGTGATGACGTGCGAGTGGCCGATGGCGGGCCGGCGGCCGGGCAGGGTCACATCGACGGTTTGCGTGGCTCGCCCACCGCCCCCGGCGGACAGTTCCGCAAGCCGTTTGTCGTAAGCGGCCTGGAGGGTGTTCTTGAGGTCGTTGGCGGCCTTGCCGAAGGCGGGCTTCTCGGCGGGTGGGGCTTCCTTTAGCCTCCCCAATGCCGCGCGGACGGCACCTTTGAGGCCCAGGTATTTCACCCGCCAGGCCTCCAGAGCCCGGAGCGAACCTGCCTCCGCCAACTCAGCGGAGGCCTGGGAGCCGAGGATCGCAATTTCTTCCAATAATGACATGGCTCGCACGGGCGGGTCATGCCCGCCCACGTCCCGCGTCAGCACCGCCGCGGCCGAGTTGTCCTTAGGCCGCCTTGGCCAGGCCGGCGGCGAGGACCACCGCGTCGAAGGCGGCGGGATCGGCGATGGCGATCTCGCTGAGCATCTTGCGGTTCAGCGCGATGCCCTTTTCCGTCAGGGCGAAGATCAACTGGCTGTAACGGAAACCCCGCTGTCGGCAGGCTGCCGTGATGCGAGTGATCCACAGCGAACGGAAGTTCCGCTTGCGGGTCCTGCGGTCGCGCGTGGCGTAGATACCGGCCCGCACGACGGCCATCTTGGCCAGCCGATATCGCCGGCTTCGCGAACCGTACATGCCGGAGGCGGCTTTAAGAACCCGGTTGTGCTTGCGGCGCCGAGCGGCGCCCTTGCGAACGCGAGGCATGGGTACATTCTCCTGTCATTTCGTCCGGTGGACTCCCGCTAACGCGGGATGTTCCAACCGCCGGCAGCCGGGCCGGCGGGCGCCCCAGGGGGCTCCCACCTGGACATCTTTTTATTTCCGTGATT
>PMBX01000071.1:2796-6781 GCA_003153915.1 Phycisphaerales bacterium
TTCTTGGTCTTGGCTTTGGGCATTGACGCTACCTCGTATCCCAGCCCGACAATGGCGGGCAGGGGCGACCAGTATAGCAGGCCCCGGGGCGGTGTAAAGGGTGTTTCAGCCGAAAGAAACGGCCGGCATGGGGACCCGGGCCGCTCCAGTTTTCGCGACGATATTCCGATAACTACCACCAGGCGAGTCTGCCAGGGGCAGGCCGCGCCCAAGGCGCAGGAAGGTTCCATGAACATCCGGACGTTGAGCTTGGCCAAGGGAGGGCATCGATATGTCTTCCGCTACACCGCCGGCAGTGAAGAGGCGGTGATGGACCGGATTATGCGCCTGGCTGAAGACGTCGGCTACGACTTCGACTGGCTGGACGCCGCCACGCTGAGCTTTCAGGTCGCCCTCTTGGCCGCCGCCAAAGGCGAGGCCGCCGGGGTGGTCTGACACGTTTGGCCTTCGCCCCGGCTGTTACGGGGCCATGCACGGAAAACTGATGAAGGAATTGCCTCTCATTGCCGGTTTCCTGGATTATCTCGATGGTGAGCGGAATTTTTCCGCCCACACGATCCGTTGCTATAAAGTCGATCTGGAGCAGTTCTGCCAATTCCTGGCTGGGGGATCGACGTCGGATTCAGGGGCGCAACAGCCGTCTTCAAACAACGGGACCGAGCCGGCCGAGGAGATCAACCGGCGTCTGACGGCGGTGACGCCGATGGAGATCCGCTCCTACCTGGCTGCGATGCGCAACGGGGGCTACAGCAAGGCTACCGTCGCCCGCAAGCTGGCTGCCCTGCGAAGTTTTTACAAGTACCTGGCGCGATGCGGTGTGCTGGAAGCCTCCCCCGTCAGCGTGATCCGCACTCCCAAGCAGGACAAGCGGCTTCCAAAATTCCTGGATATTCAGCAAGTGAGCGCTTTGTTGGAGGCCCCACCGGCAGACACGATCCTGGGATCCCGCGACCGGGCCATCCTGGAGACCATCTATTCAGCCGGCCTGCGGATCGGAGAGTTGGTCGGCCTGAATATCGAGGACCTGGATGAATTTTCCGAGGCGCTGCGAATCCGCGGCAAGGGCAAGAAGGAACGATTGGTCCCCCTGGGCGGAAAGGCCATCGAGGCCATCGGGTCCTATGTGCAAATGCGCGGCGGGACGGGGGCAGCCCGGCACGGGGCGCTATTCGTGAATAAGGCAGGCCGGCGGCTTTCCGACCGCTCCATCCGCCGCAAGCTGGGCAAGTACCTTCAGAAGGCGGGCATCGGCACCCGCGCCAGTCCGCACGTGCTGCGACACAGCTTCGCCACACACATGCTCAATGCCGGGGCGGACCTGCGGAGCGTCCAGGAGATGCTTGGCCACCAAAGCCTCTCCACCACGCAGATATATACTCATCTGACGACCCAGCGGCTCAAGGAAGTCTACGACCGCTCGCATCCCATGGCGCAGCGCCTGCCCCGCGCCCCACAGCATGTCTGATCCTCTGATGGATGGTCAAGACCGGCTCAGGACGTAGCGCAAAAGCGTGTCAGGCCCGATTGTCCTCCGCACCGGGGCGCTTAAGTGCAGGGATTTCTCGATTTCGCCGATGTCCAAGTGCGGCAAGTCAGCCGGTCCCTTTTTCAACGGCGAAGGGCACACAAAGACCAGCAACTCATCCGCCAGGTCCGCATCGAGAAACGCCTTGAGCACCTTGGCTCCGCCCTCCACCAAAAGCCGCGTGAATTGTCGCCGGCCTAGCTCCTCCAGCAACGCCGCCGGGTCCACGCCCGCGGCTCCGGTTTGGTTTTTCCCACCTATGGGCGGCAGGGGGAGGACTTCCACGCCCAGGAGGCGGAGGCGGTCGGCCTTGTCGCAGGCCGGAGCTGTCGTGGCGACAATCACCGTTGATTGCCCAGCCGACCGCACGAGCCTGCACTCCAACGGGATGCGAAGGGAAGAATCCAATACGATCCGGGCAGGCTGTCTTCCTGTACCGCCGCGGTTGGTCAGCAAGGGGTCATCCGCCAGGACCGTACCGATGCCCACGCACACCCCCTGGTGCCAGCCGCGAAGACGGTGAACGTAGTCTCGTGACTCCTGGGAAGATATCCAACGTCCCGCCTGTGGGGGCAGGGCAATCGCACCGTCGCTGGTCTGTGCCCACTTGCAGGCCACCCAGGGCCGCCCCGTCACGCGGAGCTTGATGTAGGCCGCCAGGAGCTTGTGGGCCTGGGGGGCACAGACGCCCTGGATCACCTCGATTCCCGCCGCCCGCAATGCCGCAAAGCCCCTCCCCGCGACGCGGACGTCGGGATCCTCCATTGCGGCAACGACACGGGCGATGCCCGCGGCGATGACCGCCTCGGTGCAGGGCGGGGTCTTGCCATGATGGCAACACGGTTCCAGCGTCACATACAAGGTGGCCCCGCGCGTATCCAGGCCGTGATCGGCAGCGGCGGAAATGGCCTCGACCTCGGCGTGCGGGCCGCCAAAGGCGCGATGCCAGCCCCTGGCTAGTTCCACCCCGTCGCGGACGATGACCGCCCCGACGGTGGGATTCGGCTCGACGTAGCCCGCCCCCGCCTCGGCCAGCTCCAGCGCCAGGGACATGAATTTACCATCCAAACTCGACATGGGGGCATTATAGCCGCAAGCCCGCCCGCAGGCGGCGCGACGAAACCCGCCGCGGCGCTTGAAATAGTTTGCAGACGCGCGTACACTGCCCACTCGCCAAAAGCGAATTGGAGTCATCGCATGGGCATCAAGGCAATTGATCTTCGTCGTGGCATGGCCGTCAACTACAAGGACGGCCTGTGGGTCGTCGTGGACAACCAAAAGGTCGCCAAGGGCAACTGGCGAAGCTATCAGGTCGTCCAAATCAAGAGCATCAAGACGGGACAACTCCTCACCGAGCGGTTCCGCGTGGATGAGCAGTTCGAGCAGGCCATGCTGGAACGCAAGGACATGGAGTATCTTTACTCCGACGGGTCCGGCCACGTGCTCATGGACCCGCAGACCTATGATCAGATTCATCTCCCCCAGGACCTAATCGGGGAACAGTCGGTATACCTGGTCCCCAATATCCACATCCTGGTCTCGTTGGTGGACGACAAGCCCATCGTGGCCGAGATGCCCAACACGGTGGAACTGGTCGTCAAGGACACCCCACCCCAGGTCAAGAGCGCCACGGCAACCAACCAGATGAAAGACGCCGTCTGCGAAGGCGGAGCCAAGATCCGCGTGCCAGGTTTTGTGGAAAACGGTACACGGATCAAGGTCGATACCCGGACCGGGGAATATCTCAGCCGGGCATAAGGCCATCCCAGTAAGCATATGGCGTCGGGCCGTATCCGGTACAACGTGGGGGCATGATTGATGTGCAATCGGGGTTTAATTGCGGGGTTCCGCTGGTCTTTGTCCAAAGTTAGTAAAAAGGTAAAAATTCTTAAAAATCAATGGACACAGTCATTGTCTTTGGTTACTAAGGCCGTCACTCTGCCTCGGTTCCTGGGTATGCGGGCCGTTGGGCGGGACTGCATCACGTCGTAGAGGTTTCGTTGTCGGCGAGTCAGGCATTTCGCGACCGCGGCTGTGAATGTGGCTGCTGACCTTTCTTTCTTTTTGCCTTTTCTTTCAAGTTTCGCAAGCCGAGATGACGACAACTGGTTCCAAGTACAAGTCGTGGTTGGTATGCGCACTTTACTATCGTTTCTGTTGGGCGTGCTGACGGCCTGATGTTGATGTGATCGTATAGGCATAAGGACATAAACTCATGCTGGGAATAGAGGACAAATATGTCTGGCTGGCGTATGTGTTGTGCATCGCCAGCGCGCTTCTTTGTGTTGTTTACAGTCTGCTCATGCGCAATCGCGGGCAGGATAAAGTCCAGCAGCAAGACATCAAGTGGACAGCGGAAGAAAAAAAGGTCGAAAAAGAACTTTGAGCCAAGCGGCCTGATGATTCGGCCTGACCGGCCGGCACGACATCTATTCCGAATCGAGGAGATGTTTTGATGAA
>PMBX01000048.1 GCA_003153915.1 Phycisphaerales bacterium
ATCACCCGCGCCATCGCCGATCATGCCCGGACCATCCGCATTCCGGTTCACATGATCGAGACGATGAGCAAGTTGCGCAACGTCTCCAAGCGCCTGGTGCAGGACCTGGGTCGCGAACCGACCATAGAGGAGATCGCTGAACTGGCCGGCATGTCCGTCAGCGAGGCCCGGCGGGTCCTGAAGATCGCCCGCCACCCCATCAGCCTCGACAAGCCCGTGGGCGAGAGCGAGGACAGCTANNGACCGCATCGAGGAAGTCCTCAAGACGCTGACCTACCGCGAGCGGGAGATCATCAAGCTTCGCTACGGCATCGGCGATGGATACACCTACACGCTGGAGGAAGTCGGGCGGATCTTCAAGGTCACCCGNNGCCATCCGCAAGCTCCAGCACCCCGTCCGCGCCCGCAAGCTGGAAGGGTTCCTGGACAATAGAAAACTCTCCCTGGTGGAGTGATTCTCCAATCTGACGTGACGGGCATCCGCCGTTCCCCGCCTGTCGGCGCGCCATCGGCGCGAGAAGTTTTTCCCTTTCCGCCGCCGTTGGCGGCGAATAGCATTTCCGCCAATTGGAATTATCACAAGGAGTTGATCGATGCCCATCGAACGGTTGTTGGAGCACCGGGTGGTTTCGCGGGAGGAAATGGACGCCTGGCCGGTGGATGCCTCCCGCGACGGACAAAAGCGCTGGGCCGAGGTCGCCTGGGGATTTGGGCCTAAGGAAGGCCCCAAGCGGCTGATGTTCAACCACAATACCTGGCCGTTCCGGGTGATCTTTGAGGTGACAGGGGCCTGCGAAGTTGCACGCGGCGAGGCCTTCTGGCGGCGGTCGAAATTGTCGATCCGCATGAAGGGCCTAAAGCTCCTGCCGGCCGCCGGAGGAGAGGAGATCAAGGACGCCGCGCTGGTGCATTACGACCAGGATCGCGTGGTCGTCGATTTCCGCCCCACCGCCGGACCCGGGCTATATTACCTCTACTATGGCGCCTGCGAGGCAGCGATGTTTGCCCCTGGCGAGGAATTCAAGCGCCAGGCAGCCGGTGGCGCGGCAAGGCCGGCCAAGGCCCTGCGCATCGAGGCCCGCTGCAAGGGCGACGCCTTCGACGCCATGGAGACCATCGCCCTGGAAGATGAGACACAGGCCCTGCTGGCTGGCCATCCCAAAGCGGCCTACATGGTCTTTCCCGAAGACCGCGACCGGCCGATCAAGCTACAGTTCGAGATTCCCGCCGACTGGGCCGCAAGCGGACCCAGGCTTCCGCTGAGGCTCCAGGCGGACCGCAACGAGTACCGCGTCTTCCAATTGGGCATCTGGGCCTGCCGCCAGGACGTTGCCAACGTGTCCGTCAAGGCGACGGAACTGCGATCTGCCGGCGGCGCCGTCCTGGCCGCCTCTGCCATTCAATGCCTGACACTAGAGTCTCACATTCGCAGCCAATACATTCTCAAACCCTCCGGCCAGATGAATGTCCCCAAGGGACAGGTCCGCGCGCTGTGGTTGGGCATCGACATCCCGGAGAATGCCACACCAGGTGAATACCAAGGCTCGCTGGCCGTGGATGTCCCGGGCCTGGCCAGTACGCAGGTTCCGCTGAGGTTGAATATCTCCAACCAGGTGGTGGATGAGCGAGGCGACCACGAACCTTGGCGCCTCAGCCGCCTGCGCTGGCTGGAAAGCGACGTCGGCCTGACCGACGAGGTGTACCCCCCTTACAAGCCGCTGAAGATTTCCGGCGGCGGAAAGGGCATTTCCACCTGGGGCCAGAAATACACCATGGCCCCCACCGCCCTGCCGGCGGGTATGCGCGTCGGGGGTATCGAGGTCTTGTCCGGTCCCGTGGCGCTGCGCGGCTTGGTGCGAGGCCGGGCGATACGCTGGGCGGGCGGGAAGTTCAAGATCACCGAAAAAACCCCCGGCCATGTGGACTGGATCGGCTCTTCCGCCGACCGGACCGCGGGGCTTGCCCTGACAGTCCACGGACACATGGAATACGACGGATCGATTGTCTATGACGTGGAAGTCTCGCCCATCGGCCGCGCCGCCCGCATGGAGGGCTTGACGCTTGAAGTGCCCTGGGCGCGGGCCAACGCACGGCTGGCCACGGGTATCGGTTATCGCGGCAGGCGGGAAGGCAACCGCTGCTGGCGCATGAACCCCGATCCCAAGCTAGGTTACGATGGCAGGCCCATGGTATGGATGGGTTCCATCGAAGCGGGATTGGGCTGGGTAACCTGGCTACCTTCGGATCCGCAAGGCTCCGGCGCCGCCTCGCCGGAGAGCGCCTGGGAAGACGACACCCGCCCCGATGCCATCACCATCAACGAGGATGGCGGTTCGGTTGTCCTGCGGGCCAACTTCGGCTCGCGACAGGTGAGCAGGGAGCATCCCTGGAGGTTCCGCTTCGCCCTGCTGCCCACGCCTGTCAAGCCCCCGGACTCCCGCCACTGGGACTTCCGCTACATGCACAAGGGTGGATGGTTCTTTCCCGACAAGGACGACACACCGCACAGTTTCCTTGCCGACGGCTGCAAGCGGCTCGATGAGGTCGTCGAATACGGCGTAAAGAGGCTCAACCTGCACGACTGGTGGGGGCCGATGTTCAACTATCCCCTCCAGTGGGACCGCGGCGACAACCTCTCCAAGCTAACCCAGGAGGCACATCGGCGCGGCATCTTCGTCAAGGTGTACAATTCCGGCAGGGAGATGTCCACTTATGCGCCGGATTTCTGGGCGAGGGTTTTCGAGGCCGCCGGCAACAAGTTCGCCGACAGCGTCGATCCCGACCCGCGGCTGCGCTTCCAGGACGTCTGGCGGGAGAACCATCTGCCTGACAGCCTACCAAACGGCTGGGTCCGCCAGCACGATGGTATCGGAACGGAGCATTGCGTCCCGGTGTCCAACGCCACGCGCAACGGGAATTTTTATCTGGAAAGCATGCGCTACATGACCCGCTTCCTCGGGACCGACGGGGCCTACTGGGACGGCGCAGACGGGCCTACGCTGGGTTTTCGCGAAATGGCCAAGCGGCTGTGGTGCATGTTCCGCCAGACTAATCCCAACGCCGTCACGGACGTCCATCACGGCCATCCGCTGGTCAGCTCGCCGATGGTGGAATTCATGTTCTGCTTCCCGTTCATCGACAGCCTATGGCACGGCGAGGGGTTCAACTATGACCGTTACGACCCATGGGGCTGGCTGGTGGAGATCGCGGCTCTGCCGTTCGGCGTGCCCTCGGAGATGCTGGGCGGCGAGAAGTATGTCGGCCGAGGGATGCTGTATGGCATCTGGCCGCGGTACGGATGGGGCAATGACTTTGACGTCCCTAGCAAGTTGTGGAAGTTCTTCGACCGTTTCGGCATCGACAAGGCCGGGATGCTGGGTTGGTGGCAGGAGTATAACGGTGTCACCGTTGACAAGCCGCTGACCTATGTTACGGCTTACAAGCACCCTTCCAACGGCGTGCTGTTGGCTGTGGCCACCTGGCTGGAAGGCCCGGTCGCCTGGATGGAAACGACGCTAAAGGTGACGCTGAACCTGGACCGCAAGTTCCTGGGCCTGCCAAAGGGCAAGCTGGCCGCCAACGATATCATCACCGGCCAGGAGGTTGATATTGACGGGCCGGTCCAGATTGATGATAAGTTCGGCCGGCTGATCTGGGTGCGAAAGCCTTCACTGAAATGGTGATCTCCGTCGATCGGGATATCGCAAACGGCGTTGTGGAGATTCGATGACCGCACAAGCGACTGACCTGGAGGCATTTCGCTCGACCATGGAGCACCGGCGTCCGTCGAGGATTCTTTTCAATGCCGGATTCACCCCGGACCTGGAACGGCGGGTGCGGGAGCATATCGGCGGCGGGGACATCGCCTCGCACTACGGATTCTTCCGGCCGGCGGGTCTGGACATCCCGCGCCCGGTGAATCTGCCGCCGCTGGATTACTCGAAGTACTGGCAAGGCCAGACGCTGCCGGAAGGCACGACATTTGACGCATTCGGCGTGGCGATGGTTCCCAGCGGGTTCTACCACTTCTGGGGCTACGTCTCGCCCCTGCGCAACGCCAAAACTCTGGCGGAAATCGAAGGCTATCCGCTGGATGATTATTCCACCTGGGATTTTTCCAGCCTGGCCAAGCAGGTGGCCGGGGCGCATGCCTCCGGCAAGGTCGCCGTCGGTTGGGTCGGCCACATGTATGAAACGGCATGGCAGATTCGCGGGTATGAACAATTCCTGATGGACCTCATCGAGCAGCCGGCCTGGGCGGAGTGCCTGCTGGAACGCCTGTTTCGCCAAAATTTCGCCCGCGCTTGCGCCTTCGCCCGCGCCGGGGCCGACTACCTGACCTGCGGCGACGATGTGGCCAACCAACGCGCGCTGATGTTCTCGCCCCAGATATGGCGAACGTTGATTCACTCCCGCTGGTGCAAACTGTGGGCGGAGGTAAAGTCCATCCAGCCGGCGACGAAGATATGGTATCACAGCGACGGAAATATCGAGGGTATCATCGGGGAACTGGTAGATGCGGGCCTGGATATCCTCAATCCCCTCCAGCCGGAATGTCTGGATATCGATGCCGTTTACGCCAGGCATCACCGGCGACTTAGTTTCGACGGCTGCATCGGCACGCAGTCCACCATGCCCCACGGTAGTCCCGCCGACGTGCGCCGCCGCGTGCAAGAAGTCATCGACAAATACGGCCGCCAGGGCGGGCTGATTATCTCCCCAACGCACGTTCTGGAACCGGAAGTCCCCATCGCCAACATCGACGCCTTCGCCGCGGCCTGCCGCGAGTTGGGTTCGTAATCCCCAATAACTTGGTGACTGGAGCGATCGAAGGCACGGCGATAAAGACTCCACCTTTGCCGCCGCAAGACATAGAATACTCGCTTCGATAAACGCGGAGTTATCCAATGGCCGATTTGGCGATGGGATTTGCACTCGGGGTCCTGGCAGGCGTAACGGTGGGGTGGATCATCTTTCGATTTCGCCGCAGAGCCGCCGATATCGCCATCGGCGCCGCCATGCGAGAGGCGTTCGCCGCGGCGGCTGGGGAGGCCTTGGACGCCAACTCCCGCCGCCTGGCCGAGTCGGCCGGTGCGACTCTGGAGGGCAAGAAGGCCCTCATCGACCAGTCGCTGGCGGCTATGAATGATCGCCTTGAACAGGTGCGACAGTATGTCCAGTCCACCGACGCGACTCGGCGGCAGGAGTTCGGCTCGCTGAATCAGTCGGTGTCTTCCCTGGCTACCACCACGGGAGAGCTTCACAAGATGCTCGCCAGCACCCAGCGGCGCGGCGCCTGGGGCGAGCGGATGGCCGAGGATGTGTTGCGGCTGGCTGGCCTACAGGAGGGCGTCAACTACACCAAGCAGTCCGCCGCCGATGCCGAGAAAGGCAAGCCCGACTTCACGTTCCTNNGTCGCCGCCGTCCGCGGGCACATCCGCGCGGTGGCGGGGCGGGGTTACATCGACCCGAAGGTTCCCACCGTCGAGTACGTCATCGTGTTCATCCCAAGCGAGGCGATCTACGGCCTGGTGCTGGAGACCGAAGGCGACCTCATCGACGAGGCGCTGGCCAAGAAGATCGTCCTGGCCGGCCCGCTGACGCTATACGCGATGCTGGCTGTCATCCGCCAGGCGGCAGAGCGGGCCAACGTCGCCAAGACCGCCGATGAGGTGGCCTCCCTGCTGAGCCAGTTTTACAAGGAATGGCAGAAGTACAACGAGCAGCTCGACCTCCTCGGCCAGCGGATCGAGTCAGTCGCCAAGCAATACGACACGGTCCGCGGCGCCCGAAGCAACATGCTCCAAAAACCCCTAGACCGCATCGAACAACTCCGCACCACGCGCGGGCTGATCGACCAGAACGGTTCGCCGCCTGTAACCTGAGCAACCGGAATGCCTTACGGTTTCCGCTTAAATTTTGAGAAATTCCTGCCGATGTATGTAAAATAAACTTTACATGGTGTATTCAATTGCATACCATAAGTATACCAAACAAGCCTTTTGTGGAAATCCAGAAAAGGACAAGGAGATAGGCGAATGAACAGGGAACAGAAAATGGCGTGGATGTTTATCGCGGTCGTCGCCTTGGCGGTCGTGGCCTTCGTCGTGGCGGCGTCTATTATGGGTTGGCGCGCAGCCACGGGATCTTTCGGGCTATTTGGGCTGGCCGGCTTTGCCCCGATAATCTTTCGCAAGCGGCCGGGGGGCGACATCGTTGAGGCGGATGAACGGGACAGGATCATCCTCGGAAAATCCTCCCTTGCCGGAGCGATGTCCGCCTACCTGGCGGTGGGTATCTGTTGTATGGTTCCGTATTTTCTTTATTCCCACCAGGAAAAGAAAACCATTCCCGTTGACGTCCTGCCCCTTGTTTTCTTGGCGGCGTGCATGGTTCTTTTCGTTGCCCGCTCCATCACGCTGCTTGTCCTCTACAGCCGAAACAGTGGCGGCCCGGACGCCTCCGACGAAACCAGCAAGACTCACTAAAGGAGACTTGTCTATGTTCACGACACGAATAACTTCCAGAGGTCTGCCGGACGTGTATATGTCCGCCGCTGCCCTGGTGGTGTTTGGCCTGTTCTTGGTCCTTACGCCTTTGCTGGGGCCAAAGGTGGGGATCACCGCGGTGGGTGTGGCGTCCTGGGCGCTGATGGCCGCCCTCGCTCTCTACGCACTACTGCGAAGACGGGATCCGCGGGAGGTTGTTGTTGATGAGCGCGACAGGCAGATCAAGCAAAGGTCAGCGGCGATCGCCGGGATGATGCTGTGGAGTGTCGCAAGTTTAGCGTCGGTTACCCTGATGCTGGTCTGCTGGTGGCAGGGCAGGCAAACGATCACGATCAATGTTGCGATGCTGCCGACGATTGGGATGGGGGCGATAAGCTTCTACGTTGTGACCATGGCGATTGCCCACATAGTCTTACACTGGCGAGGAGCCGGCCATGCCGACTGAGGGACTTACCAACCGCATCCGCCGGCTGCGATTCGACGCCGGCGAGATGACCCAGCAGGAGCTGGCCAACCGCGTCGGCGTGACGCGACAGACGATCCTTGCCGTCGAGGCGGGCAAGTACTCCCCATCGCTGCTGCTGGCCTTCCGCATCGCCGGGGCCTTCGGCGTCGGCCTGGATGAAGTGTTCCAATACGACGGGGCGCCCTGTCAGAAAGCCCCCCCACCGCGGTGACCGGGCGATACTTTGGCGCCGCCGCCGACCCGTCTTGGCCGAAGGGTAAGCCCTTTACTTCCGCGCTGGAATGGCAAGAATAATGCAAAGACCATGAATCGCAAAGTGGTAAGAAAACGTCCGCTGCACGACCCCCAGGCTATCCAGGCCGATCTGAGGTATTGGCTGTCGCGCAGCCCGGAGGAACGCCTCGGCGCCGTGGAGCAATTGAGAAGGCAACATCATGGAAGTCTTCCCCGACTTCAAAGAGTTGCTCGAATTGTTCCATTCCCGCCGCGTTGAATATCTGGTGGTCGGGGCATACGCGATGGCTCTCCATGGCGCGCCTCGCTATACGGCCGACTTGGATCTACTGGTGCGATACGGCTACGAAGATGTCGAGAACGAGCATGAAGCTTTCGATGACGAGCGACTACGTCACCAGCCAGGACTGTCCGGAACCGTACTTGCGCCGGATAGCGGAAGCCGGCTTCACTCACATCCATTGGTGTCACCAGTGGCACACCGATTTTCTTTACAATGACAGCGAGATCGCACAGATTGCCGCGTGGATGAAGGAATTTGGGCTGGGACTCACGGACCTTCACGCATCCGCCGGCAAGGAGAAGAACTGGGGTTCCCTGCGCGAGTATGAGCGGCAGGCCGGGGTGGATCTGGTCCGCAACCGTATCGACATGACGGCGCGCCTCGGCAGCGACGTGGTCATCATGCACGTGCCCGTCGCAGGAACTGCCACCGCCGAGAGAGGCTGGGAAGCATTCTTGCGTTCCTTGGACGAACTGAAACCGTTCGCGCGGGAGCGGGGGGTTCGTATCGCGATAGAAAACGGCGACTTCGACGTGCTGGAACGGGTCTTTGGGGCCTACGGGCCTGATTATATGGGTCTCTGTTATGATAGCGGCCACGGCAACGGGCGGGCGGACGGTGGGGAGACTACATCCCTGGACCGCCTCAGCCGGCTAAAGGACCGGCTTATCTCGCTTCACCTGCATGATAACGATGGCGCCTCCGATCAACACAAGCTGCTGTTTTCAGGCACGGTGGATTGGCCGAGGCTGGCGGGCATTATCGCGACATCGTCCTACTCCAAGTGGGTCAGCATGGAGGCCGTCATCCACAACACGGGCATCAAGGAGGAAACCGTATTCCTGCATAAGGCGTACGAGACGGGCAGGCAATTTGCGGACATGATCGCCAAAAAGAAGGCCTGAAAAAAAGGACCGCTCCGGCATCGAGTTGTTGGGCGAGATGGGGGATTAGCCGACAGCCATCGTCGGGAAAAGGGACCGTCCTAAAACGGTTACGATCCACTGTAATAACAAACGCCTCGACCGGTTTTGGGTTCGAGGCGTTTGTTTGAATTGAATGGCGCCGGATATATCTGGAGCGAATCACCACTTGCCAGTCTTGGCGGTACTGGGCTTGGGCAGGTCCTTGATAGGCTCCAGGCCGCGACGGAGATCCTCTTCCGGCAGGGCGAAGTCGGAAAGCTTGCCCTGGAAATAGCTGTCGTAACCGGACAGGTCCATCAACCCGTGGCCGGACCAACTGAACAGGATCACCTTCTCCTTGCCTTCCTCGCGGGCCTTGTTGGCCTCGTCGATGACCACCGCGATGGCGTGGGCGGTCTCCGGGGCGGGGATGAAGCCCTCGATTCGCGCCCAGGTGACGGCAGACTCGTAGCAGCGGAGCTGATGCACCGCGCGCGGGGCCAGCAGGCCCTCGACGGTCGCCTGGCTGACCAGCGGCGCCATGCCGTGGTAGCGCAGGCCGCCGGCGTGAATCGGGGCGGGCACGAAGGCATGGCCCAGCGAATGCATCGGCAGCAGTGGCGTCATGCGGGCCGTGTCGCCGTGATCGTAAACGAAAGGCCCGCGGGTCAGCGTGGGGCAACTGGTCGGCTCGACGGGGATAATCGTGATATCGGCGCCGTGAATCTTGTCGGCAACGAACGGGAAGGAAAGCCCCGCGAAGTTGGACCCGCCGCCCACGCAGCCGATGACGACGTCCACCTTCTTCTCGCCGGCCTTGGCCAGTTGCTTCTTGGCCTCCAGNNGCCTCGCTGATGGCGATGCCCAGCGATCCGGGCGTGTCGGGGGTCTTGGCCAGGATATCGCGACCGGCTTGGGTCTCCTGCGACGGGCTGGCGATGCACTTGGCGCCCCAGGTCTCCATCATCAACCGGCGGAAAGGCTTCTGGGTGAAGCTGATCCGCACCATGAACACCTTGCAGTCCAGGCCCACCAGCGCGCAGGCGAACGCCAGGGCGCTGCCCCACTGCCCCGCGCCGGTTTCCGTCGCCAGCCGCTTGATGCCGAACTGCTTGTTGTACCAGGCCTGCGGTACGGCGGTGTTGGGCTTGTGGCTGCCGGGAGGGGAGAAGCCTTCGTGCTTGTAGTAGATTCTCGCGGGAGTTTTGAGGGCTTGTTCCAGCCGCCGGGCGCGATACAGCGGCGCCGGCCTCCATAAGTCGAGAATCTGGAGGATTTCATCGGGAATCTTGACCCACCGCTTGGTGCTGACTTCCTGCTCGATGAGGTTCATCGGGAACACCGGGGCGAGCATTTCCGGGGTGATTGGCTTTCCATCCGGCCCCAGCGGCGGCTGAAGCGGCGTGGGCAGGTCGGCGGCGAGGTTATACCACTGCTTGGGTATGTCCTTTTCGTCCAGGACGATCTTGATTCTCTCCATGTTTGTCTCCTAAGCGGTCTTTTTTGCAGGGTAAAGAGGTGAAAAGACCCAGCCAGTATCCGCCGGAAAACCGCTTTCGGCAAGGAAATTTCACTACAGGCAGGGCCTATGCCCAAGGCGGGTATCCGTCGTGGGTTCCTATGCGGAAACGGCTGTAATGATCTTGTCGGTAATCAACTGAACCAGTCGCTCGGTTTCGTCCTCGATGGCGCGGCTGCGCACAGTGGAGGAGCTTGAACCAAGGGCCTCGCCGCCGGGCAGCTTCCTGCCGGCAACGACGGCAGGGAATATCCGCCGCGCCGTCGGCAGCGGCTGAGGCAGGCCCTCCTGCGAGGTCGCACCGGCGATGCCGCATCCCCTTCCGTGGCCGTTTGCGTCCGCGACGTGCTGGGCGATGGCCTGCATGGAGAAACCGCGGAGGAAATCGTCGCTGCCGGCCAGCACGGCTACCTGGCCGCCGTCGAGCCTCGCATCGGCGATGCCCAGGCGCTTCTTGATGTCCAGCAACTCGCGCACCTTGGGAGCGGGCAATTGGTGAATCTGGCCGATCTGCTTGGACAGCAACAGGATGCGACAATACATGTCCAGCGTTTCCAGGTGGAAGTATGCCTTCTCCAGGCTGTTATCGCAGGAGACGGCGCCATGGTTGGCCAGGAGGATGGTGTTGGCCTTGTTTTGCAGGTGGGGCAGGATGGTCTCGGCGAAGTTCTTGCTGCCGGGGGTGTCGTATTGGGCCAGGGGAACCTGGCCCAGGAAAATTTCCACTTCCGGCAGGATGCAGCAGGGTACTTCCATGCCAGCCACCGCAAAGGCCGTCGCGTGCGGCGGGTGGGCGTGGCAGACGGCGTTGATCTCGGGCAGGGCGTGGAATATCTCCAGGTGCAGCATGATTTCGCTGGTCCGCGGGCGGGCGCCTTCGAGCTGCTTTCCGTTGTCATCCACCACGGCGATGTCGGAGGGCTTCAGAAAGCCCTTGGACACCAGCGTCGGCGTGCAGAGGAAGCGCCCCGGTCCCAGGCGATAGCTGATGTTACCGTCGTTGGCGGCGACGAAGCCCTTCTCGTACATCCGCCGGCCTACCTCGCATATCTCTTTTTTTATCTCGAATTCGTTGACCATGAGATTGCCTCTAGCGATCACTTGCCCGGAGGTTTGGTTTTATCCTGCGTTGTCTTGGACGGCGTGCCCACGACGGGATGGTAGTCGATGGTGTCCAGGATGCAGGCATTGTAGGAATCGTAGGGTACCTTGTCTGGGTGGAACGGAACAGCCGCCTCGCGGCCTTCGACCAACCCGACGCGGTCGCCTTCCCGCGCGGCCAATTGGTCGAACAACACCAGCGTTTCCTCGCTGCTTTCAGCGGCGCCGCCCAGTTCCTTGCGGCCGATAGGCCGGACGAGGAGGTAACTGCCGGGCAGCACCTCGGCCATCTTGCGGTTCAGTGTGACCTTTCCGATCACGCGGGCGATTCGCACGGTTCATCTCTCCAGTTCAGCCAGCGCTGTCTGCAATGGCGAAGGCTGAGGCGGGGCAGCCGGTCCGCCGGCAGCGATCAGCCGGATCATCGCGCGCATCTGGTGGAACGTGCTGGAGGCGGCCTCCAGGATAAGCACGTTGGCGGCGAACTTCCGCACGGCCCGCGCGACGGTATCGGCGGATGTTCCCTGGACCGCCCGGACGCCCTTGACCTTGCCCGCCAGCAGCATCGCGTCGGAGGCGTGGGGCACGATGGCCACCACCGCGGATAGCCCTCCGCCGGCCAGGTCGCCACAGGCGGCCAGCAGGTTGGCGATCCAGCAGTCGCCGCGGTTGCAGTTGAGCAGGCGGAGGCTCTCGCGGGCGAGGGCTTCCAGAAGGATCGTAATCTTCTCGTCGGTCTTTGCCGTAACCACGCCGGTTCCACCGCCCAGCGCGCGGGCCGGTGTCGCCACCGCGTGGAGGCCCTGGGTTGCCGGCGCCGTCATACCGGCAGGACATGCCGGGGGATTTACTTCCGCCTGTGGCAGTCGGGCGGAGGCCCGGCGGATGGTCAGGCGCTTCGCCTCGGCCAGGTCGGCGGCATTGGGCGTAAGGAATTCATTGCAGGCAAGTTCGACCGCGCCGCCCTTTCCGCCGGAGGCCAGGCGGCTTTCCAGCCCCTCGGCGGTGATGAAAACCCTTTGCACCGGTTCGATTGGGATGGATTTAGCGATGTTTCCTACCTTGCGCGGGCCAGGCGCGCCAATAGCGGGGCGTACGGTGATAGTTGGCTTGGGCGTAGCGGTTCTTGTGGGTGATACCGCCGTACCGGTCGCTGCTGGCGCGACAGCCAAGCCCTGCTCCCGGAGCATTCCTATCACTCTCTCGGCGATCACCCTGACCAGTTCGGCATCCATACGTACCGTCGCCATCGCTTTCGATTCAGTCCACGATCCCGATCACCGTCCAGCGGACGGGGGAGTTTTCGTTGCCCACCAGTTCGCGAGCGCCTTTTCCGTCGTTGCTGATGAGAATCTTGTCGCCATGCCCGGCGCCGAGGGAGTCGATGGCCAGCAGCGGGTCGCCATCGGCGGCCCCGGCCAGATCCAGCGGCTGGACAACCAACACCTTCCAACCCTTCATCGAGGGATGCTTGGTCGTCGTCACCGCGGAACCTTCCACTACGGCAAGGAGCATTCGTTATGTCTCCGCGCGGTTAGATGATCCTGAGGTTGTCCACCATCGTGCATCGCCGGAAGCGGGTGAAGGTCAACGGTGTTACGACGCCTTCCCCGGTGGAGCAGGCGATGGAATAGTTGCCGTAGCCTTCCCCGCCCGCCCCGTCGCCGGCTAGCGAAGGCCCGTTCTTGATATACAGTGTTGTGTCCATCTCCTTGCCCATGTGGGTCATGTGGTCCACCAGGCGGGAGTGGATTACGGAGGTGTGGCGGAAACTATGCTCGGACTCCTTGGCCAGTTCCACCGCCTGCTCAAAGCTCTCGCAACAGACAAACGGCAGGATGGGCATCATCTGTTCCGCCGCGACGAATGGGTTTTGGAAGTCCGTCTGGCCGAACAGCAGTCGGCAAGTGGGAGGGATGGTCAAGCCGATCAGGCCGGCCAGAACCTGCGGTTCGGCGCCGACGAACTTGCGGTTGGCCATGGGATGCTCGGCGTCCTTGGGCTGCTCGATGCACAGCCGGGCCAGTTCGTCCATCTGCTGGGGGGTCAGGCGGTAGGCCCCNNCATCCACCACCACCGGCGGATTGCCGGGTCCGGCGCAGATGGCTCGCTTGCCGGACCTCATCGCCGCGGCAACCACGCCCGGTCCGCCGGTGACGCACAGCAGGCGGACGTCGGGGTGGGAGAATATCTCCCGCGCGCTATCCAGCGTGGGTTCGGTGATGACGCAGACGAGGTTGTCGATGCCCAGCTTCTCGTAGATGGCCTGGTTGAACAGCTTGGCGCCGTAGGCGGCGACCTTCTTGCCGCCCGGGTGCGGGTTGCACACCAGCGAGTTGCCCGTGGCGATCATGTTCACCGCGTTGACCGCCAGCGTCGGCAGCGAGTGGGTCACCGGGGTAATGACACCAATGACGCCCCAGGGGGCGTGCTCCTCCAGGGTGATCCCATGGTCGCCGCTGAAGCACTCCGTCCGCAGGGCCTCCACGCCCTGGGCGATACGGGCGGCGATAACCAGCTTCTCGCTCTTGTGAGGCGGGTGGCCGATGCGCGTCTCGTCGTATTCCATCTTGCCCAGGCGGTCGGCCTGGTTGGTGATGATCTGGCGGATCAGGTCGCAGGCGATCTGCCGCTGGGCCAACGAACGGCGGCACAAGGCGCGCTGGGCGGTCTTGGCGGCCTCCACTGCCTCGGTAACGTCGGTGAACTGCCCGAAGCGGTTGGCCGCAACCGCCGTGGCAACCGGTTGGGAGATCGGAGCCGGGGCGTTCTGCCCTGCCGTTGGGGCCACTCGCCCGCCCCAACCGCTGCGAACGTGTTCGAGAACCTGCTGGACGACATCCTGAATCATCTGATCGCTCACCTGCGTCATGGCAAGCTCCTCATGTTGGCGTATGTACTCCGCGGAAGGATCGTCGGACCGCCGGTCCGAGCGTCACCGTCCCCTCCGCGCTTATCCTTTCCTGTAAACGACCTTTCCCATGGTGCAAACCGTGTCGATGATGCCGATGACCACCGCGTCCACCGGCGCGTCGGAGGTGAAGTCGGTCATCCGCGCGCTGGAACCCTGCGTGACCAGCACGATGTCATCGTTGCCGGCCCCGATGGAATCCACGGCAACGATGCATTTGCCGGTGGGGGACATCGCACCGGTCTCCTCCACCTTCAGCGGCTCGATGATCAGCAGTTTCTTGCCGGCCATCTTGTCCACCTTCTGGGAGGTGACGACGTTTCCTCGAACCCTGGCAATGAACATGCCCGGCTCCTTGTCGCTCCGCGCAATTCGTCTCTACCGGCGGCTCGGCGCGCGCCGCGCCGCAAGGCGCTCCGAGGCGCGGAGCGGGGGTTAGAACTTCGGCAGGATCTTGCTGACGTCGCTGTGGGGCCGCGGGATCACGTGGACGGAGACCACCTCGCCGATCCGCGCCGCCGCGGCTGCCCCGGCGTCCACGGCGGCCTTGCAGGCGGCAACATCGCCGGTCACCAGCACCGCCACCAGCCCGCTGCCCACCTTCACCATGCCGTTGTAGCTGACCTTGGCGGCCTTTAGCATCGCGTCGGTCGCCTCGATCACCGCAACCAGGCCCTTCGTCTCGATCATTCCCAGTGCTTCTTCCATGGTCATTTCTCCAAGTCCGGTCTTGCCGGTTGTTTGCTGTTTTTCTTGCTAGACTTTTGTTTTATGGCTTTGTTTCAGCAGTTCCGCCGCCTGGTTGGCGACGATTAGTTCCTCGTTGGTGGGCATCACCC
The DNA here is from genome assembly GCA_003153915.1 of Phycisphaerales bacterium. Taxonomy (GTDB): domain Bacteria; phylum Planctomycetota; class Phycisphaerae; order SM23-33; family SM23-33; genus FEN-1349. The sequence goes on from PMBX01000048.1 coordinate 14,769, forward strand.
ACAGGGCGGTCTTGCTCGCGGCGGAGTCGATNNCCGATCCCGCCGGTGAAGACGACCGCGTCTGCGCCGCCCAGTTCCACCAGGTAAGCGCCCAGGTAGTCCCGAACAGCCGTTACGAACAGCTCCAGCGCCAGGGTGGCCTGGCGATTTCCCGTTGCCGCAGCCCGCTGGATGTCCCGCATGTCGCCGCTGGTGCCGCTAAGTCCCGCCAATCCGCACTTGCTGCCCAGTTCGCCCAGCAGGTCGTCAAAGCTCCGTCCCGTTGCCGTCATCATCAGCTTCATGCCGTAGACGTCGAAATCGCCCACGCGGTTGCCCTGGGGCAGGCCCGATTGCGGTGATAAGCCCATGCTGGTTGCCGCCGACCGACCGTCGCGGATGGCGCAGAGGCTGGAGGAACCTCCCAGGTGGCAGGAGATGATCCGGCCCGCGCCTTCCTGTAGCTGCCGTGTGCGCTGGGCGATGTAGCGGTGCGACGCACCGTGGAAACCGTATCGTCGCAGGCCGTACTTCTCGGCCCATTCGGGCGGGACTGCGTAGTACCTCCGCCGCGGCGGGTTGTCGCGGTGGAAACCAGGCTCGAACGCAGCCACCAGCGGCGTCTCGCCCANNCCCATGACGGCCTTGAAGGCCACCGCGTCCAGTTGTCCGGTGTTCTTTAGTGCGCCTAGGGCCACCAGTTGCTCCAACACACAGCGGATCGCCGCGCCGTGATCGGCGAAGTCCCGCGGCTGGTTCACCGCCTGCGAGCCGGAGCGGAGTTTCAGCGCGCCGCCAGAGCCGCCGATGCGGTCGGCGCCGCCGGAGGCGATCTCACGTCCCCCGCCGGCAAGGTCGAACAGGCGGAACTTGAAACTCGTCGAACCTATGTTGGATACGAGAATCTTCATCACTTGCAATCCGCAAACCACACTCGCCAAAGTCCACGACGGGTCATGTCCGTAACGCAAAACCAGCAGCGCCGCCGGGCGAAACCCGCCAAGCCGTCAACAATGCCTGGCGCCGGACCCGCCGGCCGATGCGGGTATCGGCTACAGGAAAATGCCCCTGAGTCCCTCATGGGGCGCGGGGATCACGTGGGCGCTGACTAACTCGCCGATCTTTCCTGCCGCTGCGGCGCCTGCGTCCACGGCGGCCTTGACGGAACCCACGTCGCCACGGACCAGCGTGGTAACGTACCCGCCGCCGATCTCGGTCCGCCGGATCAGCTCGACGCTGGCGGCCTTGCACATCGCGTCGCTGGCCTCGACAACGCCAACGAAGCCCTTGGTCTCAATCATTCCCAATGCTTCCATGTTCGTTTCTCCTGCCACCGGCCGGTCGGCCGGGGCGATTGCCTGATGGATTGTCCCGTCCGCCGGTTACTTGGGCGCCGCGGCCTTCTTGGCCTCGACCTTGGAGGGCACGGCCTTGTCGAGGTCTTCGTGAGGCCGCGGGATGACGTGCACGGAGATGACCTCTCCGATCTTGGCCGCCGCGGCGGCGCCTGCGTCGGTGGCGGCCTTGACGGCGGCTACATCGCCCCGCACGAAGGCCGTCACCATCCCTGACCCCACGCGGTCCCAGCCCACCAGTTCCACGCTGGCGGCCTTGCACATCGCGTCGCTGGCCTCGATCAGCGCCACCAGCCCGCGCGTCTCCACCATGCCTAGTGCTTGCAGTGTCATATAACTTTCTCCTTCACCTTGATGGTGCGTTAGCTCGCATTCACATTCATGCCAACAGTTCCACACTGGTCGCGTTGACCAGGTTGCATGCGTTGCCTTCGTCGGTGTCCAGGTG
>PMBX01000113.1 GCA_003153915.1 Phycisphaerales bacterium
TACAGCTTCGTCTGCGCCCCCAGCATGGCCCAGGCAGCCGGCCTGGAGGCCCTGGACACCGACATGTCGGCCCATGTTGCCGCCTACAAGCGCAAGCGCGACATGGTTTATTCCGTCCTGGGTCCGGCGATGGGCTTGGCCAAGCCCGGCGGGGCGTTTTATGCCTTCGTGCCCGCCCCGGGCGGCGACGCCACGCGATTCGTCGCCACGGCAATCGAAAACAACGTGCTGGTCATCCCCGGAGGCGTCTTCTCGACGCGCGACACGCATTTCCGATTATCCTATGCCACCAGCGACGAAAAGCTCCGCAAGGGACTGGATATCCTGGTGGGCCTGGCTGGATAGCGTCGGCCGCTTGCGCCTTGGGCGGGCGATTGGCTGGATGGACATTCATGGCACAAACTTGGGATTTCATAGGACTACAAGGAAAGGATGGACGCCCATGTGTGATTGGATGAAGACAACGTGTATCTCGGTGTGCCTGGTTGCAGCATGTTCGGCGTCACTGGCGGTCGCTGAGGTGAAGTTACCCTCGGTCATTGGCGACAACATGGTGCTTCAGCAGTCCACCCAGGCAACTATCTGGGGCCAGGCGGCAGCGGGCGAAGGAGTCACGGTAACCTTTGAGGGTAAAAAAGTCTCCGCCAAGGCAGACGATGCGGGCAACTGGTCGGTGAAGCTGGCCACCCCCAAGGCCGGCGGGCCGTACGAATTGACCGTCGCCGGCGCCGCCAACACGATTGTCGTCCACAACGTGCTGGTCGGTGAGGTGTGGGTCTGCTCGGGCCAGTCCAACATGGTCTGGCCGCTGGAAGCGGACGCTAACGCCGCAACGGCCCTTGCCTCTGCGAATTGCCCAAAGATACGGCTGTTCCAGGTTCCCTCCAACTTCGCCGATAAGCCCGCCGGCGACCTTGTCGCCCGTTGGCAGGTATGCGACCCCAACACCGCCGCGGGATTCTCCGCGGTGGCCTACTACTTCGGCCGCGACCTGCACAACCTGCTGGGCTGCCCGGTGGGGCTGATCTTCAGCGCCGTGGGCGGTACCAAGGCGGAATGGTGGACCAGCAGCCAGGCATTCGAGACCGATCCAAACCTCAAGGAGCCATTGGAGGATTACCACAAGCGCGCCGCGGCTTTTTCCTCCGAGCAGGCCGCCTACGAGAAAGACCAGGCCGCTTGGAAGGAAGCCGCCCAGAAGGCCAAGGCAGAAGGCAAGGAAGAACCGAAAAGCCCGCGCGGTCCAAGGTCCATCCACTCCCTGGGTTCGCTGTTTAACGGCATGATCGCCCCGCTGACCCGCTACGCCATCGCCGGTGTCATCTGGTACCAGGGCGAATCCGACGCCGAACAGTGGATGCTCTACCGTAAGGTCTTCCCTGCCATGATCTCCGACTGGCGGAAACACTGGGGAAGGAAAGACCTGCCGTTCCTCTACGTGCAACTGCCCAACTACCGCCAGAGGAGTGATCGGCCCGGCGACGCCGACTGGGCCAGGCAGCGGGAGTCTCAACTGATGACTCTGGCCACGCCCAATACCGCCATGGCAATCACCATCGACGTGGGCGACCCCAACACCATTCACCCGACCAACAAGCAGCCGGTGGGGCTGCGACTGTCGCTGGCGGCACAGAAACTCGTCTATGGCAGGGACGTGGTCTATTCCGGCCCGATTATGGATACCATCAAGTTCCAAGCCGGCCAGGCCGTCGTGACCTTCAAGCACGCCGAAAACGGCCTGGTGGCCAAGGGAGATAAGCTCACCGGTTTTGCCATGGCCGGGGAGAATCGACGGTTCCAATGGGCCGATGCGGTCATCAAGGGTTCCACCGTGGTCGTCACCTGTCCGAAGGTGACCGAACCGGTTTCGCTGCGTTACGGCTGGGCGAGCAACCCCGACTGCAACCTTTACAACAAAGACGGGATTCCGGCGTCGCCTTTCCGCAGTGACGATTGGCCCAAAGGACGTCCGGCCACCGAGCCGGCGGAATGACGCCCGCGGCTGTGGATGGCGAATTACCGGGACATCTTCGGGACCAGCTTTGATTGCCCCTGCGGCCGTAGGCATCAAATCGAGCCGCGGGAGGTCGTCTACGGTGACGATGCGATCGGTCGTCTCGGCGAGGTTTGCCGCCGGGCCGTTTCGATCAGGCAGGGCGGGGGCAATCGCGTGGCCGTTTTGATGGACCGCCGCACGCAACAGGCAGCCGGGGCCGCCGCAGTAGAGGCTTTGAATCGCGGCGGATGGACCGTGCGGGAAATTCTCGTCCCCGACCGCGCCCGCGGCGGTTCGCCTGTCTGCGACGACGCCACCAAGGATACCCTCTCGGAGATGCTCGGTCAGGTCGATCTGGCCGTCCCCGTCGGCTCGGGCGTGGTCAACGACTTGGGCAAGTGGCTGGCTTACGAGCGCGGCATGCCGTTTGTCCCCTTCGCCACCGCCGCCAGCATGACCGGCTACACATCCGCCAACGTAGCCCCGACACTAAGGGGCATAAAATCGCTGCTCCGCGCCGCGCCCCCGCCAGCGGTTTTGTCTGCGCCCGCGGTCTTGCGCGACGCGCCATACGAACTCACCACCGCCGGCCTGGGCGACATGCTGGCCAGGCCCGTCAGCTCAGCCGACTGGAGGCTTAATCACCTGCTATTCGGCGATTACTACTGCCCCCGGGCCGTCAGCCTGGTCGCCGAGGTCGAGCCTCTTTATATCCGCCACCCGGAAGACCTTAAGGCCAGGAAGCCGCAGGCAATCGAAGGCCTCTTCGCGGCGCTTCTGCTGACGGGCGTGAGCATGACCATGGCTGGTTCCTCGGCGCCGGCGTCGGGAGGGGAACACATGATCTCACACAGCCTGGACATGATGTCCGACACCGACGGAGTCGCCCACGATCTGCACGGCAGGCAGGTGGGGGTGGGTTCGGTCCTCTGCGCGGAACTGTACCGTCGCGTGTTGGCGACCGAATTGCCTCAATGGACCCAACCGCCCGGCGGGATCGACTCGGCCTTTTGGGGGAAACTGGCCGAACCCGTGGCCCAGGAATACGCACAGAAAGTCCCCCGCCTCCGCCATGCCGCCGAAGCCCTGGCCCAGGGTGGCGCGTGGGACCGCTTTCGCGAGCAATTGTCGTCGTTGATCCCGCCACCGCAGTCCTTGCGCGCCTGCCTGACGGCAGCCGGGGCGGCACGATCGGCGGAGGACCTTGGCTGTTCCAAGGCCCGCCTGCTGGAGGCGTTCGTCCACGCCGGCCAGATTCGATCGCGGTTCACCATCCTGGACCTGGCGGCGATGTTGGGCTTGATGCCCGCTCTCGCCGGCGGGATCGTCGAGGAATGGGCCTGAAGCGGGAGCGAAAAACGCTTGCAAACACCGCCGCGACTGACTAAGAGTCCCTATTCGCATCATCCGGTCAGACCGGAGGAACGATGAAATTTCTCCTTGTGGACAAGATCGAGTCGCTTCAGGTCGGCCAGTCTATCACCACGATCAAGGCGTTGTCCTTGGCCGAGGAATACCTGGCGGACCATTTCCCGGCGTTTCCCGTGCTTCCGGGCGTGCTGATGCTGGAGGCGCTGGTACAGTCGGCTGCCTGGCTGGTTCGGGCCACGCAGGGATTCTCCAAGAGCATTATCGTCCTCCGTTCCGCCCGCAATATCCGCTACGCCAGCTTCGTCGCCCCCGGGCATATCCTCCGCTGCCAGGTGGAGGCGATGGAGATCGGCGAGGATACGGCGAAGTTCAAGGGCACAGGAACTGTGGACGACCAGCAGGCCGTGACCGGCAGGCTGGAACTGGCCTGCTTTAACCTCGCCGGGCGAGATCCCAAACTCGCCGACGCGGACGCCGCCATCGTCGCTAAGTTGCGCGGGCAGTTCAAGCTGGTAGGCGGAGAAGAACTGCTATCGCGATAAACCCCCAAGAGTATTATCGCGTTGACTTTGACGTTTTGAGTTTTTATACATAGTGGCCGTCAGTGGGCTTTCCCGACCGTCGCGGGGCAGACGACGGCGGCAGCATGACAGGAGATTACCGTCCATGCCAATGACCGAAACGGAAGTCTTTGAGAAGGTGAAGGAAACTCTCGTTGACGCCCTGGGTGTTGACGACGACGAGGTCAAGAGCGAAGCGACCCTTATCGGGGACCTGGGAGCCGAGTCCATCGACTTCCTGGACATCGTCTTNNTTCCGCCTGGAGAAGGCCTTCAACATAAAGATTCCCCGGGGCGAGTTGTTCCCCGACAACATCTTCAACAACCCCCAGTTCGTCCAGAACGGAAAGCTGACACCGGAGGGCCTCTCCCAGCTCAAGGAGCGGATGCCCCACGCCGATTTCAGCCGGTTCGAGCAGAACCCCGACATAAGCAAGATGGCCGAACTGTTCAAGGTCCAGACCATCGTCAACTACGTCGTCAACAAGGTCAACAACGGCTAGGCGAGCGGCCGGTGCGGTCCGCGCAAGCCCGTCGCGGCGGAAGACGCCAGGCTACCGGCGGTCTGAATCGCACGGACCCAGGGGCAATGCCCGGAGCGATTCATGCGTTGGATTTGGATCGACCGTTTCGTGGAATTCCTGCCCGGCCGCAAGGCCGTGGCGATCAAGAACGTCTCCCTGGCCGAGGAACATCTCCACGACCACTGGGAGGCCTTCCCCATCATGCCCGTCTCGTTGATGATCGAGGGCATGGCGCAGACGGCGGGCATCCTTGTCGGCCAGGCCAGGGACTTCCAGGAAAAGGTGATTTTGGCCAAGATCGCCAAGGCCGAGTTCACTGACATCGTCGTCCCCGGCGACCAGCTTACCTACCAGGCCGAAATCGAGACCATCGCCCCCGAGGCCGCCGCGACGCGCGGGGTGGTGCTGCGGAACGGACAACCCATCGGCCAGGTCGATTTGATGTTCTCCCACATCGATCAGAACCTCGCGGGCGCAAAGTTCCCCCAGGAAAATTTCGTCTTCACCGGCCAGTTCACCCGTCTGATCGCCCCGTTCCTGGAGGCCAAGAATGGCTGACCGCCGCGTCGCCATCACGGGCCTGGGCGTCGTCAGCCCCACGGGGATCGGTATCAAGCCCCTGTGGGAGTCGCTGCTGAACGGCAAGAGCGGTATTCGCCCCATCAGCCTCTTTGACGCCGGGAAGTTCCCCTGCCACATCGGTGGCGAACTGGCGGACTTTTCCGCGCGCAACTTCGTGCCCAAGGACTACCGCAAGGCCGTCAAGGTGATGGCCCGCGATATCGAGATCGCCGTCGCCGCCGCGAACCTGGCCTTCGGCGACAGCGGCATCGTCACGCGATCCGCCGGTGACGACAAGATGACCATCGAACCATCCCGGCTGGGATGCAACATAGGCGCGGGGCTGATCTGTAGTGATCTGGACGAGTTAGGCTCGGCCATCAACACGTCGGTGGCCGACGGCAAGTTCGATATCCGCGCCTGGGGCAGCCAGGGCATGAACAACCTCACCCCGCTTTGGCTGCTGAAGTACCTGCCCAACATGCTGTCCTGCCACGTGACAATCATCCACGGCGCCGAAGGCCCCAGCAACACAATCACCTGCGGGGATGCCTCAGGGCACCTGACCGTCGGAGAGGCCGCCCGACTCATCGAGCGCGGCAGCGTCGACGCCGTCATCGCCGGCGGCGCCGAAAGCAAGCTGAATTTGATGGGAGCACTGCGGCAGACTCTCCTGAACCGCCTTTGCCCCGATGGCGCGTCGCCCCAGCAGGCATGCCGGCCTTTCGATGTCACTGCCGACGGTACGGTAATCGGCGAGGGTGGCGGGCTGTTGATTTTGGAAGAACTGACCCACGCCCAGGCCCGAGGGGCGAGGATATATGCGGAGGTTGTCGGTTTCGGCGGCGCTTGCGACCCTGCCGGTTTCGACGTGACCCGCCCCACCGTGGGCGGCCTGGCTCAAGCCGTCGCAAAGGCCCTGGCCGACGCGGGCATCGCTGCCAAGGACGTCGGGCTGATCCTCGCCCACGGAACGGCCGTAGCCAATGAAGACGCCCTTGAATCTGCCGCATGGGAACAGGCGATGGGCGAATCTGCGCGGACCATCCCAGCCACGGCAGTCACCGGGGCGATAGGTTCACTTTTCGCCGGCGCCGGCGGGGTGGAGTTGGCCGTCGCGGCGATGGCCCTGCACACCCAGACGGTCCCGCCGACGGTCAATTTTTCCACCGCGGCCGAGTTTTGCCACCTGAATCTTTCCGCTCAGCCTCGTGGCGCGGAGATCGAACACGTCGTCAGCGGAGCCTTTGGTACGGGCGGACAGAGCGGCGCATGCATCCTGAGGCGGTATCGCAAATGACCCGCAGACGAGTCGTCATCACGGGCATGGGCACGGTCAACCCTCTCGGCCACGACGTCGAGAGTACCTGGCGGGCGCTGCTGGCATGCGAAAGCGGCTTGGCCAAGACCACCCTCTTTGACGCCTCCAGCTACCCCACCACCTTTTCAGCCGAGGTCAAGGGCTACGACTTCGCCCGCCAGTTCCCCAACGCCTCCCGTCACCGCCACGCGGGGCGTCACTGCCAGTTCGCCCTCGGGGCGGCTATGCAGGCGTGGAGAGAGTCGGGCCTGGATGACTACAAGGAATTGGACCGTTCGCGGCTGGGGGTCTACCTCGGCAGCGGCGAGGGCAGCCTGGATTTCGACAACTTCACCTCCCTGCTGGTGGACGCCTGGCGCGACGGCAGGCTGGACACGGTCCGATGGTCGCAGCTTGCCCTGGCGAAAATGGACCTGCACCGCGAGACGGAGCAGGAGTCCAATATGGTTTTGGCCCACCTGGCCGGGGAGTTCGGCGTCGCCGGGCCGGCGTTCAACGTGCTGACCGCCTGCGCTGCCAGCACCCAAGCCATCGGAGAAGCGGCGATGCAGGTCCGCCGTGGCGATGTGGACGCCATCATCACCGGCGGGGCTCATAGCATGATCCATCCCTATGGGGTGACGGGCTTTAACCGCCTGACGGCGCTGTCGGTCCGCAATGACGAGATTTCCACCGCCAGCCGGCCCTTCGACCTGACTCGCGACGGGTTTGTCCTGGGCGAGGGCGCCAGCATACTGATTTTGGAGGACTACGGCCTGGCGCGGCGAAGGGGGGCGAGGATCCTGGCAGAGGTTTTGGGCTATGGCGCCAGCGCGGATGCCTTCCGCATCACCGACCAGGACCCAGCCGGCGCCGGGGCCGCGGCGAGCATGCGGGCCGCCCTGGACGATTCGGGGTGTTCGCCCGGCGATATCCAATACATCTCCGCCCATGGTACGGGAACCAAGCAAAACGACAGCGTGGAGACCAAGGCTGTCAAGGCCGTCTTCGGCGATCTGGCGGGCAAGGTACCCGTCTCCAGCGTCAAGAGCAGCCTGGGCCACCTCATCGCCGCCGCCGGGGCCACCGAGCTGATCACCTGCGTGCTGGCCATCCGCGACGGAATCCTGCCCCCCACCACCCACTACCGAACACCCGACCCCGAATGCGACCTGGACTACATCCCCAACGCCCCGCGAAAGGCCACCGTGCGGGTCTGCATGTCCAACAGCTTCGGCTTCGGCGGCCAGAACAATACGCTGATCATCTCCGCCTGCCCCTGAACCGCGAGCCTTCATCGGTCTCCGATCTTTTAATTCCAGTCATGCAAGACCACCGAAACCACCAAGGCCACGAAGATCGCCAAGGCCACAAAGAAAAAGGCATGTTTTATTGTTGTTCTTCGTGGCCTTTGAGGCCTTGATAAGCTTCGTGACCGCTTCCAATCCACAAACGGAAAGGCCCTATCCACCCGGCCATCGATTCTGTTCAGGGAATCTGCATGTTGGTAGAATGCCCCGGCCATGACTATCGAAATGCTGGGACAACCGGTGGACATGTTGGCCTGGATATGGCTGCAACACAATTGGGCGGCCTTGGCCATCGCGTTGACCTGCGCGTCGCTGGTGGCGTTTGCGGTGCTGGTGCTGGCCAAGTACGTCCGCATCTGCCTGAACATTTTCGTGGACACGCACCCACCGCTGTCGATGGCCCCGTTGGACTTCCAGCCGCTGCACGGGGAAACGGTGCGATTCCGCGGCTTCGACGGCACGTCGCTTCGTGGCATGCACCTGAACACCCCCAACCGCCGCGCGTGCAAGGGCACGATCGTCTTCTGCCACGAGTTCCACTCGGACATGTACAGTTGCGCCCGCTACGTCCGCCCGCTCATCGAGGCGGGCTTCGACGTGTTCACCTTCGACTTCCGCGGCCACGGAGACAGTAGCACCAGCCGTCGCTACCGCCCGCTCCAGTGGCCCAGCGACAAGGAACTCGACGATGTGCTGGGCGCCTGTGCCTACGTCGAGTCGGCCTTGGCGGCGGAGGGGCGTCCCACTGGGATCGGGCTGTTCGGCATCTCGCGCGGGGCGGGGGCGGGCCTTCTGGCTGCCGCCAGCGATCCCAACATCCGGGCCATCGTCTGCGACGGGGCCTTCAGTACCCAGGAAACCCTGGTGGCACTGATGAAACGCTGGGCGTATATCTTCGCCCGCGTGCGACTGGTCTACGAGAACCACCCTGACGCCTTCTGGCGGCTGCTGGTGTGGTTGCTGATGCGGTTCGCCCAGCCCAAGCTGTCCTGCCGGTTCCCNNGCGCCGTCGCCGAAGTATCTCTGGATCGTGGAGGAGGCCAGGCACAACCAGTCAGCGATCCTGCAACCGCGACAATACGCCGCTCGCACCATCGCCTTTTTCCGCAAGCACCTTACCGGCGAGACGGTGGAGGAAAACCTCATCACCTCCCCGGCGGACATTGACGTGGCCTGAGCCACCGATGGAACCGGACCAAGTTTTTTAGCGCGCGACTCTGTCGCCATGGGGTAAGAGAAAAAAATCCCCATCGTCAGGACTCGATGTTCCTGACATTCACTCGCAATCCCCTTTTTCCCCTCAAGGCCGTGCGTCTTCTTTAATCCGCGGCGGTTCCCTGTTGCATCTGCGGGATCGCCTGAGATTCCGGCGCGGGCTGCGACGGCTGAGGTGCAGGGGCCTGTGTGGGCTGAGGGATCTTTGCCGCCGGCGAGGAGGACTTGGCGGAAGCCGCCTTTTTACCCGTCGAGGCCAGCGTCATGGTGATCCGTTTGCCTTCGCGGCGATAGTCCTGGTCGATCTTGCTGACGTCGGCAAGTTGTTCCCGGATCGACGCGAAGACCTTCTGTCCCTCGTCGATGTGCGCCAACTCCCTGCCGCGAAAACGCAGGGTGAACTGCACCCGGTCTCCACGCTGGAGGAATTCCCTGGCGCGCGTGACCTTGATCTGCAAGTCGTGGTCGCCGATCTTGGGGGTCTTGATGCGAATCTCTTTAAGCTCCGTTTCGTGCCGATGGCTCTTGGATTTCTGCTCCTTCTTGTTCTGGGCATATTTCCATTTGCCATAGTCCATGATCCGGCAGACGGGAGGCTTGGACTGCGGGGCGACCTCGACTAAGTCCATGCCGGCCTGTTGAGCCTTGGCCAGCGCCTCGGCGATCTCCACGATGCCTAGTTGCTGGTCATTCTCGTCCACCAGGCGGATCGGTGAAATCCGGATTCGCTCGTTACAACGTAGGTTCTGTGCGATGGCTTTATCTCCTGTAATCATCCTGCCGGAGCCGGGGGCTTCCACGCGAAGTCCGGCTGGCCGGCAAATCTCTATTAATAATATATCATCCCACGGCGCCCTTGGCCGCGACAAGACTGTTCATGCTTTTTGTGTCTATTTCCCGGCGAATCGCCGCGATAAAATCCTCAACTTTATACGCGCCCACATCGCCTTCCACGCGGCAGCGCACGGCCACCGTTTCGGCGTCGGTCTCCCGCTGCCCGATGACGGCCATATAGGGGATTTTCGCTAAGCTGGCGGAACGTATCTTGGCGCCGATCTTTTCCGGCGAGTCGTCCAGTTCGCATCGCACGCCCGCGGCGGCGAGCCTGGCGGCGACCTGGGTAGCGTAGTCATTGAATTTCTCGCTGACGGGAAGCACCGCCACCTGGATGGGCGCCAGCCACAACGGGAAGGCCCCGGCGAAGTGTTCGATGAGGATGCCGATGAACCGTTCCAGCGAGCCGAACGGCGCCCGGTGGATCATCACGGGACGATGAGCGGAATTGTCGGCGCCGATGTATTCTAACTCGAATCGCTCCGGGAGGTTATAATCTACCTGGATGGTTCCCAACTGCCAGTCGCGACCCAGGCAGTCCTTGACCACGAAGTCGATCTTTGGCCCATAGAACACCGCGTCGCCGATACCCTCGGTGTGGTTTAACCCCAGCTTGCGGACCACGCTACGGATATTCTGCTCGGCCAACGCCCAGTGCTCGGCGGACCCGACGTACTTGTCGCTGGCAGGGTCGCGCAGCCCGATTCGCACGCGGTAATCGCCCAGGCCCAGGGTCTCCAGGACCATCTTTGCCAGGTCCACGCAGGAGGTTATTTCTGCCTCTAATTGATCGGGCGTGCAGAAGATATGTGCGTCNNTCCTGGGTGAAACCGCGAACGCGGGTCAAGCCATTCAACTCACCCGACTGCTCCATGCGGTAGACGGTCCCGAACTCCGCCAGGCGTACGGGCAGGTCGCGATAACTGTGAGGCTGGGCCTTGTATATTTGTATGTGGTGGGGGCAGTTCATGGGCTTCAGGAGGTATCCGCCCTCCTGCTCACCCATGTCGATTGGAGGGTATTGGGAATCCTTGTAGTAGGGGTAATGCCCGCTGGTGCGGTATAGGTCGAGCTTGCCGATGTGTGGCGTGATGACGATCTGGTAACCACGGCGGAGCAATTCACCCTGGAGCCAGGATTGAAGCTGCATGCGAATCGTCGTGCCCTTTGGCATCCACAGGGGCAGGCCAGGACCAACGCTGTCGCTGATGAGAAACAGGCCCAACTGTTTTCCGATGACGCGGTGATCGCGCTTGCGAGCCTCCTCGATGCGGTGGAGGTGTTCTTGTAGTTGTGCGGGCTTGAAGAAGGCCACGCCGTATATGCGGGTAAGCATCTTGTTGGCCTCGCTGCCGCGCCAGTATGCCCCGGCTGTGGTCAGCAGCTTGAAGGCCGTCAGTTTCCCGGTGCGTGGCAGGTGCGGCCCGCGACATAAGTCCACGAAATCCCCCTGCTGGTAGAGGCTGGCGCGGAAATCGCCCGCTGGCCCGCCGCGGCGGGTGTGTTCCTCCATCAGCCCTTGGATCATCTCTGTCTTGTAGGTGACTTGCCCTGCCGACTTCATCGTCGCCAGGGCCTCTTTACCATCGACCTCACGGCGGACGACGGACAGGTCTTGGGAGACGATCCTGGCCATCTCGGCCTCGATGCGTTCCAGGTCCTCCTGTCCGATGGGCTTGGGCAGGTCGAAGTCGTAGTAGAAACCGTACTGAAAATCCTCCATCAGCGCCGGCCCGATGGCGTATTCCACCCCCGGCCCGTAGAGTCGCACCACGGCCGCTGCCAGCACGTGTGCAGCCGAATGGCGAAGGATTTCCAGCCCTGCGCGGTCGCGGTCGGTGATGATTTTGAGTTGATGGGTTCCGCCATCCATGGTGGCGCCCAGGTCGCGGAGCTTGCCGTCGATTTCGGCCCCGACAGCCGCCTCGGCCAGGCGAGGGGAAATGTCGCCGGCCACTTCCATCGCGGTGACGGATCTATCGTACTGGCGGCTGCTGCCGTCGGGCAGGGAAACGGTGGTGGTCATAATATGCTGCTCTCCGGCTGGTTCCATACCCTCCCCTTGGGTCGCCGCAAAACGAAAAAAGCCGATACGCGAAGGTCCGTAACGGCCCGCGGCGCGCCCCAACGGATGGGTCCGGGGCGAGCCATTTACAAGGTCGTCGTAGAGATCGTGATCGGCATAATCGGCGTTCCGGCTTTCAAATCAAGCCCTTTGATATGTTTTAGGCTACCACGTCCCAGCCTATTGTCAATCGTCATTTATCCGCCGGAACCTCCCCGCGCCATTGGCGCGTCGAGGGTTAGGCCGGTTTGGAATCCTTGGACCGCTTTTCTGCCACGGCCCGGCTGATCTGGTCGCGAAGGTCGGCGGCTTCCTCGTAGCGTTCGTCCCGCACCGCCCTGGCCAGCGCCTGGCGGAGCTTGCGGATGGGGTCGGGCGGTATCTCGGATTCGATGTCCTTGGCCATCGCCTGGAGGATGGCAATCTCGGCTGACCCGTCGGACATGCCTTCCCGCCCGTAACTGCGCAGGGCCTGTATCTCACGGATGCCCCTGCGCAGGATCGCCATCGCCGCGCGTGAGTCCTTATCGCGCATCGCCTGGCGGCTCATTGCGCGGGCGCGCATCATCAGGACATAAGGGCGGTACTGCTCCAGGACATACTTGTCGGCGGGGTGCTTGGCGTACCGAAGGCAGAAATCCATCATCCGCAGGTTGCGCCGCGTGTCGCCCTCGACGCCCTCGAAATCCTCCAGGACGTATTCGGCCAGGTAACGATGGTAAAACATCACGCCCTCGACGCGCAGCAGTTCGCAGGCCTGATCGTCCAGTTCGAAACCCTCGTCCCCACCGTGTTGCACACGGTGCTGTTCCAGGAGGTGCTCGTGGTAGTCCAACAGGCTGTCGAAACCATGTGGACGTACCCCGTCAGGCCGGCCCGTCACTTCCATCTGGAGCAGGCCCAGGTCCAGGCGGAACTGTATCTTGTCCTTGCCGTCGTTGCCGCGAATCCTCCGGGCTGTCACCTGCCCGGGTTCATACGGCCAATCGTCCAGGATGTCTCGAATGTCCATCCTCATGTATGACTACCGCCTCATACCATTGTAGCGGTCCGGTAGTGGGAAGGAGCCGACTTCCCGCGCCAAGATACCGCCTCCACCCCGGCAAACGTATCCTCGGTCAAAACCTCGACTATCCCCGACAGGACTCGAACCTGTAGCCTCTTGCTCCGGAGGCAAGCGCTCTATCCATTGAGCTACGGGGACGCGCATCCGGGTGCTACCTGGAATTGTGACTTCCGCAGGCGAGGAAGTCAATCCGAACGGTCTTCCAGTGTCTTTCAATTCTTGTCGCACAAGACCAACGAGAACATGTAAGGCCTCAAAGAAAGACATTATGGAACTTTGTTGTTCTTCGTGAACTTCGAGACCTTGGTTAGCTTTGTGAGAATTCCCAATCCGCCAACGGAAAGAACCTTGGATCACCGTCAGTTCCCTTGCGAACGGATGCTCCCCAGCGTATCATTCCGCCAAAGGTTGCGGGCCGCCGGAGCGGCCTGGAATAGCGGATAAGGACACAACTCATGGCCACGAAAACGATTGCGGACATCAACGTAGCGGGCAAGACAGTGCTGATGCGGGTGGATTTCAACGTCCCCATCAAGGGCGGGAAGGTCACCAATGACCGCCGGATCGTCCAAGCCCTGCCCTCCATCCAGGCCGTGCTGAAGGCCGGGGCCAAACTGGTCCTGATGAGCCACCTGGGAAGGCCCGAGGGCAAGGGCTTCGAGGAGGCATACAGCATCAAGCCCGCCGCCGACCGCCTGAGCGAACTGCTCAAAAAACCCGTCAAAATCGCCTCGCGCGACGTGGTCGGTCCGGAAACCGAAAAGCTGGTGGCCGCCGCCAAGCCCGGCGAGGTGGTAATACTGGAAAATCTCCGCTTCCACCCCGGCGAGACCATGCCCGACAACGCCAAAAAAAACCCCGACGGTAAACTCACCGCAGCCCAGCAGAAGATCCACGACGATTTCGTTGCCGCCCTGGCGCGGCTGGGCGAGGTGTACGTCAACGACGCCTTTGGCACCTGCCACCGCAAGCACGCCAGCATGTACGGCGTGGCCAAGGCCATCCAGGCCAAGGGCGGACCGGCTGTGGCGGGCTTCCTGGTCGAAAAGGAGATCAAATACCTCCACGAGGCCGTCGCCCAGCCCAAGCGCCCCTTCGTCGCCATCCTGGGAGGCGCCAAGGTCAGCGACAAAATCAAACTGATCTCCAACCTGCTGGACAAAGTGGACCGCATCCTCATCGGCGGGGCCATGGCCTACACCCTGTTGAAGGCCAAGGGCGTCGAGGTCGGCAAGAGCCTCGTCGAGGCCGACCAGGTGGAGGTGATGAAGGTCCTGCTGGCCAAGGCCGGCGAAAAGATCCTCCTGCCCACCGATCATGTGGCCACCGACAACTTCGAGTCCGGAAAGCCCGTTGCGGTCTCGACCGTCAATATCCCCGACAATCTGCTGGGCATGGACATCGGTCCGGCGACGGTAAGGGCCTTCGGAGAGGTGATCGCATCCGCCAAGACCATCGTGTGGAACGGCCCGATGGGCGTTTTTGAACGTCCCGAATACGCCGCCGGTACCCAGGCCGTCGCCCAGGCGGTCGCCAAGGCCACCCGCTCAGGCGCCGTCAGCGTCATCGGCGGTGGCGATTCGGCCGCTGCCGTCGAAGAGATGGGCCTGGACCAACAGATGACCCACATCTCTACCGGCGGCGGAGCGAGCCTGGAATACCTCGAAGGCCGCCCGATGCCCCCACTGGAAGTGCTGGACAAAAAATAACCGCCAAGGGCTGATGAACGTCAAACGAGGAAATCCCTGGAACCAGCTTCCTGCCGGGGTGCTGATAGCCCCCTCGCTGCTGGCCTGCAATTTCGCGCGGGCGGGGACGGACATCGACGGGGTGCTGGCCGCCGGCGCCGATGTCCTCCACGTTGACATCATGGACGGGCATTTCGTGCCCAACCTGTCCATGGGGCCGGGTTTCGCCAAGTCTATTCGCAAATATACCTCCGCCCCCCTGGACGTCCACCTTATGGTTTCGGACCCGGCGTACTACGCCGAGCGTTTCGCCGACGCCGGAGCCGACAGCATCACCTTTCACATAGAGGCCGCCTCCGAACCGATGAAACTCGTCGAACGACTCCGCAAACTCGGCCTGGGAGTGGGAGTGACGCTCAAACCGGCAACGGGCCATGAGACGCTGCGGCTGATCGTCCCTGCCGTGGACATGGTGCTTATTATGACCGTCGAGCCTGGTTACGGCGGCCAGGCGTTCATGAAGGATATGCTTGAGAAGATCCGCTCCGTGCGCGGTATGCTGAAGCCCAGGCAGCGACTGGAGGTTGATGGTGGCATCAATCCCCAGACGGCGGGCTGGTGTGTACAAGCCGGGGCCGATGTTCTGGTGGCCGGAGAAAATATCTTCGGCGCCCCCGACCCGGCCAAGGCGGTGGCGGCGCTGCGGTCGGCCGGGAAATCCCAGGATCGTGGCGCTAAAGCTAGGTGATTGGGACATGACTCGCGCCACCGGCGAAGCGAAACTCAAAACCGGATGACTTCTATGGCCAAGAACGAAACCGAACCCGCCGTGCCCTACGATTTTTCCTCCTTTGAGGGACCGTCGTTCCGCAAGAAGCGAGAAGTCCCCGATGGTCTGTGGATGCGTTGCCTCGGCTGCGAGGCAACTCTCTATCGCAAGGTGGTGGCCGAGAACCTGGAAGTCTGTCCACAATGCGACTATCACTTCCGCGTCGCCGCGCGCAATCGCATCGTCCAACTCGCCGATCCCGACAGCTTCGAGGAGCTATTCGCCGATATCGCCCCGGCCGATCCCCTGGAATTCAAGTGGGCTGGTAAGAGCTTCGCGGACCGGGTCCTAGCCGAGCAGAAAAAAACCGGCAACACCGAAGCCGTCCAGACGGGCATCGCCTACATCAAGGGGCGGCGAGCGGCCCTGGGAGTGATGGACGGCGATTGGTTGATGGGAACTCTGGGATCGGTGGTCGGAGAGAAGCTTTCCCTGCTCATCGAGCACGCCACCGCCACCCGCCTGCCGCTGATCATCGTGTGCATGTCGGGCGGGGCCAGGATGCATGAAGGGGCGCTTAGCCTGATGCAGATGGGCAAGACCTCCGCGGCGCTGGCGAAGTTCGACGACGCCGGCGGACTGTATATCTCCCTGCTGGCAGACCCGACGACCGGAGGAACCACCGCCAGTTTCGCCATGCTGGCCGATTTCATCCTCGCCGAACCAGGCGCTCTGATCGGTTTTGCCGGCGGACGTGTCATCGCCAACACCATCCGCGCCGAACTTCCGGAAGGTTTCCAACGGGCGGAGTTCCTCCTGGAGCATGGATTCATCGACGGGATCGTCCACCGCAGGGATCTGCGCAGCGAACTGGCGAAATTGATCGACTATTGTTCCAAGTAACCTTTCGCGGAGGACCTCCTTGAACGACCCAGCCGTCCAGATTCGTTGTGCGACAAGCCAAGACCTGCCCGCCATTGAACGGGTCACCGCCGAGGTCTTCCAGCCTGTAGCGTTGGAAAGCCTTGTTGAGCAGACGTTGGGCAAGTCGGACGGCCCCGGTTGGCTGTCGCTGAAGATGGCCGTCACCGCCAACGAGATCACCAACCTGCCCGACGGTTGCTTTGTCGCCTTCCAGGACAGTGGGGTGACCGGCTTCGTCACCAATGTGATCTTCCCGATGGCCAGGCGCGGATACATTTCGAGCTTGGCCGTCCGCGCCGGATTTCAAGGCCGAGGCGTGGGACGGGCGCTGGTGAATCGGTCGCTGGACTACTTCCGAAGCCGTGGCCTCAAACAGGCCAAGATCGACACCCTGGTGACAAACCAGGCGGGCCGGCACCTCTACCCGGCTATGGGCTTCCAAGAGGCCACACAGGTGATTCACTACGTCATGCCGCTGTAGGGGATCGGCGACGGCATCGCAAGGGTTTCCCGGTGTAACCGAGAATGGATCAGGAAAGATCGTACAAACATCAACTCGTCGCGGCGTACCTGGAGCAGCACCATCTGGACGCGGTACTGCTGAGTCGTCGGTGTAACTTCAGTTGGTACACCTGCGGCGCCCACAATCACGTCGCCGAGTCCGCCGACGTCGGGAGCAGTTGGCTACTCGTGCGGAAAGATTCGGCCTGCGTCCTGGCCAATAACATCGAAGCGACCAGGCTGGCCGGCGAGGAATTGCGAGGATCGGGCATCGAGGTCGTGGAATTCCCATGGTCCGACGCCGCCGAGCAACGGCAGGCATTCACCAGGCTTCTCGGCTCGGCCAGGCTGGCTGCGGACGCCATGGTTCCGCTCATCGACGCGCCGACGCTGGGGACGGATTTCGACCGCCTTCGCTGGGTACTGACGGCCGGGGAAATACAGCGATATCGCGCCCTCTGCAACGACACCGTCTCTGCCGTCGAGTCGGTCGCCCGCTCGGCCAAGCCGCTCTGCCGCGAATGGGACCTGGCGGCGGAACTGTCCGCGGCGCTGCGCCGCCTAGGTTGCCTGCCATGGGTCCTGCTGGTCGGCGGGGACGAGCGACTGGAACAGTTTCGCCACCCGTTACCTACTGACTTGAAAATCCATCATCGGTTTATGCTGGCCACTTGCGCCGAACGAGGCGGGCTACTGGCGGCCTGCTCGCGCCTGGCGAGCTTCGCAAATATCCCGCCCGAGCTTGCCCGAAAACACCAGGCCGTCACCAATGTCGATGTCGCCTTGATCGCCTCCACCAGGCCGGGAATAACGCTGGGGCAGCTTTTTATCATCGCCCAAGAAACCTACGCCGCCAATGGCTTCCCCGACCAGTGGCGGCTGCACCATCAGGGTGGTTCCTGTGGCTACCTGCCGCGAGAAGTCAAAGCCGCCCCAGGCAACGCCACCACCGCCCTGGCCGACCAGGCCTTCGCCTGGAACCCGTCCATCCGCGGCACAAAATCCGAAGACACCATCCTCTGTCGTCCTGACGGTGGCCAACTGCTGGCCGGCCCCACCGATTGGCCCACCATCACCGTCCGATGGCGGGACCATCGCATCCCTCGTCCAGATATCCTGGTCCTCTAAGCATAAATTTCCCGTTTCGCGTGGAGGATTAGCTTTGCAGGTCGGCAGGGCTTCGTCCAGCCGGCTTGATCCACCTGACTTGGGTCTGTTGCACATTGTTCGTTTTACGGTCGGCAAGTAGTATGGCGAGTT
>PMBX01000265.1:0-8329 GCA_003153915.1 Phycisphaerales bacterium
CGGCGGGATTTAGGCGTGGTATCTGGTTTTCTGAAACTTCCGTGGTGATGGGGTCGCCTATTCCCAGATGCGCAGAGGCACAAGGTTTAGCTTCATCGCGCAGGGGGGTATAATCGCCTCGGCTGAAGGAGGTCTCCATGAAGACAAATGTGAAAGTTGCCTTGTTTGGTGTGCACGATTTTGCCCTCCAGGGTTCCCAACAGGACCAACCTTTCGCGGTGAAGCTGTCGGCGAGTTTCGAGCACGAATCCGGCCTACGGATTGATGTACCGGGCTTTTTTGACGGTGGCCAGCGTTGGGTGATCCGTTTCAGCCCGTTGCGCGAGGGCCTGTGGCACGGCAGGACGCAGTCCAGCGACAAACGGATGGACGGGACCAGCCTTAGCCCGGTGGTCTGTGTGCCCAAGGACAATCCCGCCATCCACGGCAGGGTGAGAGTGGACCCGGAAAACCGCAAGCGATTTCGCTACGAGGATGGCACGCCGTTTATCCCGCTGGGTTTTGAGTGGGACTGGTTGTTCGCCTACGGACAGGTACACCTCGGCCACGCACCTGGGCCGAAAAACGACAATCCTCCGCTGGAGGAGGTTCTGAGCCTGCTGACCGAAAGCGGCTTCAACGTTATCGTCGCCAACCTATATGCGCACCGTTATCACCGGACGGAACTGACCGATTCGACGGTGAACTATCTGTATGGACCTCCGCCGATGTACATCTTCGGGGGCTCCAATGAGGCGCCCGACCACGCCCGGCTGAACGTGGATTTCTTTCAGAGCTTCGATCAGGTTGTCTCGGCGCTGCACCGTCACGGATTGATTTTGCACTTGATGATTCAGGTGCAGAACAAGGCCGTCGCCTGGCCCGCGCGGAATTCCCCAGAAGATGACCTGTTCTGGAAATACGTGGTGGCGCGGTATCAGGCGTATTCCAACCTAATCTGGGACATCAGCAAGGAGAGTTACAACCTCCTGCGCGAAACCGGCAGCCACGATTACACGCTGGGGCGGATCGCGTTGATTCGCCGAACCGACGCCTACAGCCATCTGGTTACCGCCCACGACACCGAGCGGGAAAGTTGGGGCGGTCTCAGCCAAGCCGACGCTGCCTGCGACTTCATCTCCGACCAAGTGAAGTTCCGCGACGCCCCATCGCTGAACCGCGAGGCCGTCCGGCGTTTCCGCAACACCGCCAAGCCATACCTGAACATCGAGTACCTCTACGAGAAGGGCGTGGAGTTCCTGCCCACCGTCGATAACGACTTCTGCCGCAGCGGCCTGGACAATCTCGTCAGCGCATGGGTCATCTACGCTGGTGGTGGATACGTCAACTACTACTATTGCAACACCTCCTGGGACCTTATCAAGTTTGAGCCTACCCCGGAAAGTTGGCGGCAGTTCCGATACCTGCGGGACTTCCTGGAGTCCATTGACCTGGCGAGTCTGGTTCCCGACAATGATTTCCTGGCGGCGGGGGTGTGCTCGGCCGAGCCGGGCAAGCAGTATTTCATCTTCCTGCCCGCGGGAGGAAACGCCGGACTGGACCTTTCGGCCCTGGCGTCTGGGCGGGCGGTCCGCTGCCGCTGGCTGGACGTTGTCACCGGCCAGCAGGTTGAGACGGTCCACACGGAGCGGAAGTTCAAGGCCTCGCTGGCCAATCCGTTGGCCGATCATTCTCACCCAGCCGCAGTCTATGCCCAGGCCATTGCCGCCCCAGCCATTGAATCGCCAGCCGCCGCGGCGGCCCCTGTCGCGCGGAAGGTTGCCCCGGCCGTCGGGACGGTGGCATATGAGGATACGGCCTGAAGTTAGGGCGTTCCGGCTGGGCCGGCCAATCCTTTTGCGGGTGGCTATGGGTGGTTCACCGTTCGATGCGTCCAGTGGTGGATTTCTGCCGCGGGTCAAAAACCCATGCAAACCCACCCCATTTTGCGGTATCCTATTCCATCCGTTAGACATGAGGGTCCAAACCATTCCCGTGAGTTGACAGACATGGCCGCAACAGCTAGCAGCGACAGGCTTTCCGGGCGGAAGCTGTGGATTCCGCGCATGACCTACGTCAGCGCCCGGATGATGGCGGCTGTTTTTCGTTCCGTGGGCATCGACGCGGACGTCACGCCTGAATCCAATGACCAAACCCTGGACCTGGGCGGGTTGTACACCTCCGGCGAGGAGTGCTACCCCGAGAAGGTGACCATCGGGGACTTCATGCGGATCATCCACTCCAAGGATTTCGATCCTCGGAGGACGGCCTTCTTCATGCCCATCGCCGAAGGCCCCTGCCGTTTCGGTCAATATGCCCCGTATCTAAAGAGAGTGCTGGCGGACATGGGCCTGGAGGAAATCCCGGTTGTTTCGCCCACCAGCAAGAACAGCTACGACGGCCTGGCCAACCATGCCCCGGATATGATCCGGCGGCTCTGGATCGGTCTGGTTGCCGGGGACGTCCTGCGGAAGATGCTGTTGAAGATACGGCCTTATGAGACTCAGCCCGGTCGGACGGAGGCGGTGTACCAACAAGGAATTAACCTGATCGCCGCCGTAATGGAGCGGCTTGGCCTTCCCTATGGCAAGCGGTTGGCGGCGCTGGTGGATGCCTTGACGGAGGCGAGGGACAACTTCCGGGCCATTCCCGCCCGATACGCCAGGGACCGTCTGCTTATCGGCGTGGTAGGGGAGATTTTCTGCCGCCTCAACCGGTTCAGCAATTATGACGCGGTGCGGAAGATCGAGGCCCACGGCGGCGAGGCGTGGCTNNGTCTGGTACACCAACTGGTCGCAGAAAACCATCTTGAAGCGAGACGGCAAGACCATCTCGCTGGAGATGCTGGCGGCCGTGGTGAAAAATGCCGTTCAGAAACGAGACGAGGCTAAGCTGCTGGCGCCCTTCGCCGAGGACTTCGCCGGATATGAAGAACCCCACCATCTTTATGAAGAAGTGCTCAAGCCGGGTTGGCCGTATCTGCCGGCCGACGGGGCGCTGGGCGAGATGGCGCTGTCGGTGGGGAAGAGCGTATATTTGTACACCAAAGGCGTCGATGGCATCATCGACATCAGTCCGTTCTCCTGCATGAATGGGATTGTCTCGGAGGCCGTCTATCACGCCCTGGCCCGCGACCATGACGACATTCCGATCCGTAATTTCTATTTTGACGCCAGCAGTTCCAACATGGAGCGGGACCTGGATATTTTCATGGAGCTGGCCGAAAGCTACCGGAAGCGTAAGCGGACCGTCCGCCGCTATCCGGCCTGCTTCGTTGCCTGATGTGTTGCCAGTCCGAAGCGGTGTGGAGTTGGCGGACACGTGATGGACAACCTTAAGACAGCCTCGACGGAATCGTGCGGTTCACGCCATCAGGCCGGAACGAAAATCCCTGCGCAACCCTGGGAGTCTCTGGAGGAGTTCAAGCGGTCGATGCGAGGGTCCGATCCCGCATCGGCGGCTTTGCCGTATCGAACCCAGGCCACCTGCCCGTCCTGTCGCCAGGTGGTCGAGGCGACTTTTGAACATCCAGGCGAGCAGTTGGTGGCGACGTTCGACTGCCCACGTTGCGGCCGGGCGAGGCAGGTCCACCATGATGCCGTCTGGACCCAGGCCACCCCCGATTACCCCGGCAGTGCCACAAGGACGTTGGCGGATTCGCCGGTCCAGCCGGTCCTGCGACGCCTGCCGCGGACCACGCGCAGCCTCTGCCCGGAGTGCAGCCGGATCATTTTGGGGCGTCTGTTCGTGGAGGATGGCGCCGTCTACATGGAAAAAACTTGCCCGACCCACGGGCACTTCCGGGACTGCATCAACTGCGACGCATTGCTGTACTCCAAGGCCTCCTGGTGGACCTACGAGGAGTTGCCCGGACTGGAGTTTCCCCAGGTCCGCGGCGGCGCGCACTGCCCCAGCGATTGCGGCCTGTGCAACCAGCACCTTTCCAGCCCGTGCCTGGCGCAGATCGACCTGACCAACCGCTGCAATATGCGATGTCCGATCTGCTTCGCCAACGCGGGAGCCTCCGGTTACGTCTTCGAGCCTGACTACGACGAGATCATCCGCCAGCTCCGCGTTCTGCGCGAACTTCGACCGGTCCCCTGCACGGCAATCCAGTTCACCGGCGGCGAACCCACGATCCACCCGGAATTTCTGCGGATCGTCTCGGCGGCGCGGGATATGGGCTTCTCGCATATTCAGATCGCCACCAACGGCCTGCGCCTGGCGGACCGTGCCTTTGCCGGGCAATGCGCCTCCGCCGGGCTGCACACGCTGTATCTCCAGTTCGACGGTGTGGGCGAGGAGGCCCACCTCGCGACGCGNNGCCAATATCGATGTCATCAGCGCCATCAGCTATCAGCCGGTGTCGTTCACGGGGCGCATCGACGAGGCGGAGCGGTCCGCCCACCGCTATACACTGGGCGACCTGGCCCACGACATCGCCGCCGCCTCCGGCGCCAGCGCGCTGCGCGACATGTTTCCGCTGAGCATCGTTACCCCGCTGTCGCAGATCCTCCAGGCCCTGACGGGCAAGCCCAAGGTCACGCCCAGTTGCCACCCCGACTGCGCCTTCGGGACGTATTTCCTGGTCTCCCCCGACGGGGCGGTGTATCCCTTCCCGCGGGTGATCGACGTAGAGGGCATGTTCGTCGAGATGAACCGTATCGCCGCCGACATCCACCGGAGAGGTTCGGCCGGCTGGCTGGACAAGTGGCGCGTGGGACGGATGTTCAAGCGGCACTTCCGGCCCGACACGGCGCCGCCGGACCTGACGGTCAAGCGGTTCGTCCGCTCGCTGCTGGGGCTGGTGGACAAGAACCTCGGACGCGGCGCCAACGAAAAGGCCAACTACAAGACGCTGTTGTGCGCGGGCATGCACTTCCAGGACCGCTACAACTTCGATTTCCAACGCGCCCAGCGGTGCGTGATCCTGTACTCGACGCCGGGAGGCATCTTCCCGTTCTGCACCTATAACTGCGGTCCTGAATACCGCCCGATTGTCGAGCGGGCCTTCGCAATCAGCGGCACCTGCTGTCCCGGCATCTCCGGGGCAGACGATAACCGTCCAGCCGAGCCCTCCGCGGGGCAATCTGAACCGACCCGCGCGCCAGCAGGTTGACAAAAGCGTCTCCATGATCTCGCCGGCCTCACAACAACATTCCGAATCCGCTCAAAAAGGCCCCCGCGCTCTTGCCAGCGAGCGGGTGGATTACCGCCACCCCCTGGAGCGATGGTTGGGCCTTCGCCCGGTGCGGTGGCTGCTTGGCAAGCTGGCCTCTTGCGACGGCGACGGAGTCACGCCGCTGGAACGGATCATCGCCAGTTACCGCAACCCCGCCGCCTCGCGGAGGGATCGCCTGCTCCATTGGCCCGTACACTTGTTGATCGACTGGCTGCGCGGCGACACGGACGTGGCGGCCTTCCGCAAACGGATCGCCGAACACCGCCCCACCGTGCGAGGGTTGGTGATCGTGCTGAAGTCGCTGGCGGAGTTTGGCCCGACCGTGCCGCAGCGTTTCGTCGCACCGCTCTTTGCCGTCTGGAACCTCACCAACCGCTGCAACCTGGCCTGCAAACACTGCTATCAGGACAGTGGCAAGGGAGCACTGGACGACGAACTGGATCTGGATGAGAAGCTAGACCTGGTCGATCAGATGGGTTCGGCCCATCTGCCGATGCTGGCGCTATCCGGTGGGGAACCGACCATGAGTCCCGACCTGCTGCCCGTGTTGCGGCGGGCGCGACAGTACGGGATGCACACCACCATCGCCACCAACGGGACGACGATGACATCCGAGTTGGCCGACCGGCTGGCGGAGGCCGGGCTGCGGTATGTGGAGATTTCGCTGGACTCCGTGGACCACGCCAGGCATGACGCCTTCCGAGGCGTCGCGGGCATGTGGCAGCGGGCCGTCGCCGGTGCTAGGGTGGTAGCCGCCACGGAGGGCCTGCGCCTGGGCGTCGCCATGTGCGTCCACCAGGGCAACTTTCATGAAGTCGGCGACATGATCGCCTTTGCCGAAAGCCTCGGCGCCGGCTGCTTTGCCCATTTCAACTTCATCCCCGTGGGACGCGGGCTAAAGATGGTCCACGGTGACATCAGCCCCTCCCAGCGGGAGGAACTGCTGGGCATCCTCAACGACAAGATGCAGGAGGGCGGGATCGGGATTATCTCAACGGCCCCGCAGTTGGGGCGCGTCTGCCTGGCCGGTTCAGCCGAGGGGAGGGCGACTTGCTCCCACGCGGGTTCCGGCAGCGGCGCCAAGGCCCGCGTGGTGGCCAAGTACCTGGGCGGTTGCGGGGCCGGAAGGACCTATGTCTGCATCGAGCCAAACGGCGACGTGACCCCATGCGTGTACCTGCCGCACCGGGTGATGGGNNAATTACTGCGGCGGCTGCCGCGCCCGCGCCGACGCCTACCACGGCCAGCTAAACGGCGGCGACCCCGGCTGCATCTTCAACTCCAAACAATGGGACGCCCTGGTGGCCGCCGGGACCGCCGTCGCCGGAGACGCCCAAACCCCCGCCGATCAAATGAAGCTTACCCCCATTCGCCACGGTCCGGCCTGAGGTGGCAGCAGGAGTGCCTGGTAGAAAAGGCGGTTAATTCGTATCGCAGGTCGGTGGGGTTCCATTCCGCCGACTTGGTTCCATGCGACAAAACTCCGCCGCAACGTATGTTCGTTGCGAGGTGGGACAGATCCCCACCGCGCCGAGTTTTGCCTCAAGGCATCTGGAAGTCGTGTTCGGGCGAGCGGACCGTCAGGACGGGGCAGGGACTTTTGCGGACGACCTTGTCGGCGACGGAACCCATCAGGACATGCCTTAATGCCGTCCGGCCATGAGTTCCCATGACGATCAGGCCGACTTGGTTTTCGCGGGCGTAGTTGATGATCTCAACGAAAGGTTTGCCTCGCCGGACCACCTCCACGCGCGCCAGCTTGGGGGCAAGATTGGCGGCGATGAACGTCTCCAATTGGCGCTTGCTGGCGGCAACCACTTCCTCCATGGGCGGCCCCACGGGCACGGCGGGCATTTCGGCCATCAGCCAATACTGCTGGTAGGTGTCGTCCACCACGTGGAGGCAGTGCAACCGGGCGGAGAGTTTCCCGGCAAGGTACTCGGCATACTTGAGGGCATGGATCGATAGGTCGGAGAAATCCGTCGCGTGGAGGATGTCGGTGACGTTAATCATTGGCGTGAAACTCCTGTTGTGTCAAATGGACCAAGGCTCTCGGCGGTGCTGGAGGGCCTTGGGAGGGGAGAGTATCTCATGCCAGATGACGGCTTGGCGTAGCAGTTCAATGGACGGGCTGACCAATGCGGCTTGTTGGAGGGAATGCAGTTGTTCGGCCTTGGGGATGTGGAGCAGCCGGTTTTCGATTCCTTTCGTGTCGGCTTCGCCGGGCGTCCGCGTGGCCATTCGTTGACGGTGGAGGCGGTCCTCCATCTGGAGCCTCTGCTGTTGGTGCTGCAATTCCACTTCCACCCCCTGGCCCTCCGCCCCGGTGTGATACACCGTTTGGTCTTTCTCGACTTGTAGTGCCTCGATAGGGGGTGGGCTGTGCAGGGGAAGTTCCTCTTGTTCCATGCCCATTTGGCGGCGGAAGGCGGCGGCCAATGCCTCATCCGGCCTGAGGGGAACACGTCGCGAGCCGCGCCGCGCGTCCGGCTGGCTTTTAGGCGCGGTAGGAGGAG
Source organism: Phycisphaerales bacterium (assembly GCA_003153915.1). Classification (GTDB taxonomy): domain Bacteria; phylum Planctomycetota; class Phycisphaerae; order SM23-33; family SM23-33; genus FEN-1349. The sequence continues at coordinate 7,678 of PMBX01000265.1, forward strand.
TCGTTTGTTGAATTCGCTCCGCCGAAGGGCGCCTTTGCGCCTCCTGCTCTGCCTGGGCCTGCTGTCTGGCCTGACTGATCTTACGGGCAATGGTGCTGATGCCCAGGATGACCAGGACCAGGACAATCTGGATCAGGTCGCCTTTATCGGCCAGGATGTAATGCGGCTGAATCATAATGGTGTCCGGCTGCCATCAGGGCTTATCCTGCTTTCCGCCGGGCATTCCGCCGCCGGCGATATTTTCTCGCATGTCAGTGTCGGCCTGGATGTTCTTAAGGCGGTAATAGTCCATGATGCCAAGGTTGCCTTTGCGGAAGGACTCGGCGATGGCCAGGGGGATTTCCGCCTCGGCCAGGACGACCTTGGCGCGGTTTTCGCGGATAAGGGCCTGCATTTCCTGCTCGAGCGCCATGGCCATGGCGCGGCGTTTTTCCGCCTCGGCCTGGAAACGCCGCTTGTCCGCCTCGGCCTGGTCGGCCTGGAGCTTGGCGCCGATGTTGTCGCCCACGTCCACATCGGCGATGTCGATGGAGCGGATCTCGAATGCGGTACCCGCGTCGAGGCCCTTCTCCAGCACGCGCTTGGAGATGCGGTCGGGGTTTTCCAGCACTTCCTTGTAGGATGCCGCCGAGCCGATGGCGGTGACGATGCC
>PMBX01000265.1:8387-9668 GCA_003153915.1 Phycisphaerales bacterium
ACGGCGTCGAGGATGTCGCGCCCGGCAAGGTCGATGGCGGTCGCCAGTCTCCAATCCAGGGCGATGTTGGCGCGGTTAGCGGCGATAAGGGCGGTGATGACGTTGGGCACCCGTCCGCCGGAGAGGTAGTGGCTTTCCATCTCGCCGGTGGTCAGATTCAGGCCCGACTGCACGGCGCGAATCTTGCTGAGCACGATGACNNCGCAGATCGACCTTCCGCAGGCTCATGCCGATCAGGTCGAACATGGTGATGTTGGCCCGGGCGAAGTAGGCCTGTATCCACAGCTTGATGAACCGTCCGATGAGGCTCAGGACGATTAGGCCGAAGACGACCAGGATTCCACCGACCACCCACGGCCAGGCTTGGGGAGTTTCCGCCAGGATCATAATCATTCCCTTCGTAGTCGCATGAAGTGCACTTCGTCAATCCATCAAATCGACACGGTTATTATTGCCCGGCGATCAGGTCCTCGGCAAGGGCCAGGGGCCGGGCAGAGTTTCTAGTCCTCGACCTTGCGCACGACCAGTGAGTTTGCCGTGACACGAAGGACGCGGACGCGGCTGCCCTTTTCGATCANNTTCGCTCTCGGCGGCGGCGTCCAACCGCTGGCCGTCCAGAAGGATCATCCCGCCGGGGCGGAGCAGCGTTTCAGCCACGCCTTCCCTTCCCACCAGTTGCCGCAACTGATCGGCTTGGGGCGTGCCTTCCCCCGGCGCGACGAGTTCCTTCTTCAGAGCCAGTCGCCGGCCCAGGGGGGTCTTGGGGATTGTGCGGACCGCCCAGATCACAAATAGGGGAAAAGCCATTACAGTGGCGACGGTGGCGATGATCCCCGTCAATTGCGACAATTGGAAGCACAGGTAGACAGTCGCCGTCAGGCAACCCAGCCCCAGGACGCTGATTAGCCCGAAAAACGGCGTGCATATCTCCAACACCACCAGTGCCATGGCCGCCAGATACAACACGACAATCAGGATCACATCCCCGATCCTTNNGGATCACATCCCCGATCATTTCCGTTCTCCGCCACCGTAAGTTATCGCGCCTCAGCTTATCGGTCTGACCACGATACGAGTGCCCTCGACCTTCAGGACCGCTACCTGTGTTCCGGGAGGCAGGAAGGCCCCGTCGGAGGATACTTCGATGAGGCGGTCGCCGAATCGGGCCTGTCCCACCGGCCGGCAGACCGCGGTCAACACGCCCACCGCTCCAGGTTGGATAGTTCCAGCCGGCGGACCTTCCGTCGACGATATTGCCGCCGCGCCAGGCGGGGTGAGCAC
>PMBX01000028.1:0-2260 GCA_003153915.1 Phycisphaerales bacterium
GCGAATACTCAATCATCCCCAGTTTCTACTTTGCCGCGAACAGACGCGAACAGACACGAACTCAAAAGGAACCATCCTTTTTGGAAATCTTGCAAAAGCCTTGATTGAATATCGAGGGTATCGGCCTCGCCGCAGAAACCCTGTCACGTGAGTTTCCGTTGTCGCCGCGTCCGTGGCACATCGACAGCGTTATTTGCAACATGCCTCCTCCGCGATAGATGCAAAACCAATGCATGTTCGCGCTTGTTCGCGCTTGTTCGCGGCTCACGAAAAAGCGGATATGAGTCAGTCGTGAATATGGTTGACCGGTCCGGCGTGGCCCAATAAGTTACATTTCCCTTGGTTGGTCGATATTCCACAGGAGATGCCTGCCTTTGACCGGTCCCCAACAAATCTGGCACGCCGCGAGCCTGGAGCAGACGGCAGAGGCCCTCTCCAGCAGCCGCTCGGCAGGTCTGAGTGAAACCGAAGCCGCCGACCGCCTCGCGCGGTACGGTAGAAACGTCCTGAGCGAAGCTCATCGCAAGACGTTGGCGGCGATGTTCTTCGACCAGTTCCGCGACCTGTTGGTGCTGATCTTAGTGGCCGCGTGCCTGGTGTCGTTCGTCATGGGGGAAGTCACCGACGCATTGGTGATCCTGGCGATCCTGGTGATCAACGCCCTGCTGGGGGTGATTCAGGAGTACAAGGCTGGCAAGGCGCTTGATGCCTTGAAGAAGATGTCCGTGCCTACTTGCGAGGTCATCCGCGATGGCAGACCGGGCAAGATAAGCTGCGAGGAAGTCGTCCCCGGCGACCTGGTGGTGCTGCGGGAGGGCGACGCAATCCCCGCCGACCTGCGACTGGTCGAGTCGTTCAACCTGCGCGCCGACGAGGCGAGCCTCACGGGGGAGTCGCTACCCGTGGAGAAGTCCGTTTCGGCGCTGCCCGCCGAGGCCACGCTACCGGAGCGGTTGAACATGGCCTACGCCGGGACGCACGTGGCCTACGGCCGTGGGACGGGCCTAGCCACGGCGACGGGGATGCAGCGGGAGATCGGGCATATCGCCGCGCTGCTCGGCAAGGAGGAACCGCCCGTCACCCCGCTGGGCAGGAACCTCGCCGGGCTGGGCAAGCTGCTGGGGATCATCACGCTGGTGACCTGCGCGGTGGTGTTCGCCGCCGGGCTGCTGTGGGCGCGGAACCGGGGCGCCGGCGGGCTGGAGACCGTCAAGAACATGTTCATGGTCGCCGTCAGCCTGGCGGTGGCGGCCATCCCCGAGGGTCTGCCGGCAATTACGACCATCGTCCTGGCCCTGGGTGTCTATCGCATGAGCCTGCGCAACGCCATCGTCCGCAAGCTTCCGGCGGTGGAAACCCTGGGATGCGCGACCTACATCTGCACCGACAAGACCGGAACGCTCACCCAGAACCGCATGACCGTCACCCGCGCCGCGGCGGCGGAGGAACTGCTCACCGACCGCTTAGCCGGCGATGCAACCCGAACGGAATTGATCCGCGTGGGCGTCCTGTGCAACGATTCACACGTGGAAACCCAGGGCGACCAGACGCACCGTTTCGGCGACCCCACCGAGCTGGCGCTGCTGGACTACGCCCAGGCCCAGGGCGTCTCCGTACAGAACGTCAGGACCGAGTACCGCCGCGTCGGTGAACTGCCATTCAGTTCCGAGCGGAAGATGATGTCAACGGTGCACGAGTTGGCCGGAGGGCGAAGGATGCTGGTCAAGGGCGCCCCGGACGTGTTGCTGGGCCGGTGCAATCGGTATCAGCGCGGCGAGGGGACTGCTCCACTGGCGGCCTCGGACGTGGAAGCCATTCACAAGGCCATCTCCGAGATGGCCGGCTCTGCGCTGCGCGTGCTGGCGTTTGCCTGGAAGGACCTGAACGCCACCGGAAAGCTCGGTCCCAATGACGAACAGGATCTGGTCCTGGTAGGGTTGATGGGCATGATCGACCCGCCGCGAGCGGAGGCGAGGCTCGCCCTGCGGGAAGCCCAAAGCGCCGGGGTCACCACAATCATGATCACCGGGGACAATCTCATGACCGCCCGCGCCATCGCCGACGACCTGGGAATGCTCCGCGAAGGCGACGAGATGCTCTCCGGGCGAGAATTGGAGGAGTTGTCTCCCGAGGAACTTGCCCGGCGAATCGACAAAATGCGGGTCTTCGCCCGCGTCTGGCCGGAACAGAAGCTCAAGATCATCCAGGCCCTTCAGCACAACGGCGAGGTGGTCGCCATGACCGGCGACGGAGTCAACGA
>PMBX01000028.1:2280-18860 GCA_003153915.1 Phycisphaerales bacterium
CGGGCCATCTTCGACAACATCCGCAAGTTCGTGCTCTACCTGCTGGCCTGTAACCTGGGCGAAATCCTGGTGGTGTTCGTGCCCATCCTGATCGGTCTAAACTCCCCCCTTGCTGCCGTCCAGATACTGCTAATCAACCTCATTACCGACGGCCTGCCCGCCTTGGCCCTGGGCGTGGATGCACCGGAACCGGGTATCATGACCCGCCGGCCCAGGAATCCCAGGGAAGGCATCGTCAACGGCTTCCACATGAAGGTGGTGCTGTTCAACGCCGTCTTCATCGCCGCGGCGGTTATCCTGTCGTATCTGACGGGCCGGTCGATGGAGGCGAATCCCGCATCCGATGACCGCCTGGCCGAAACCATGGCCTTTATGACACTGGCGATGGCTGAATTGACCCGCGCCTACAGTTTCCGTTCGGAAACCCGCAATGCCTGGCAGATCAACCCCTTCACCAATACCCGACTGCTGTGGGCCATCCTGCTGTCGGCGGTAATTGCGGTCGCGGCCGTGGCGTCTGAGCCGTTGCGACAACTCTTCAAGACCCAGGCCCTCAGCGGGACGCAGTGGCTCATTGCCCTGGGGTTTTCGTTGATTCCATTCGCGGCCTTTGAAGCATTCAAGGCCGTCCGCCGCCTAAGCGCGGCTGGGAGGTAGCGACAATGCAGGTTCCACCGCTGAATCTCCAGGCACAATTCGCCGCGTTGCGGAGCGAGATCATGCCCGCCATCGAGGCGGTCATTGAAAGCCAGCAATTAATTAATGGCGCCCCTGCGCGGGAGCTGGAGTGTCTGCTGGCGGAGTATTGCGCCTGCGCGGCAGGGGTTGCCGTCTCCAGCGGGTCCGACGCCCTGCTGGTCAGTTTGATGGCGCTGGGCATCGGACCGGGCGACGAGGTCATCACCACGCCGTTTACGTTCTTCGCCACCGCCGGATGTATCAGCCGCCTGGGCGCCAGGCCAGTGTTCGCGGATATCGAAGCCGACACGTTCAACATCAACCCCGCCGCCATCGCTTCTGCCGTCACCGCCAGGACCAAGGCCGTCATCCCCGTTCACCTCTATGGCCAGGCCGCCGAAATGGACGCGATCATGGCCATCGCCAGTCGCCACAAACTGGCCATTGTGGAGGATGCCGCCCAGGCCATCGGGGCGACCTACCGCGGAGCCAATGTTTGCTCCATCGGGACCGTCGGATGCCTGAGCTTCTACCCCACGAAAAATCTAGGCGGGTTCGGCGACGGCGGAATGGTCCTGACGCAGAACCGGGAACTGGCTGAAACACTGGCGATCCTTCGCGACCACGGCCAGTCACCGACTTATTATTACAAGCGCATCGGAGGCAATTTCCGCATGGACAACATCAACGCCGCCGCGCTTGTGGTCAAGACGGGCCACCTGCCCGCCTGGACCGCCCGGCGACGCGAGGTGGCGGCCCGTTATACCGAACTGCTGGGCGGCTGCGCCGCCGTCGTCACGCCCAAGGTCCGCGACGGCAACGAACACATTTACCATCAGTATGTCATTCGCGCCCAGCGGCGGGACCAACTGCATGCCGTCTGCCGCGCCGAGGGCGTGGGCGCGTCGATCTTCTATCCCCTCTGCCTCCACCAGCAGGAGTGCTTCGCGAGCCTGGGCTACCGCGCGGGCGATTTCCCCGTCGCCGAAAAGGCAGCCTCCGAAGTGCTGGCCCTGCCGATCTTCGCGGAGATTACCGACGAACAGATTGCCCACGTAGTCTCGACAGTCAAACGCTTCTACGCAAAGACATAGAGCTTCTTATGCTTGGGTATCCGCGCGGCGAGGCTCCGTCTCGCCGCGCCCCAGGACTTCCATCATCCGTGTATACTCGTTTTTCAAGAACTCCTCTCTGTGGGGTCCTGCAATGTGCGACCAGGGAAGCGGGGCGTCGAGAGCAAATGGACGGAGGAACTCCGCCGCCTGGATACCCGTTTGCTCGAAGGCTGTTGTCCATTTGGAATAGTCGAAGAAATCGTCCCAGGAATCCATCCTCGCCCCGCCGCGCCAAGCGGCCTCGATGAGCGATCCGATCCGCCGGTCCCCGCGGCACAAAACGCCCTCCAGCAGGCTCCGCTCCACCCGATGAAACTTGAAGGCCACCGGCGAGCGATGGCTTCGCTCGCGCAGCCGCCGCCGGACGGCAAGGAAGTAGTCCGCATCACGCATCGCGCACCATTGCATCGGCGTGTGTGGTTTGGGCACCAGCCAGGAGACGCTGGCGGAGATTGTTCCCCGACGGCCGTCGATGTCCTTGCGCGCGTCGGAGAGGCGGCGGCAGAGGTCGTACATCGCGTCAATGTCGGCGTCGGTCTCCCCCGGCAATCCGGCCATTAGGTACACCTTCACCCGCTGCCAGCCCGCCTGGTAGGCGGCGCGGACGCCTGCAACCATGTCTTCGTCGCTGATGTCCTTTCCGATGGCCTCTCGTAGGCGTTGCGAGGCGGCCTCGGCGGCGATGGTCAGCCCGCCCTTGCGGACCACACTGGTCAGCGCCGGAAGCACGCGAAGTTGCTGGCCCACGCGAAGTGAAGGCAGCCCCACCGACACCCGCCGGCCCGCAAATTCGGCGTTCAGCCGAGTGATGAGTTCTTCCAGGTGCGGGTAGTCGCCCGACGATAAGCTCAGCAGCGATATTTCACGGTATCCCGTCGCCGTCAGCGCCGCCCGCGCGATGGAGACGATCTCATCGACGCTTCGTATCCGCACCGGCAGGCGCGTATGCCCCGCCTGNNTGGACCGCCTCGGCCAAGGGAACCAGGGGACGGACCAGGGCGGGCGAGTCGCTCAGCCGCTTCAGGCACGCCCGCTCGATCCGCGCAGGAAGATCCGTCCGAAGCGGCTCCACCGCCGCCGTCGAGGCGCCATCGGTGAGTCGGGCGGGACGGTAGTACAGCGGGGCGTAGGCGCTGGGCATGGTTCGCGCGGCCTGGAGGACGGTCTCCTCCCGGCTGGCGCCACATCGCTTGGCCGTTCGGACGATCTCAACCAGCTCGCGCAGTGGTCCTTCCCCGTCGCCGGGGATGATTAGGTCGAAGAAATCGGCGACCGGTTCGGGCGAGTCGGCCAGGGCGTCGCCTGCGACGACGATGGGGTCGCCCCGCCCGCGCTGGTCGGCCCGCAACGGTATCCCGGCCAGGTCGAGCATCGTCAGCACGTTGGTGACACACAACTCGTAGGCCAGCGAGAAGCCCAGGATGTCAAAGTCGCGCAGGCGGCAGCGGCTTTCCCAGCCGAACAGCGGGACGCCCTCGGCGAGGCAGACGGCTTCGGCGTCGGGGAACGGGCAATAGGCCCGGTCGCAGGCCACGCCCGGGATGTCGTTGAGCATCTGATACAGCACCTGGCTGCCCAGGTGGCTGATGCCCACCGAATAGCTGTCGGGATATGCCAAGGCGACCGTGACCTCGGCGGCAGAGACTTCGGGGCAACGCGCGTTGATCTCCAGACCGATGTATTGGCCCGGACGCGACACGCGGGTCAAAAGCCTCCGGCTTATCAATTCTCCGATGTTTTCCATGTACTCGTCCCGCGCGGGGGTTGTGGGGCATTTGCCCGGCGGGTCCGCCCTGCTATCATAGGCACAGGCGTACGACGCGCCAAATGCCGATGCCGGGCCGCTTCAACGACGGCGTGTCAATGGACCGCGCCAACGATACGATGCTTGAAAGGCGGACTCCATGGGATCGAACCGATTCTACCTCGCCGGCGCGACGCTGATCGCCCTGGCAATCCTGCTGGTGGTGGTGAAATTGCTGATGTTCCTGGCATGGTTCGCCGCCGGTCCGATCGGGTTGGCGGGGCTGATCCTTCTGGGAATCGGATGGATTACGGGCCGCCGCCGGTCGAATGGATGGTAGGAGACAATCGCAGCCCATGAAAACGCTGACGGAATACCTGACCTTCCACACCGCCGCCAAGCGGGAGAACATCAACATTACTTCTCGTGTTACCGATACCGTCACCCGCAGCGGCGTGCGAGAGGGCATGGTGCTCGTCTCGGCGATGCACATCACCGCCGGGGTGTTCGTCAACGATGCCGAGGACGGCCTGCTGGGCGACATCGACCGGTGGCTGGAAGGCCTGGCGCCCTATCGCGACGACTACCGACACCACCGTACCGGCGAAACCAACGGCGACGCGCACCTCAAGAGTCTGCTGGTCCATCACGAGGTGATCCTGCCGGTTACAGCCGGCAAGCTGGACATGGGCCCCTGGCAGCAGGTGTTCTACGCGGAATTTGACGGCCGGCGGCCCAAGAAGCTGGTCATCAAGGTCATGGGAGAGTAACGACATGGGAATTACTTTCCGCTGCGAGTTCTGCCACAAGGAGATCCAGGCCCCCGACACCGCCGGTGGAAAGAGGGGCAAGTGCCCCTTCTGTGCCAAGAGCACCTACATCCCCAGTCCGGTGAAGGAAGAGGAACTGCTTGACCTGGCCCCGTTGGACGATCAGGAGGAACATCGTCTCCAGGAACACGTCCAGGAACTTTATCGGCGGGAACATGACCTGATCGCCCTGGGCAAAAAAGGGACGTTGGAACCGCTGGAGGAACGCGAAAACCTCACCAGCGCCGACCTGCACCACTTCGCGGTCAACTATGTCCTGGAGATGGCCAGGAACAATCTCCAAGGCGCCGATGTTCAGGTGATGAAGCTGCGAAACTTCGGGGCATTGGGCGTCCAGGCGGTGGATGATTTCATCGAGGGTAATGCGCACGAACCGGCGATGGAGGCCCTGCCCAAGCGTGTCCGCGCGAGTTTCCTGGCTGAGCTGCGCGCCAAGCTGAGGCCGTGAACGACCCAGCCTGGGATTCGCTTTATATCGAAACCGTGGAGAGGCCTTACCAGCTTTCGGCGCTATCCTGCTGATCTTGCGCCGGACAGGAATGCTCCGAGCAGATGCTGGTAATGCGGTTTTGGCTCTTGGCCTCTCCTCCACCGCGGACATGGCGGAACTTCACCATCGCCTCNNNGAACCATACGATTCGTCCGCGCCGCGGGGCAAATCCCCGGTCGCTTATCGGCCTATCGTCTGGCGAGGTAATCGAGCACGCCGGCGGCGATGGCGGCAGCCAGGCGGTCGCGATAGCCCTGGTTGCCCAGGTTGGCAGCCTCACGCGCATTGGACAAGAAGCCGATTTCCACCAGGATGGCCGGGCAACTGGCGCCCACCAGCACGCGATAGTTGGCCTCGTGTCGGCCTCGAGAGTCTCCCCCGGCCGAGGACAGGTCGCCAATGACGGCATCGGCGGCGGCGATAGAACCTCGCGAGGGGGTTCGATTGGTGTAGACGGTGAACCCGCTGGCAGCGCGGTTCCGCGGGGCCGAGTCGGCGTGGATGCTGACAAACAGCGCCGCCCGGCATCGGTTGGCGATCTCGGCGCGGCCTTCCAGCGGGATGAACTCATCCCCGTCGCGCGTCAGACGCACGTCCACACCGGACTGGATAAGCCTCTCGGCCACCGTCTGGGCGACATCCAACACGATAGTCTTTTCCCTGACGCCATAGACGCTGATTGTGCCCGGGTCTTGCCCGCCATGACCGGCATCAATAACGACCGTGCCCAGGCGCCCGACCGCCTGGCGAGTTGGTGGCGGTTCCCGGCCTGGTGGCGGCATGGAAGGCAGCGGCGGCGGCGGTGGTGGGGTGGAGGGCATCCGCAGAGCCGAGCGGATCGCAGGCTCGTAATCCTGTGGCACGAAGAGGATATCATCGACGGCCATCACGCCGCCCCTGGGCGCCGCCAGCACCCTGCCGTTGACGTATGCCAGGCTGCCCGGTTCGGCGTAGATGACCACCGTATCGTGCGAGTCACGGAGGGTGGCCATCATGATCGTGACATCGACGACCTGCATGCCCAGCCGCTCGGCCAGTTGATAGACGCTCAAAGACCCCGCCGGAGCGGCTACGAGGCTTCCGTTGGCGTGAACCTGCCCGGGGGAGCAGCCCACCGGCAAACTTCCTGCAATCGCCGCCAGAAGAAAAACCTTCGCCATGCCGCGTGCGGCCCGTTTCGATGTTCTGCCTGATACCATGCGATATCCTATCCTCAACGATTCGCCCCCCCAGCCAGCCAGCAATACGCCAGAAACGCCAGCCATGCGGCAAACACCGCCGCCATCACCATGTACTTCCACACCGGTCGAGTTGCGCTGCGATCGGGTATGCCGTCGACGATATCCACTGGGTCGGGGATTTGCCCGGCAGGCGGACCTTCCTTGGGTGGCTTGGCGTTCATTCCTTGAACCGAAACTCCGGTGCAGCTCCAAAGGCCTCCGCGAAGTCGAAGACGTCGCGGAAATCTTCAACACTGTCTTCTTCGGTCTTCTGCATCATACCGTGCTCAATGAGCAGGTAGACCATATTCCCAAAATCCAGCGTCGAGCGGATGTTCCACTTGGCCAGGACCACCGCCGCCAACATGCCCCACTTCTCGATGGCCTCGTCTCGCAAGGCCAGGCAAAGTTGCCTGCCGGTGACATGGCGCGCAGGGCCGTCGGGGATCGCGGATCGCTTGGCTTGACCGATCGGCGCCCCGTGCGAACCTTCGCCCCCCTGCCGGCCGGGGGAGTCATACACCTCCCGGACAGCGTGGGCCAGGCCCTCCTTGAGCAGGAACTCAAAGGCCTCCGGCGGGTAACGCCCGTCGGCGCGGATGATGTCCTCGATACTCTTTTTCCCGCCGGCAGTGCTCATCCGATTTTCCGTGGAAACAGCGGCTCGGCCTGGGCTGTCTTCGTCCCCGCGGGCAGGACACCCCAGGCGGCNNACCGTCGCCAGCCGCGGGCGCTGGGCGGGATCCTTGGCCAGTTTGAAGGGTTCGGTCACGTCGATATATCGGTTGGTCTCCCCCGCCAGCGCCAGCAGCTTCTCAAGGGGTACGTGGAGCTGGCAGGCGGCCATCGCCTCCGGGGTGGATCGGCAAAGTTCCTCCCCCGCGGCGACTACGGCGGCGCCTTGGGCGGCGTGGGCCTCCAGCGGAGCAGGAATAGTCCCTTGAAAATATCGTCCGATCATGTTCACCGTGCGACTCAACAGGTTACCGATACTATTGGCGAGTTCCGTATTGTATCGCTGGAGCAGCATCGGGTGGGAGAAGTCACCATCGCCCCCGAAGGGCACCTGTCGCAGCAGGAAGTAGCGGTAGACGTCGCGGGAGAAGTTTTTGCATATTTCGGCGATGGTGTCGCGCGAGACGAAGTTACCCAGGCTCTTGGACATCTTCTTGCCCTCGGATGTCCACCACCCATGGGCGAAGACGCATCGCGGCAGCGGAAGCTCCAGCGCCATGAGCATGCACGGCCAGTACACAGCGTGGAACCAGAGGATATCCTTTCCGATCAGGTGCACGTCAGCCGGCCAGTAACGGGCGCCCTTGCCGTCGTATTCGTCGCCCACCGGGGGACATCCCAATGCCGTATAGTAGTTGCTCAAGGCGTCGATCCAGACGTAAACGGAATGCGCCGGGTCGTTGGGCAGGGGTACGCCCCAATTATTGAGTTTCTCCAGAGGCCGGGAAATGCTCAGGTCCTCCACGCCGGCGGCCAGCTTGCTGAGCACCTCATTGCGCCGCGCCTCGGGAAGGATGAACGATGGCGTCGCCTGGATGTGTTCGATCAGGCGAGGCGCCCACTTGGAGAGGCGGAAGAAATAACTCGGTTCGCTATACCGCACCAGTGGCTTGCCGGTGATGACGCTTTTGCACTCGTTGTCGCGGGCGGTTGACTCGGTGACAAACTCCTCCTGGCCCTCGTCGTACCATCCCTGGTAGCTGCCAAGGTAGATTTCATCCTTGGCGACCAGGCGGCGGATAATCTCCTGCACCCGCCGTTCGTGCCGCGGCTGGGAGGTCCGGATAAAGTCGTCGTTGGAGATGTTCAGGTCCCGCCAAAGTTGCTCGAAATGCACCACGACCTCGTCGGCCAGTTGTTTGGGACTGATGCCCCGTTCCGCGGCTGCCTTGACGATCTTGATGCCATGCTCGTCGGTGCCGGTCAGGAAGTGGACATCTCTGCCGATCCCGCGGTGATATCGCGCCAACACGTCGGCGGCGATAGTGGTGTAGGAGTGCCCGATATGGGGCACATCGTTGACGTAGTAGATCGGCGTCGTGATGTAGTATGTCTCGGCCATGGGGCATAGAATCTCCAAAAACGCGGGAGAATCAAGTCCCGACAACAAGTTCCCCGCCATTGATCCGCCACGATGCGGTCCGCGCGCGATTCAAACAACTCAGGGCAGGACGGTCTGCCATTGGCCGGCGACCTCTACAACTTGCCCTTTTCCGCCCGCTTGGGCAGCCGGCGGGTGCAACCAGACGGGCCGGGGCGTCCGCAGGTGGTAGAGGATCTTGCCCCCCTCCCGCCGCCAGGAAACGTCGATGGCGCCAGTGGAAGGATCGTCGCCATCGCAGCCGAAGGGGCGGGTGAAGGGAATCGCCCCCTCCGCCCGCCGCAGCGAGCCGCCAATCAACCGCAGGTCATAGTGGTCCCTGCCCAGGTCGAAGCGGTTGTGCAGCCCCAGAACATAACGGGACAGTTGCCAGGTCGGGCAGGACGACCACTGGTGGCAGTGGCTCCATCGCGTGTCGAAGACCTCCACCAGCGTGGTCCTTCCCTCCCCGATCGCCCAGCCCCAACAAGTACGGTACTGGTCCATCACAAAGTCCATCTGCCCGCGCTCGATAAGCAGCGGCAGGACGAAATGGGCGAAATACGGGGTAATGATTCGGGATGAGCGGACCGAGCCATCGCTGTTGCGCGGGGCCGAGAGATCGTTGGGAAAGCATTCCAGCATATGGGCCTTGAGGTATTCGACGCACTGGGCCTCGAATCGTCCGTCGATGAGCCCCGCTCGCAGCGCCAGCGCCGCCGCATGGTAGCCGACGCTCCGCCAGCGGTCCCCTCCACCCTTGAGACGATCCTCCAACCAGGTTCCGGCCACCCCACGGATGTGATTGTACAACTTATCAAGGCGCGGCAGGTCGTCGCGACGATCCAGTATCCGACACCAGGAATCCATCGCCCCCAGACATTCCAGCAGGAAGAGATTGGCGAGGATATCCACCGTCCCCTCAGGCCGGAGGCAACCCCAGTCAACGAAATTCCATTCAGTGAGATTGCCCAACCCTTCGTCACCGATGCGCGGCTCAAGCGCCGCCAGGTTCCTCCAGGCATACGGGTACAACTCCTCCAGGAGCCTTCGGTCTCCGCTGAGCCGGTAATACTCCAGGCAGATGGCCGCCCATCGCATTGAGTAGGAAGGGATGAAACATGGGTTGCACGGCGAAATCCCGGTGATTAATCCGTCCCGCCTGGCGCAAATCGCCGAATGAACCAGGCATCGCCGCGTCAGTGCAACATCGGCATAGGCCACCGAGGCGGTGGCCATTCCAACGGTCGCGTCGCCCAACCATTGGCCTCGCTCGCGGGTGGGACAATCCAGGATGGCGTCCTCGGCGCAGGCGCGGTAGGTATCCACCCCCGCCCGCCAGATGCGGTTGAGCATGTCGTCGTCACAGGCAAACCGTCCCACCGGCTGATCGTGGTAGCCTCGCTCGTCGAATGCTTCCTCCACGAACCGTATCAAACGGCCCTCGGCCAGGACATGCACTTCCAGGAACCGCATCCCCCGCGGGTTGTGCGGACAGAATTCCTGTAGGCCGCCGCGGGCGATGAACCGATCGAAGTTGCACGACAGGCCGTAAATATAGGGCGCAACCCGCCCATGCTGTAGATACTCAGCGTAGCCCATGTCCACCACCGCCCCGGCGGGCAGGTCCAGCAGGAACCTTGGCCGGCCCAGGCAGACGCGCCCCAGGTCGTAGCGACGCCACAGGCCCTGGGGCGGCAGGTCCGTCGGGCCAAGGTCGCGAAGGAAAAAACCGGCTGGGGGGTCCTCTCGGAAAGCCTTGAATGTTTCGGCGAATTCGCCCTCCGCCAGGGGGGAGAGCTTATGGCCAATACGTCGCACGGGAGCAATGGTAGGTGGACCGATGGGACCGATTCCCGGATCGGCCTTGCTCGTCGCCGGCCAGGCCGTGTCATCGAAGTCGGCCGCCTGCCAGTCGGCGGGTTCCTTGCGAGTGTCCCGCCAGAGGATCCAGCCTACCCATTGGCTGACCCTCCTGGTCTGGGAATGGTGACCCTCCAGCCGGAGACATTTCCACTCGATGGGAATCCGCCGGTCCCCAACCAGGACCTGGCACCACAAAAAAGGCGGGATGTCGGGATGAACGTTGGTCTGTAACCCCGCGTAGTGCGCCTCGACCGCCAGGACATGCCTGCCGGGGCGGGGACGTGCCCGGACGGAGAGATATTCCGGCAGGACAGCGGGGAACCGCGCCGGGCCTTCGGCCAACCAGCCGCCATCCAGCCAGGCCAGGAAGGTCGTCGCGCCCAACAGGCGGATCTCCACCTCGCTGGAGCTTGCCAGTTCAAAGGCCCCACGGAACGCCACGTAATAGTCCTTCTCAGGACCGTCCTGATCCGTCCACATCATCGCGGTGTCACCACTCATGTTTTCGTGCCTCGCTTACCCAATGGCGATGCCTCGGCCAGACTGCTTCCTATGGGAACATTGGCCATGACTGAATTCAACATACAAGCACAACGATATTCCATAATGTCTTTTTTTGGTCTTGGTTGTCTTCGTGAGCTTGGTGATTTCCTCGGTCTTGTGTGATAAGAGATAAAGAGATAAGAATTGAAAGACCCTGAAAACCTGTCTTTGAAACTTGACACCCCGCCGGCTGTGCCGATACGCTGTTGGTCCTGGAGAATGAACTTCAGCACGGAAAAAAACAGGCCAAAAAACATGAGCGCCTTTCAGTGTCCGGGAATCCGCGTGTTGGGGGTATGCCTCTTGTTGTTTTTGGCCTCGCCAATGATGGCGCAGGACAACCCATCGACAGAACCGGTGGCTTTGAACATTCCTGAAAGCGCCTTGAAGTCCGGCCTGTTGACCGCCCACGTGGAGCAGGTTTCCCAGGCCGTTCGGTATTGGCTGGTCCGCCTTGGCGACGCCAATAGCGATTCGGAGATCCTCGCCGCACGCAAGGGCCTGATGGCCGACTACAACCGCTACGACAGCATGAAGTACCAGTACGTCTTCGCCGAGCAGGTCGCCAAGGGCATCGGGGACTTGTTGAAACAGGCGGACTCACGCAAGCAGATCAATGCCGGCCTGGTGGTTTCGCAGATACGCCAGGTGCCGGTCCAGACGGCTTTGAACACCATGCTGACGCATCCCAATCCGGCGCTGCGACTCTACGCATGGCAGGGCTATCTCCGCATCCGGCTGTTGGTCCTGGCGCAAGGCAAGGACTACGCCGAGACCATGTATGCGGCCTTGGCCAAAGCCGCTTCAACCGAGGATTCCCCGCTGGTGCTTGGTGAGGCCTTCGGGATGTTTTTTATTGATTCGGACCCGCCCAGGTCGATGACCGCCCAGGACTTCGATCAGGCGCGCAAGCGGCTGTTGGCTATCCTTGCGGGTATCTGGCCGGGCCTGTGCGATCGGGTGGCCTCCGGGGACGCGGAGATGATCGCCTGCTGTCGCGGCGGCATCGCGGCGTTGCGGAACGCATACGACACCCTCTCGGCCGACAACGCCACTTCGGCGACCATCCTTCCGATGGTCTATGCCATGACGTGGTCGGCGGCAAAGAAAGTGACCAGCGTGGAACCGGATAGCCCCGCCGGTTCGGCGCTGGAACCGCTGCTCCAGGATTGCGAGAACGCCCTGAACTACGTCACCAAAGCGCGGAAAAGCCCGATGACCGCGGCGATGTCGATAAAGGATCCCATTGATCGCGGCCTGGCGGTCCTTTCCGCAGTGCAGGCCTGGCGCGAAACCCTCATCGCGGGCGGTTACGGTTTGGATGAGTTGCCGACGGCGCCGTCGGCCAAGCCCAGCACTTCTCCGGCAGGAACGTAAGGGCCTGGGGCGTAAGGTTCCCCCACGGTAGAGGAGCCTTGCCAACCCTGGAATCTTGGGATCGCAGGATGTTTGGGCGAAGATCCTTGGCGGCGGGGTAATCCCGCCCATGTTCGCCCCAGCCGTGCCCCATGGAGCGGGACCCTTGATAAAATATCTGCTGCTGGCGCCGCTGATAATCCTTCTGGCATGGATGCTGATGGCGTTCCTGGTCGTCGGCAACCTTAACGTCTCGGCCCGCAAGGACCAGCTCACCCTCGGCAGCATCGGCGAACCTGACGACCTCAACCCCATCATCGCCCAGACCACCGCCGCCGAAGATATCGAAAAGTTCGTCTTCAACGGCCTTCTTAAGTTCGATGAAAAACTCAACATCGTCGGCGACCTGGCGGAAGACTACCATCTCTCCCAGGATTCCACGGCATTTTTCGCAACGGAAGACTCCGCCGCCGATGCCCTGGCGAAGCTCCAGGCCGCAACCGATCGGTGGCCTTCCATGCGGCTGGTATCGCTCCGGCGGGACGGCGACCGCCTGTTGCTGCACCTGGGCGACCCCAACGAACGTCTGGTGGCCGGAACGGATTACGAGAAGGATTTGTTCGCAATCGTGGATCGCACGAAACTGTTGCCCGTCACCGTGCTGACGCTCACGTTCGATCCAACCGCTACCTTCGCCGATGGCAACGCGGTGACAGCCAAGGCGATCCAGGCCGCTTTGGCGACGCTGGACGCCTCCTTGCCGGAGAAGCGCATTTACGAAACACTGCCCATCGGCGACTCGCTGCTGAGCGTCACTCTGGTCGGTCAGGCCCAGCCGTTCCTCGACGCGCTGCCCAAGGCGTTGGCCGGACAGAAGGCCCCGGTGGCCGAGGTAATGGACAAGCTGTCCCAGGCCCTGCTAAACGAGCCGGTGCTGCGTTTCACGTTGCGTCGGGGCGTTCGCTGGCAGGATGGAGCGCCGTTGACCTCCGCCGACGCGGCCTTTACGTTCCGCTGCATCCTGGACCCTCAATACCGCTCCCCGCGATCCAGCGACTACTGGCTGGTCAAGCGCGTGGAGACGCCCGATGAGCGAACCTTCGTAGCCGTCTATCGCTATCCTTTCAGCGAGTGTCTCAACAGTTGGACGATCTCGCTGCTGCCCAGGCACATCCTGGATGGCAAGGATGCGGCGTGGTGGGCGGACAATTACAACCTCAAGCCCCTGGGAACCGGCCCGTTCCGCCTGGCGGAATGGAAGCGCAACGAGTTCATCCGCCTTGAGGCCAATCCGGACTATTTTGAAGGCCCGCCCAACCTCCCTGCCGTGGTGTACCGCCTGCTGCCCGACTCATTCGTCAACCAGGCCACCTTCGAGGATCGCGGCTTCGACACCAACGGGCTGCTGCCCTACCAGGTCCACCGCTACGAAGCCGACAAAGACACCTATCAGACGTTCCGTCGGTGGGGGCTTAGCTACGAGTACATCGGCTGGAACCTCAAGAAGCCGTTATTCGCCGACATACGCGTCCGCCAGGGGCTTGCCCATGCCGTCAACGTGGACCGGATCATCCGTTACGTCTACCGCGGCTACGCGCGCCAGGCTAATGGGACTTTTCCCTTCCAGATGTGGTACGCCAACAAGGAACTCCAACCTTTTGCCTATGACCCCAATGCGGCGAAAGCTCTGCTGGCCCAGGCCGGCTGGCGA
This sequence comes from Phycisphaerales bacterium, assembly GCA_003153915.1. GTDB lineage: Bacteria > Planctomycetota > Phycisphaerae > SM23-33 > SM23-33 > FEN-1349. The sequence goes on from PMBX01000028.1 coordinate 15,929, forward strand.
GACACCGATGGGGACGGCTGGCTTGACAAGGATGGCAAGGCTTTCGAGTTCACGCTCATCACCAACCAGGGCAACCCAATCCGCTCGGCCATCGCGGTGCTGGTACAAGATGATCTGCGGAAGATCGGCATCAAGGTCAACACGGCTATCTACGAATGGGCGGTCTTCATCAAGAATTACATCAACACCCAGCAGTTTGACGCCTGCATCCTGGGCTGGTCGCTGGGCTACAGTTACGACCAATACCAGCTTTGGCACAGCTCACAGATCGCCCCGCCTGGGCTGAACTTCTGTGCGTTGTCCAACCCCCAGGCCGACGAGCTTCTCCAGAGGATCCGCACCACCTTCGACCGCGGCGAGATTGCGCGGCTGTGCGGAAAGCTCCAGGAGGTGATCTACCGCGACCAGCCTTATCTTTTCCTGGCCTACAACGAGGGCACCAGCGCCTTGTATCGCGACAAATACATCGTCCGGCGTCCCGTGGCGGGGGGACAGTGGCTGCTGGAGCCTGTCCGGGCCACAGAAGCGGGATTCGGCCATTACATGAATTGGTGGGCGCCGCGCTCCGTGGCGCCCCAGATGACGCCGTAGCGGAACGCGACATGGGTAAGTTCATATTGCGAAGACTGCTGATCTGTCTGCCGCTGCTGGCGGGCATCACGATCCTCAGTTTCTTCGTCATCAACCTGGCCCCAGGTGGCCAGATACCACTGCCCGGCGCCGAGATGAACCCCAGCTTCAATCCTCACGTCCGGGAGATGATGAAACGCCAGTTCCACTTCGACCGGTCCCTGGCCGTCCAGTACGGCCTGATTATGCACGATGCGTTTACGGGCAAGCTGGTCAGTTTCAAGGACAACCGCTCCGCCGTCGCCAAGGTGCTGGAGCGGATGCCCGCCACGCTGGCGCTGAGCGCCATGGCGATGGTCATCACGCTCAGTTGCTCCCTGCCGCTGGGCATTTACGCCGCCCGCCACCACGGGCGGTGGCGCGACCAGCTCATAAGCCTGGTCAGCTTTGCCCTCATCAGCCTGCCGACCTTCTGGGTGGCCTACATGCTGGTGCTGGCCTGCGTGCGGATATGGCATATCCCGGTACTGGGCACGCGGACCTACGGTGTGGAATTCGCCAACGGATTCCAGGAACTTCTCGACGCCACCTGGCACGTTTTCGCACCTGCCGTCGTGTTGGCGCTGGGGGGTATCGCCACCGACAGCCGGTACATGCGGGCCTCCATGGTGGAGGCCATGAACGAAGACTACATCCGCACCGCTCGCGCCAAGGGCCTCAGCGAATCCAAAGTCGCCTACAAGCACGCCCTGCGGAACAGCCTCCGCCCGATCGTGACCTTCCTGGGTTACCTGCTGCCGGCGTTTTTGGGCGGTTCGGTGATCGTGGAGCAGATCTTCGGTTATCCGGGCATGGGAAGGCTGATGTACGAGGCGATGATGGAGCGCGACATGCCTGTAATCATGGTGGAACTGATGCTCGGCTCGGCGCTGGTACTGCTGGGCAACCTGTTGGCCGACGTGCTGTACGCGGTGGTGGACCCCCGCGTGCGGCTGGATTGACGGGACAGAAGTGAAAGACTCATCCGACATTATCGTCACGGACCAACCCGCCCAGACCCTCGCCGCGCCACGGGCGGGCCTGTGGCGCCGCTTCACCGCCAACCGGGCGGCGACGGCGTCCCTGGCGGTCATGATCTGCATTTTCGTGGCGGGGATGGGCTTCTGGCTGATGAATTTGGCGGGGGTCCATTGGCCTTACGACCCGATCCAACCCAATCCTTCGGAGCAACTCCTGCCGCCTTCCTGGCAGCACCCCCTGGGCAGCGACGAGTTGGGCAGGGACACCCTCTGTCGTGTACTGCTGGGCGCCCACGTGTCGCTGTTGATCGGTTTCGTTGCCGTGGGCATCAGCATCGCCATCGGCGTGGTCATCGGCAGCGTCAGCGGATACTTCGGCGGATGGGTGGACACGCTTATCATGCGATTTGTGGACATGATGATGTGCGTGCCGACGTTCTTCCTGATCCTGACGGTGGCGGCGATGGTGCGGCCGAGCATCTGGTACGTGGCGGTGGTCATCGGTCTGACCGGATGGATGGGAACCAGCCGGCTGGTGCGGGCGGAATTCCTTACGCTGCGGGAGACCGACTACGTACAGGCCGCCCGTGCCGTCGGTGCCGGTCCGTTGCGGATCATCTTCCGCCACATCCTGCCAAACGCGCTGCCGCCGGTGTTCGTCAGCGCCGTGCTTGGGGTCTCCGGGGCGATCCTGGCGGAGGCCTCGCTGAGCTACCTGGGCTTCGGGGTCCAACCCCCCGATCCCAGTTGGGGCAACATCATCTCCGACGGCAGGCAATATATCCTCGACGCCTGGTGGCTGATCGTATTCCCCGGAGTGGCCATCTTTGTGACTACCCTGGCCTTCTACGTCACCGGCGAGGGTTTGCGGGTCGCCTTGGATCCCAAGGAGACCAAGCGGATATGACCACGCCCCTGCTAGAGGTACGGAACCTTCGAACATATTTCGACACCCCAGCCGGGACGGTCCGGGCCGTCGATGATGTCAGTTTCACCGTCTCTGCCGGGGAGACCTTCGCCCTGGTGGGCGAAAGCGGTTGTGGAAAAAGCGTCACGGCATATTCGATCCTGCGCCTCCTGCCCTGCCCGCCGGGACGGATCGTCTCGGGTGAGGTGCTGCTGGAGGGCAGGAATCTGCTGGACCTGCCTGCCGATGAGATGCGCCAGGTTCGCGGGGGCAAGATCGGCATGATCTTTCAGGAGCCGATGACCTCGCTGAATCCCGTCTACTCCGCCGGCAGCCAGATTGTAGAAGCCGTCCGCCTGCATCGCCGCGAGAGCAAGCGAGCGGCCAGGCTCCTGGCCATCGAGATGCTGGCCAAAGTGGGCATCCCCGACCCGGC
>PMBX01000028.1:18868-27979 GCA_003153915.1 Phycisphaerales bacterium
CTGGACGTGACGATCCAGGCGCAGATCCTCGACCTGTTGCGGCGGCTTCGCGAGCAGACCGATCTGAGCCTGCTTCTGATCACGCACGACCTTGCCGTGGTTGCCGAGACATCCGACACCGTGGGCGTGATGTATGCCTCCAAGATCGCCGAACTGACCAACGTCAAGGCGCTGTTCTCCGAGCCGCTGCATCCCTACACCCAGGGACTGTTCCGCTCGCTGCCNNTGGAGCGATGTCGCAGCCAGGAACCTCCCCTGGCCGAGGTCCGCCCCGGACATTGGGCAGCCTGCTGGGAATGCCCGGGCTACCCGGAGAAAAAACAACATAGCGGCCCGCTCTCCGAAATCCCATGAAAGACAACAAGCCCATCCTGACCGTCCAAGGCCTCCAGACGCATTTTCCGCTGCGTGGGGGGATTTTTTCGCGGCTGCGCGGGATGGTCCGCGCGGTGGATGGCGTGGACTTGACCGTTAAGCGAGGCGCAACACTGGGACTGGTCGGTGAGAGCGGGTCGGGCAAGACCACGCTGGGGCGCACTCTGCTGGGTTTGATCCCCGCCACGGGCGGGCGGGTGACTTTCTCCGGTTTGGACGTCTTTTCGCTGGGCGGCCGGGAACTGCGCGCCTTGCGGCGGCGGATGCAGATTATCTTCCAGGACCCCGCCGGTTCGCTCAACCCGAGGATGCGCGTCGGGGACATCGTGGGCGAGCCGCTGAGGGTCCATCGCCTGCTTCCGCGGCGGCGGCAGAACGCCAGGATCGGCCAACTGCTGGAGCGCGTGGGGCTGCCCGCCGCCTGCGCGGAGCGGTATCCACACGAGTTTTCCGGCGGGCAAAGGCAGCGGATCGGCATCGCACGCGCCCTGGCCTGCGGGCCGGAATTCATCGTCGCCGACGAACCGGTAAGCGCCCTGGACGTGTCAATCCAGGCGCAGATCCTAAACCTCCTCAGCGATCTCCAGGAGGAACTGGGCCTCTCGTACCTGTTCATTGCACACAACCTTGCCGTCGTGGAGCATTTCGCCGATGAGGTAGCCGTGATGTACCTGGGACGCATCGTGGAGCGGGCCGGTCGGGACGCTCTCTACGCCCACGCGACGCACCCCTACACCCAGACGCTCCTGTCAGCGATACCCAGGCCCGATCCCTCGTCTCGCCGTCCCCGCGCGGGCCTGGGCGGAGAAGTGCCCTCGCCGGTCAATCCACCGCCAGGCTGCCCCTTCCACCCGAGATGCCCGCTGACGCGAAAGCTGGCCGAAAGCGCCGATAGCAACGAAACCGTGACGATCCTGGGCGAAGGCCAACCCCAAAAGATTCTGCGCCGCTGCGTCTGCGAGCGACCCATCTTGCGGCCCCGTGGCGACGATCCCTCCCATCTCCACGCATGTCTGATGTCGTAAGCCAGCGAGTCACTCCACCGCATCAACCAGCAATTGGCAGATGTGGTCCTGGAGCTGCTTGACCTTCCACCCCTTGCCGTCGGGCACCTTGTTGGCCAGGATGGAAAAGGCGACCACGGGCTTGCCGGATTCATCCAGCACATAACCGCTCAACGACGAGACGGCCGTGATGTAACCGGTCTTGCCCAGCACCCTGCCGCGATACGGGGGCTTGTCCAGGCGTTTTTCCATCGTCCCGTCAACGCCGCTGATGGGCAGGCTGGAAAGGAATACCGCCGCATCGGGCCTGCGGCTCATCGCCGCCAGTAACTTCACCATCGCCGCGGGCGCAATGCGATTGTTCCGCGACAGCCCCCCACCGTCGTGGACAGTCAGTTCGCCACCGGACAAACCAAAGGTCTCGATCAACGTCTGTGTCATCTTCTCGGCGCTGCCCGCCCAGGTTCCATCACCGGCCCGCAGGAAGATGCACTCGGCGGCCATGTTGAGACTGCGTTTGTTGGCGCGCGTCATTGCCGTGCCAAGGGGAGTCGTCTTGCGGCCAATGACCTGGGCCCCGGCAAGATCGACCGCCGCCGGTTCGGCGCGGCGGACCTGCCCAGTGAAGGAAACGCCCGCCCGGACCAACCGTTCCGCCAGCACGCGCCCCAGCAACAAGGGCGGATCGTTGACGGCAACATTTTCCGGTTCGGTGGTGGCGCGGACGATCGTGCCTCGCAAAGTCATCTCGGAATCGTCCTTGCCCAACCGAGCCGACCAACTCTGCCGCCGCCCCTTGGTGATATTGTTAATTGTTGTAATGAGCCGGCTTTGCGGGGCAATCGCGGGAACGACCTTGTCGCCATCCAGGCCCAGCGTGATATCCAGGCAGTTGTTGTTGAAATTCAGCGTCGCCACAGCCGCGACGTACCATTGATCGGATTGCCCCGCGGGCCAATCGGGATTACGGTAACGTTGCGGGCCTTGCGGATCGCAGACCACGATGTCCCCGGCGAAGCTGTCGCCCATGCGGGCCTTGACGGCCAAGGACCATGCGTCCAGGTCGTCATAGATGGTCTTGCCCGCCGCTGCCGCCACGCGGGCGTCGCCCAGCGTCGGGTCGCCGTCGCCGACAATCACGAGATTCCCGCCGGCGTAATAAAGCGTCGTGGTGAACTCAAAAGCCGCGCCCAACCGCGCCATGGCGAAGGAGGAGGTCAGCAGCTTCTGGTTGCTGGCCGGGATGAACAGTTCGCCGCCGCGGTGATCCGCCAGCGTTTTTCCACTCCGCAGGTCCGTCACCGCCATGCCGATGACGGCGGAAAGTTCCTTCTCGCTGCCGCCGACCGCCGCGGTCAGCGAATCCTGAAGCGACGGCGTCTGACCGAGACAACATCCCGCCAAAACAAGCAGGACAAGCAGTAGTACCGATGGGCGTAAGGAGTTCATGGGTCCATGGAGCAGGAACGATCCGTTTCTATACATTATTGCCTTCCTTGGCATGTTGAATCGAGTTTCTCATCCGCCTGTGGCTTGCAGTCCGGTTAAGAGTCCCTAACACAATGCCGCATGGCCGCGACGGGGCGGATTTTGGCGCAGGCCAAGGCGCGANNCGGCAAAAGATGCCCCGTCCCTTCGGGTTTCGACAAAAACCGGCCATCCGCGGCGTCAGCCTCCTCGACAACCCACTGCGGGTTACTTGTGTCGGCCTTCCTTGCGTCTGTCCAGTTTTTGTCGAAACGCGGCTCATGGGTCATTCTGTTAGGGACTCTAAGGTTCGACGTCGCCGAAGGATGTCCCGATCGCTCTGGCGACCTGTATCAGGATGTCGTCTATGGGAACGGTCCGTACCTTTCCGGCCACCTCCGTAATCGGCACGGAGTCGATCCGTCCCTGCTGCTGCACGACCATCCTTCCGAACTGGCCCGCCGACAGCAGCTTAAAGGCCTGGTATCCAAACTCGGTGGCCAGTATGCGGTCGTGGGGCGTGGGGGTTCCTCCCCGCTGGATGTGCCCCAGGACAATGGCGCGGCTCTCCAGGCCGGTGCGCTTCTCCAACTCATCGGAGACAAACTTGCCCACGCCTCCCAGGCGGATGGGATCGGGTGAGGTTTCATCGATGTGGCTGACGAACTGCTTGCCACCGGCGGGCACGGCGCCTTCGCCGACGGCGATGATGGTGAAGCCCTTTCCGACTTGGCGGCGATACAGGCACTTGGCGGCAACCTTGTCCAGGTCGAAGGGAATCTCGGGAATCAGGATCACGTCAGCGCCGCTGGCAAGTCCCGCGTGCAGGGCGATCCACCCGGCGTAACGGCCCATCAGTTCCACCACCATCACGCGGTGATGGCTGGAGGCGGTAGTGTGGACCTTGTCCAGGGCGTCGGAGGCGGTGTTGACGGCGGTGTCGTGGCCGAAGGTGATCTCCGTGGCCCACAGGTCGTTGTCGATAGTCTTGGGCACGCCCACGATGTTCAGTCCCCGGGCGATCAGGTCGGCCGCCCCGGTCATCGTGCCGTCTCCGCCGATGACCACCATCGCGTCCAGTCCGGCGGCGTTGAAGTGCCTGACCACCTGGTCGCGGACATCGCGAAGGACCCACTTGCCGTCGCCGTCGGGCATGGCGTACTTGGCGGGGTTGGCCTTGTTGCAGGAACCGAGAATCGTCCCGCCGGCGGTCAGGATGCCGCTGACATCCTGGTTGGTCAGGACACGGAGGCGGTTTTCGATCAGGCCAAGGTAGCCGTCTTCTATGCCGACAACCTCCCCCCCTCCGTTCATGGTCGCCTTGGCCACGGCTCGAATGACGGCATTGAGACCGGGGCAATCCCCCCCGCCGGTGAGTATTCCGATCCGTTTCAACGTCTTCATCTCCGCGCTCCTATGCCTGGCCCGTACACCGTGACGGCGGTTTCCAACCGATCCGCTGGCTGGGCGGACCAATACCTCTATAATCTATCGGCCCGCAATTGCCGATGAAAATAAGCGGGCAACTGGTTTGCAGGAGTAACGGATGCCTCCCACATCCAAAGCCGATCGCCGCCGCCACCGCCGATACCCGATGGGTCGAAGCATTCATTTCCACCACGGGCCGACAAAACGGGCCTTCCCCGGCCGATGTGTGGACATATCCCAAAGCGGCCTGATGATGTATGTCCCGGTGTCCACACCGGTCAAACCAGGCCAGCCCATCCGTCTCAGCGTCACCGGACCGACCCCGCCGGACATCTCTGCCTTGGCGGATGGCACACTGGAGGCCACCATCGTCCGCGTGGAGCGCCGCGGCCTGCTGACAATGGGAAAACTCGCCGTCGGCGTGGAATTCCTCCCCGCTTGCGACACGCCCTCCTGCCTAACCGATCCTTCATGAATACGGGAAAACCGTGATACCTGGCGAGCAGGGTGTCGTCAAAGCAGCCTGATTCCCTACCGGCAATTCCCGATTCTATTGGTATTTCGGCAGCATGTCTCCGTGGGCCTCGATGAGGTCGTCGCAGAGGCCGCGAATCTGGTCGAGCGTCAATTCAGCCGCGGTGTGTGGGTCCAGCATGGCGGCGTGGTAGATCGCCTCGCGGTTGTGCTCCAAGGCGGCTTGGACGGTAAGCAATTGCACGTTGATATTGGTGCGGTTCAACGCCGCCAATTGCTCTGGCAACTCGCCCACATAGCATCCCTGCACGCCGTTGGCGTCCACCAGGCAGGGGACTTCCACCACCGCCTTGGCGGGAAGATTGGTAATCAGGCCGGTGTTGAGCACGTTTCCACCGATGCTGGCGGCTGAACCGGTTTCCATCGCCTGCATGATGTCGGCGGCATATTCGTCGCTGTGTTCGTGGCCAAGCCTGGTGCTCTTGAGCAATTCGTCCCGCTGCTTGTTCCATCGCTGGATCTGGTCCACGCAACGTCGGGGATATTCGTCCAACGGAATGTTGAACTCACCCACCAGTTCGGGATGACGGCTGTTGATCCAATAGGGCATGTACTCGCTGGTATGCTCGGAGGATTCCGTCACGTAGTAACCGAAATGCCGCAGCACCTCCATGCGGACCATGTCGCCGTGTTTGGGCGCGCCCGTGAGACGGGCCTGGCGGTTCTTCTCCCCCGCCCGTTGGCGGACCTGGGGATAGAGGTCCTTGTCCCCGTCACGAACCTCCAGCAGCCAGGCCTGATGATTGATGCCGGCGATCTTCCACTGAAGGTTGCCCACCCCATCGAGCATCCCCAGGCGATGCAACAGATGGGCGGCGCATACCTGCACGGAGTGGCATAGGCCGACGGTCTTGGCGCGGCTGCCCAGTAGCACCGCCCCGGTGACGATGGCCATGGGATTGGTGTAATTGAGCATCCATGCATTGGGGCAGACGGCCTCCATGTCGGCGGCGAAGTCCAGCATGACTGGGATTGTCCGCAGGCCGCGAAAAATCCCACCGATACCGATTGTGTCGCCGATGGTTTGTCGCAGGCCGTATTTCTTGGGTACCTCGAAGTCGATGACCGTGCTGGGTTCGTAACCGCCCACCTGGATGGCGTTAATGACGTAGTCCGCCCCGGCAAGGGCTTCCTGCCGGTTGGCGACCCCCAGGTGCGCGGAGATCGTTGCCCTTCCACTGTTGACGCCTGCATTGAGCGCCTCAGCGACCAGCTTGGACTCCTTCAGTCGCCGGCCGTCGATATCGTAAAGCGCGAAATGCGAGTCGCGCAACACCGGGGACAACATGCAGTCGCCGACGATGTTCCTGACGAAGACGGTGCTACCGGCACCCATGAATGTGATCTTGGCCATCGAAACCTCCTGATCCGTCGCGGTAAACGTTGCTTCCTGTTGACATGCGCTATCCGACACACCGAGGCCAGACAACAGGGAATTTACGGCATAGGTGGGAAGGACACAATCCTTTTAGCTGCGCGCACCTCCAATTTCGCGAGAGCCAAGTGGGATGCCCGCGCCCTTTTCATCACTACATGCCCAAAAGCGCGTGCGCATAGATCAAAACGACTTTTATGAAGGGCCATTACGACCCGCCGGCCTGTCCCGAGTGGTGCAAACGTGCCTGTTTTCGAAAGACCGTGGGAGGCACGCCGACTTCCCTTCGAAAGATAACGCAGAGGCTCTGGGCATTACTGAACCCAGCGCCCTTGGCGATCGTCGCGATGGATCCATGGCCGTCGAGCAGGAGCTTCTTGGCGCGTTCCACATGGGCACGGCGGACTTCCGCCGCCGGACCGCGGCCCAGACTGGCCTTGAATCGCTGTTCCAAAGACCGTCGGGAAACACCTAGGATCTTCAGTAGATCGCCAATACGGATCGGGGAGGTAGTATTGTCGTGAATATGTTTGATCGCCTCGGCGACCAACGGATCTTCCACGGCCACTGTATCCGTGGATTGCCGCGCCACAACGCCCTTGGGGGCAATCAAGACCGGTTCGGAAGGCGCCGGTCGTCCGGCCATCAGATCGTCCAATACTTTGGCGGACTCAAAACCGACCTGGACCCAGTCGGGATCCACGCTGGACAAGGGCGGATCGGAAAATTCACAAACAAGGTCCTCGTCGTCCACTCCCAAAGTGGCCACTTCCTCCGGTACGCGAAGGCCCAATATGCGGCAGGCGACCGTCAGCCGGCGGTTGGTGATGTCGTTGGTCGTGAAAACTCCCACGGGCTTGGGCAACGCCGTAAGCCACCGCTGCAACTCCGCCAATAGGCTCTCCCAGTCGTCAACGATGGTGGCGTTGATCCTGGGGACCGTATACGTCGCGCAGGTGAAGCCCGCCTGCGCGAGCCTCCGCTCAAACCCATGCCCTCGCTGGATAGCGCTGAAACCGGAGGCGGCGCCGAGGTATCCGAAGTGGCGAAAACCCCGCTGGAGCAGATGCTCTGCCGCTTCCCGACCGACGGCCAGGTCGTCGGGACCGACGCGCGGAAGCCCCGGATCGGCCAGTGACGCGGCACACAACACCACCGCCAACTTGGAGTCCCGCAGAACCTGGCACATCTCGGTCGAGGAGGAATACGCGATGATGCCGTCGCATTCCCAGTATCGCGTGGACTTAACCGGCGCCGCGGCACCCAGCGGGTCCACCGAGAACGTCCAGTTAGGCTGTTGCCTTGCGTACTTTGCCACGCCGCGAATAATTTCACAACGGAACGGCCTTGCGGTGTCTATCAAGACAGCTATTCTAAGTTGTTTTGCCACGTCATCACCTCACACGTCTCGTGTTATTTACATCTTAACCGATACACCATATCCTCGTGCACGCTTTTTTACAATAAAGCCGCAGTAATTTAATATTAAAGCGCATCGCGCTTGTCAACATGCTTTTTAGAAAAAACGAGCGGCTTCAATATTTGTATTTAAGTCGCAATGTGGCCTGTTGCCTTCTTCCCCCAGAATGAAGTAGACTGCTGTTCCATGAATAACGCCATGGATCTCTTAAGGTCGGTCAGAGACCGAACCGACGAGACGGAGTTTTACGTCCCGCTTCCCGATGGTTATAAGCTCTCAACGGTCAAGTATGTCGCCGTCTTCGGCACCGTCATGAGCGGCCTGGGTAAGGGAATCTTCTCCTCCTCGCTGGCCAAGCTGCTCAAGGACAAAGGGTTGCGAGTTTCCCCCATCAAATTGGAAGGCTATCTCAATGTCGATTCCGGCACGTTGAATCCCTATCGACACGGCGAGGTCTTCGTATTGGACGATGGGATGGAAACGGACATGGACCTGGGAACCTACGAGCGAATGCTCGACCAGGACCTTTCCCGCGCCAACTTCACTACCAGCGGGCAGATTTATTCCTCGGTGTTGGCCAAAGAACGCGCAGGCAGCTATCTCGGCCGGGACGTGCAGATGATTCCCCACGTCACCGGAGAAGTGAAACTCCGCCTCCGTGAGCTTGCCGTCAAGACCCAGGCGGATGTCGTCTTCGTCGAGGTCGGCGGGACGGTCGGAGACGTGGAGAATGCCTTCTACCTTGAGGCCCTTCGCGAGCTGGGCTTTGAAGAGGGCGAAGGCTCGGTGATCTACGTGGCGCTGACGTATATCCTGGCGCCCAAGGCCCTGGGTGAACAGAAGTCCAAAGCCGCCCAGTTGGGCATCCAGCGATTGATGGAACACGGCATCATGCCACACATCATCGCCTGCCGCGCCGAGGCGCCCGTCGGCGAAAAGGTCCGCCAGAAACTTTCGGTTTACACCAACGTGCCGCAGCGCCGGGTGTTCTCGATGCACGACCTGCCGAGCATCTACCTGCTGCCGGAAGTCATGCGCGAGGCCGGACTGGACAGCGAGGTGGTCCAACTGCTTCAACTCGGTTCGCGGGTGAATTCCGCCCTCGACGCCCGCGCCGCTGGACGATGGCACGAGTTCACCTCGCGCATCGGCCGCGAGAGCCACGATGTCACCATCGGCATCACCGGAAAGTACACCGCCCTGCGAGACAGCTACGCCAGCATCATCAAGGCCCTGGAACACGCCGGCTGTGCCCTGGACGCCAGGGTCAACGTCCGCTGGATCGACACCAGCGACCTCGACGACGCCACCGCCGCCGACGCGCTGCGGGACGTCGATGGCATCATCGTGCCGGGAGGCTTCGGCGTCCGCGGTACTGCCGGTAAGATCGCCTGCATCCGCCATGCGCGCATAAACGCCCTGCCGTACCTGGGCATCTGTCTTGGTTTTCAGATGGCCGTCATCGAGTACGCGCGCAACGTCTGCGGCCTGGCCGACGCCGACAGCAC
>PMBX01000124.1 GCA_003153915.1 Phycisphaerales bacterium
GAATCGCCCCGGCCCGCTCCTTTTGTAGATCGGCGACCAGTTGCCGTTGGGCGCGAGGCTCGGCTTCCAGGAGGGTTTCGGCCGCTTTCTCCGTATCCAGGGCGGCAAAGACGGCCTCCTGCTCCTTGCCCGAGAGTTCCTCCAGGGCATCGGCCAGGTCCTCGGGTGGTAGTTCATGGATCCGCTTGCGAGTGATGGAAAGGCTCACCTTATTGCCCGAAACGGCATCCTCAATGGACAGGGGCTGGACATATCGCCACGAGATAAGGCGATCCTTGGCGACATGCAGCCAGCTNNGTCTTGCCCATCAGGTGCTCGTTCAACAGCAGCCATCCGGGTTGGTCCACGAATGGCGGGTACTGTTCTCCGTGATCCGGCGGCAAGACGAAGATGACATCTTTCTCGATCTTTACGATCCGGTCCCAGGGAATCAGCTCCGAGGGCTTTCCCCAGCCATGACTGATGTAGATGCCGACCGCTTCGGGATACGGCTCGGCCATTCTGAAAACCAGGTCGGTGAATTTGCCGATGCGAAAGGCCCGCCGAGTCTCACACACTCTTCGATCCAGCAGTTCCGAAAAGAAGTGGGCTTGGTAATCCTTGCCGTTGGCGGTAGTGTTCGATCCTTGTGAGTTCACGCTTTCACCCGTTACTTTCCGCCAAACCATCCGGGGAACAACACGGACACGCCGAAAATGCTGGAAATAAGAATGACGAAAACCGTGATGGACCAGTTGGCTATGTTCTGCCATCGGGTGTTGACGTGCTCACCCATAAGCGGTTTGTCGTTGAGCAACAGGATCAGGAAGACCAAAGCCGCCGGCAGCAAGGTCACGGCCACCACCTGCACGAAAATCGTAACGGCATTTTGCACCTCCACGCTGGAGACCAGCGACACCACCCCGGCCGACAACAGCATCAGCACGTAGGCGACGTAGAACCATGGCGCTTCGCGGACAGTTTTGTTCAGACTGTGTGCCCAGCCGAACACTTCCCCCAACGCCCAACTGGTGGCCAGGGAAATGCACAACGAGCCTAGCAGGCCGGCATCGAAGAGGCCGATGGCGAAAAGCCCACGCGCCCAATATCCCCAGTTGTGGTTGGCCATGACTACGGGCATCTTCTCGGCCGTCTGGGCGGCGGATTCGACGACGATCTGCCCGCCGCGGTGATAGTAAAACACCGCGGCTGTGGCAATGATGATGAACGCCGCCACCAGGCAGGTTGCGAAAGAACCGAACCATGTGTCGATCTTACCGAACTTGACATCCTTGATGTCCATGCCCTTGTCGACCACCGCCGACTGCTGAAAGAATATCTGCCAGGGTGTAATCGTCGTGCCGATGTTGGCCATGACCAGCGTTATCAGCGCCACGGGCGTGAACGTGTTAGTGAACTTGAAGTGCGGCGCCACGAAGCCCCGGCCCACCGCCCACCAGCCGTCGTTGACGTTACCGGTCCACATCGCCCAGATGGCGGCAGGGATGTAGACCAGGTTGAACAGGCAGAAGACCAACGTGATCTTCTCGAACGTCCAATACCTTCCGGTCATGACGATCACCGTCAGCAACGTCGTCACGCCTAAAAACGTGATCCACTCGGGGATATTGAATATCCGCATGGCCTGTGTCATGCCGATGTACTCNNCGAAGATGGAAAACCAGCCCCAGAACTTGCCGAAACCGTCGAAAATGGCCTCCGCGTGGCCGCGCTTGGTCACCGCGCCAAGACGGACCGTCATTTCCTGCACGTAATAGGCCATTGGCAGGAGGATGATAAAGGCCCAGAGCATGTTGAAGCCGGTCTTTGCGCCCGTCTGGGCGTAGGTGGAGATTCCGCCGGCATCGTTGTCGGCGATCATCGTGATGATGCCAGGCCCCAGGACCGCCAACAAGATAACCCAGCGACGCTTGAGCCGGCCTAGTAAATGTATTGTCTTGCTGATCCAGATCACAATAAGCCCTGCCGTACTACGTCATTCCGCGTGGTGGGCCGCCATCTTACCGCGCGGTCAGCATCTATCAACGGACCAAAGCCGCGGGACGGATCCTCGCCGCCATTCCATGCAACTATAAAGTCTCAGTTGCCCATGGGGAATTCTCCTAATGAGACGATGATCCCCTGGGGGTTGTAGTAGTGGGCGCAGAAGGTGGATTCCGACACGGCAGTGAGGATCAGGCCGTAATAGTTGTTCTCGCGGGCGTCGGCGAGTTCCTCCGTGTCGGGACCGGAGCGAGGGGCGTTTTCGGGCTGTTCAAAGTGGGCGGAGAACCGGCAGAGGGCGTCCCGTCCGTCGGAAGCAGACCGGGCGCTGGGGACGTAACGGGAGTCGTTATCCGCCGCCTGGACATCGGCGGGGTAGAGTTTCGCGGCGGCCTGGCCGTTTTCCAGGAACACCTGCCCGCCCCAGGCGTTTTTCCGGTCGGCGCGGTCCTGGAGGCTCATCACCCGTAGCGCCGCCTGCACCGGTGGGCGCGAGAGCATCTCGTTGAGCAGGCGGAGGTTCCACAGGTCGGCCATCGTCAGGCGGTCCGCCAGGCGGTCAAAGCGGATAGTGACGTCCTCGCGGGCGGTACGGGCCGGCCCGTAGCGGATATGGCGGCGTTTGAGCAGCACCTCGCTCAAAGCGCCCACCAGGGTGGCCCGATCCGTTTCGGCCTTGTTAGAATCTCTCGATAGGCCCGCCAGAAGGTGAACGTCCCTGATGTTGAAACGGTATCCGTACTTCGCTCGCCACTTGCCGCTCAAGCCCGCCACGTCGCCCAGCAGGTTCTGCCGCGTCCGGTAGATCGCCACGGCGGAAGCCAGTTCCGCCTCACTGTCGGGAAGGTAATCCAAGTGGGCGATGAACCACTGCGCCGTGGTCATGGCCTCGCTGCGCGCGACGCTGGCGGAGATCCGTCCCGACAAGGCCCCTGGCGCCATGTGGCGGGCCAGAATGCCCATCGCCGCGCCGGGTGCGGTGAAACCGGGGGTGTTGAGGGCCTCCAGCAACGCCGCGTCCCAGCTTCTGTTCGTAATCCGCTCGACGGCCTGTTGGTAATAGGCGGAATCCGTCCGGTTCAGCGACAACTGGTCGGACCACACCCGCACCACGCCAGACAATACCGCTGGGGTAGGATGTCGCACCAGCCAGTCCATCAGCGCCTGGCGAATCTGTCCCGAAGAACTGATGGGAAGCACGCGCATGACGTAACCAGCCAGTTCGGGGTAGTCCTTCTTGAGCAGGAAGTCCAGCACAGCCGCGTGCAGTTGTGGTGGGTTGCCCGAGTCGCCCAACACCACGGCCAACTGGTCCAGAACGATGGGTTCCTCCCCCCCCACCTTGTCGATGACGCGCAGGGATTCGATCCTCGCGTCGGTGGCGATTTCCTTGTCCAGCACTCGCTGGAGGTTATGCAGCAGGATCGTCTGGCGGGGATACCCACCCGCCCCGGACCTTACGAAGTGATCGTATTCGGCCACGGTTCGCGGCGGGGGTGGGACCGGTTGTGCGCAGCCGCCCGCCATCACCGCGGCCAACAACAACCCGCATACGGTTGTACCATGCCTCATACGCCGTTTCCGTCCTTGGAACCACTCCATCGGGCAGGCGACGATTTTATGGACGCCGCCGCCTTGAGGCAAGACGCGGCATTACCCGGCGGGGGTTTTATCCTTCACATTCCAAGCTTCACCACGTGCAATCATGGATTCGATGCCGTTGATAGCTACCGCCTCACTCGTACGCGCCGAACCAGGATTGCCTTGCGGCGGTTCCCGTCGGCGTCGCGGTGCTGGAAGTCCGAATACGCCAGCAACATCTCATCGTCGCCGATCGGCAGCAGGCTGGTGTAACCGCAACTGTGGTCGTTTTTGGCGGCTGGATCGCCCTGGATGATCGCCAGCGGATCGGACCATTCCAGTCCCACTCCCTCGACGGCGAACCGCATCCACACGCCCGGCCGGCCGTAACTGAGCACCAACACGCCGTTGCCCAAAAGCTGAAGTCCGGGGAACACACCGAACTGGCACAGATCGCGCGGAGCCGACCACGTCCGACCACCGTCGTCGCTCCAGTTGATGGCCATGGGTTTCTGGTCCTGGTCGGTCCTGCGGAGTACGCACACCAGCCGGCCGTCGGCGGTGGGAGCCAGCACCGCCTCGCCGAACAGGTCGTTGCCCATACGGTCGGCGGCAATGGTAGCCCGCCGCTGGAAGCTGTGGCCGTTATCGGTGGACACCATCAGCGTGGTCGAGCCTTTGGCTGGAACAAAGCCGTCATCCATCGCAAATCGAGCGCGATAGTCGGCGTAGAGCAATTCGTCCTTGTGCATCAGCACCGGGCGCTCAAAATAGCTGCGAGCCAGCAGGCTGTCGCCTTCACGTCCCCAGGCCAGAACGTTGCGGTGCTCGTAGACCACTGTCTGCTCGTGCCACGCCCCGTCACTCGGCAGGTACCGACTGCCCTCCAGACGGGTGAAGTAATCCCAGACTGTTCGTGGGAAGTCCTCCAGGCGGTAATGCATGAGCTTGCCATAGCAGTTTGCGACGCTCAAAGGAGCGGGCATGGCGATGCCGGCGTCCTTGATATTCAGGTAATGCCTGGAGGGCACTACCAGATACTCGCCGTTAAAGACCTCCGAGACGCTGAAGTGGGGCCTGGCTGGGATGGGCGGCCCGCTGAAGGGCTGCCAACTAACACCCTGATCAGCCGAGACCACTGCCGGGCCTGGGCTACCATGAGCGTAGTCGGCATCGGGGGCATCGTGCCACATCAGCAGGATCCTCCCGTCGTTCAGGCGCGACATGGCGGGGAACTGGTGGACGCCCCAGACTCCTTCGTTGACTTTCGACACGGCCACCACGACTGGATCACCCAGGCCTACTTTCATGGGTATCGTTCCTCTATCCCCCGGTTCCCGCCAGGCTCATGCCTGTTACTAGCTTTCCTCATCCTGAGCGGGATACTGGGGTTCCCTTCCCTCAAGCACGGCCACCACGTCGTAGACCACGTCGCACATGGCCTCCACAGCCGCCGGGACGCGCGAGGCGATGTGCGGAGTGAGGATCACGCCGGCCAAGCCGAACATCGGATAATCGGCCGGCGGGGGTTCGGGGTCGTGGCAATCGATGACGGCAGCGGAGATCCGCCCGTCGCCAATGGCGGCAGCCAGGTCGTTGTAGTCAACGCATTGGCCCCGCGCGGCATTGATGAATTGAGCACCGGCCTTGAACTGCTCCAGGGACGATCTGTTGATGAACTTCCGTGTCAGCCGCGTCAGCGGGACGTGGATGGTCACGATATCGCTGCTGGCATAAAGCGTGGGCTTGTCAACAGACTCGGCCGGGTAGTCCAGTTCGACGGGGCGGATATCGTTATATAGCACCTTCATTCCCAGCGCCGCCGCCGCCCTCCCGACGCGGCTGCCGATGCGTCCGGCCCCGACGATGCCCAGGACCGTGCCCGATAGGAACCGCCCGAAAATCCCGCCGCGTGCCTTGTGGAATTCCTCCGCGCTGGCCGGGCCGCTCATCGGCCAAAAGCGGCGGTTCATCTCGACGATCATGCGGATGGTATAGTCCACCACCGCCAGGGTGTTGGAGGCGGGCGTATGGACTACCTGGATACCTCGCTTGCGGCAGGCGGCCAGGTCCACGTTTTCCAGCGCCACGCCCGCCCTGCCGACGACCTTGAGCCGCCCCGCGCGAGCCAGCAGGGCCTCGTTGACCTGCGTATAGGTGCGCACCACCAGGGCGTCGGCGTCGGCGATGACGTCGGGGGCTTTTTCCACGCTCACGCGGCGAAGCTGCCCGTGTTGGGCAAGATACTCCAGGCTCTTGTCATTGAGTGGTTCCGATACGACGATGATTGGTTGGTCCTTGGCATTCACAGGGAAATGTCCCATTGGCTGTCTTGGTCGCGTGGCATACCGCCCTGGCCCGGGAAAATCAACCCGACGAGGTAGCGGGTTTCAGCGCCAAACGGAAAGATCGGGATATCTTGTCCATCCGTTTTCCACCGGCGGGTTTTCCGAAACGTTCCACATCACGAGGGGACTGGTGGCGGGCCAGCCGCACCCACCCCTGGTTCATCCCGTGGACGAACATCGCCGTGCTCAGCGACCGCGTGTGCCACAGCGCCTTGAGGGTCCGTCTCCACACCCACGGTTCGGTCGCCGCGGCGTAACGTAGCTCACAGATCGTTTCATCGAGCCGGCGAGCGGACACGCCCTTGGGGTTGAACACCGTCTCCACGAAGGAGTACCGCTCCCAGTCGGCCGGATAGTCGGCGGCGAAAATCCGCCCCTCGGCCAGCAGGCGGTCATATAGCTTTGTGCCCGGAAGCGGCGTGAGGTTTGTAACCTGGATGATGTCCACGCCGATCTGGACGGCCCGCAGCACCGTGTCGGACACCGTGTCTTCCGTATCGCCGTCGCCGCCGACGATGAATCCGCCGAAGACGGCGATACCCGCGCGGTGAAAACCCTCAACCCGCTGGCGGTAGTGGTCCAGCGCCTTGGCGTTGACGCCCTTGTGATACTGTTGAAGGTCGGTGGCGTTGAAGGTCTCGAAGCCTATCAGCATCCCGCGACAGCCCGCGCGATAGGCAAGGCGAAGGCCCTCGGAATCAGCGCCCATGTTGAGGGTCGTCTGGCTGAACCACAGCCGCCCCTTGCCGCGCCTGATGATGGCTCGCAGAAGTTCCTTGGCCCAGGCGGCGTGACTGGGACCGACGCCGAAGAAATTATCGTCCACCACGAACAGGAATTTTCGCGTGGTACGGTTCCATTCATCAACTATGGCGTCGATGGACCGCCTGCGGATTTCCGTGCCGTTGAACCGCGTGACGCTACAGAAATCGCATCCTACCGGGCAGCCGCGGGAGGTCTGTATGCAACCGACGTCGTAGCGGCCGTTGATGGGCTGCCGTGCCTGGTCGGCGGCGCCGAAACCAGCCGACAGATCGCTTAACTTGCCCTCGTATTGCCGCTGCAATCGCCCGGCGGCGGCGGCGGAAATGATCGTAGGCCAAATCTCGTCGCACTCCCCCACAGCCACCGAGTCGAAGTGGCCCAGTGCCTCTTGCGGCTTGGCCGAGGCGTGCGGTCCACCCATGATGCAGCGCAAGCCGCGACCGCGACATATCGCCGCCAGCTCGTAGGCGCGCGTCGAGCCGCTGGAATAAGCCGTCACGCCCACCAGATCGTATCCACGGCCCTCCAGCAGCCGCTGCGTATCGTGCGAACCGAATATCTCGTCGATGATCTCGACGGAGTGTTCCGGGGGAACCAGCCTGGCCAGCACCTGAAGGCCCAGGTGCGGGATTCGTGTTCCTATGGTGTGGTAGCCTTCCGCGCGGCGGGCAACCGGGTTGACCAATGCGATCTTCATGGGGACCGTGAGCCTTTCTCACTCCCTGGCGGCGGGAATGAGTAATAATATGGACCTCCCCAGCCAAAAAGAAGGGAAAACATCTGGTCCTTTCTTTCCGTCTGTAAAGCCAGACAGCCGATTTCCGTTGCCAAGGGCCACGGGCTTTCGGACAATGCCCCACTTGTCCCCACAAGCTAACCAGTAGACGACGAGACGTTCAGGAGTGGAAAGAATGGACGGTAGCGGACGCATCACCGTAACCCCCACCGACAACGGTGCGGTTGTGAAAAACCCCTCAATGGGCTGGGTTCTGCACTTTTACGACAATATCCTCGACTGGTACGGCACGCGGCTGGCCCCGGAAGACACCCTCGACGACTTCCCCGGCCTAAACGTGGTCTACCTCCGCGTGCCATGGGCGTACATCGAGCCGCAACGGGGCCAGTTCAACTGGGCGCTGCTGGACGGTCCCGCCCAGCGGTTTATCGCCAAGGGCGGCCAGGCCGCCTACCTCTTCTCCTGCTGCGAGGGGCACAGCGGCATCGTCTATGGCGCGCCCAAATGGGTGGAAGACGCAGGCGCCAAGGGCCACTGGTTCAGCCACCGCAAGGACGGAATCCAATATTGGGAACCCGACTACGCCGATCCGGTCTTCCTGGAACACCTCGAGCATTTCCTAGCCGAGGCGGCGCGGCGGTTCGACGGCAATGACGACGTGGCGTTCTTCGACGTCGGCTCCTACGGCATCTGGGGAGAGGGCCACACCTATCACAGCACCAAAATCGATTTCCCCGCCCAAGTCATCGAGAAACACATCGAATTGCACCAGAAGTATTTCAAGAAGACCCTCATCGCCATCAACGACGACCTGTTCGCCTCCGCCTACGGAAAGACGCCCGAACCGCGCTGCACGCGCGCCCGCTACTGGGCCGGCCAGGGCAACTTCACCCTACGCGACGACAGCATCATGGTCTCCCTTCTGGCGGCCTACAGGAGCCACGACATGGCTCAGGCGTTCTGGCCGCACCAACCTGTAATCCTGGAATGCGAGCATTACGGCGGAGCAAAGCCTAGAGGTTCCTGGGGAGACGGCAGCAAGTACATCGAGGCGATGGAGGTCTACCACGCCAGTTACGTCTCGGTCCACTGGTGGCCGCGGGAATTCCTCCATGAGTGCGGGGAGCTGGTGGCGACAATGAACCGCCGCCTGGGATACCGCCTGCGACTGTTGGAGGCATCCTGGCCGGCGGAGATGAAAATCACCGGCCCGTTCCCCTTCGCCGCACGCTGGACCAACGCGGGCGTGGCGCCCTGCTACCCCGGCGGACATCCTGCCGTGACGTTCAAGAACGCAAACGGCGGGATTATCGCGGTCTTCGCCGATTCGGCCTTCAACGTGCGCAGCCTGCCCGTCGCCCCAGCCGACAAACTCCAAGCCGTCGACCAGCGGGCCGAATTCGTCGTCCCCTCCACCCTCGCCCCCGGCGAATACGACGTGTTCGTCTCCGTCGGCTCGG
>PMBX01000238.1 GCA_003153915.1 Phycisphaerales bacterium
CCGGCCTTGAGCTGCTCCAGGATGATCCGAATGTTCCATGGGTTGAGCACGCCCTGGCCGGAACCGATGGGTGAGCCTGCCGGCATGACCGCCGCCGCCCCGGCCTCCTTGAGCCGCAGGGCCATCACCGGATCGTCGCTGGTGTAGCACAAAATCGTGAATCCCTCGGTCCGCAGCTCTTTCAGCGCCTCCAACGTGCCGACGGGGTCCGGCAGGAGCGTCTTGCGGTCGCCCAGAACCTCCAGCTTCACCCAGGCGGCGCCCCGGTTGCCCAGGCCTTCCAGCAGTTCCCGCCCCAGGCGGGCGGTGCGGACGGCCTCCTCGGCGTTGAAGCAGCCGGCTGTGTTGGGCAGCAGGATGTACTTTTGGGGGTCGAGGAAGTCGAGGATGTTCCTTCCGGCCTTGTCGCTCATCCGCTCGCGGCGGACGGCGACGGTGACGACCTGGCANNTGAAGGCGAAATCTCCGATGCGAATCGGTTCCTCTGTCATGATCTTTGCCGTTATCCACCACCCACAAGGGTGACGATTTCCAGGCAGTCGTTTTCCGCCAGGGCAGTCGCACCGTAGCGGGCGCGGGGGACGATCCGCTTGTTCAGTTCCACCGCCACGCGGCGCGGTTCCAGTGACATCGCCTCCAGCAGTTCCATGACACTGGAGGACGCCACCTCGCGCCATTGGCCATTGACTAATATTTTCACGCGTGACTCCACGGATCGCCCGGATTTGCGACAGGCGGATTATAGGGCCGCCCGACGTGGTTAATCAAGGTGGCTCGGTGCTCAGTCGTCCATGGTTTCATATTCGCCGCGAACGGGCACGAACAAAGAAAATTGAAAGGATTATGTTCGCGTAGGTTCGCGTACGTTCGTAGCTAAAAGAAAGTAGGAATGTATCCGTCGCTCTGCCGATGGACATTTACGCCGGTGGAAGCTAAGCTACTCGCGCGTCGCCATTTCACGGAAACCCCATGGAGAGTATGGAGATGATCCAGCTTTATTGGAAGAACGCCACGGACCGCGTCATCCCGGCAGAGCACGGGGTCACCGTCAAGGATTTGGAATTGATCGAACCGGCTATCCGGTCGGCACATTCTGCCGTCATGGAGCAGATACGCGGCGGCGGGCTGGGGTACGCGGCGCTTCCGGGCAACACGCAATACCGCGCCGCCGTCCGTGACTTGGTGGACCGCTACCGCGCCGATACCACCGACCTGGTGGTGTTGGGCATCGGCGGAAGCGCCCTGGGCAACATCGCCCTCCAGGCTGCGCTGAAGCCGGCGACGTACAACCTGCTGTCGGAGGCCCGCCGTGGCGGCCCGCGATTTTTCGTGTTGGACAACGTGGACCCCGCGCTGGTGGGCGACACGCTGAATCTGTTAGGCCGGCGGATCAAGACCACACTTTTCAACGTTATCTCCAAAAGCGGCGAGACGGCAGAGACCGCCGCCCAGTTCATGATCGTCCGCGACATGCTCCGCAAGAAGCTGGGGGCCGACTACGCCAGGCGGATCGTGGCCACCACTGACGCGGCGCGCGGCACGCTGCACGACATCGCAGCCGCCGAGGGCTACGCCACGCTGCCGGTTCCCGACGACGTGGGCGGGCGCTTCAGCGTGCTGACGCCCGTGGGCCTGTTTGGCGCTGCGATGTGCGGCATAGACATCGACGCTCTGCTTGCCGGGGCGGCGGCAATGAAGCAGCGCTGCGACAACCCCGCCTGGCGCGACAACCCCGCCTGCGTGCTGGCGGCGGTCAAGCACCTGGCCTTTACGGCAAAGGGCAAGTCCATGCACGTGATGATGCCCTATTCCAACCGCCTGTACATGCTGGCCGACTGGTATCGCCAGCTTTGGGCCGAGTCGCTGGGCAAGAAAACCGACCGCGCCGGCCGGGAGGTCTTCACCGGTCCCACGCCCATCAAGGCTTTGGGCGCAACCGACCAGCACAGCCAGGTGCAGCTATACCGCGAAGGCCCCAACGACAAGCTGGTGATCTTCCTGGAAGTGGCCAAGCACCCGCGCGAGGTCCGCATCCCCGACGCCTTCGGGGAAGTCCCCGGCTTGTCTTATCTGGCCAAGGCCAGGCTTGGCAAGCTGCTCAACGCGGAAAAGACCGCCACCGAATACGCCCTTGCCGCCTCCGCGCGGCCTAGCGTGACATTGCGGTTCAACTCCATCACGCCGCAGTCGGTGGGGGAGTTTATCTATCTCTATGAATTCACCACTTCGCTGGCCGGGGAACTGCTGAACATCAACGCCTACGACCANNGAACTGGGCAAGAAGGCCACCTTCGCACTGATGGGCCGAGACGGTTACGGCGAACTGGCCAAGGAAATTCACCCCTTCGCCAACACCGATCCGCAGTACCTGCTCTAGCGCGACGCGGCCACCGGTTGCGTGGCAGGCTGTGTGGTGGCGGGACGGATGGATGCGTTCAGTTCGGCCAGTGGCTTCAATGCGTCAGCCACCATGGCTTTTATCGCCGCGTCCAGCTTGGGGTCTCCGGCGTTTGTCTGAATGTACCCCCATAATCCAAGGTTGGGATAAAGACTGGTAAGGGAAGACCCCCCCATTTTTAAACTGTACTCCTTAAGCTGTGCCTCGGGCATATTAAGGTTTAGGGATTGAATCAGGATGCTTACATAGACCTCTTCTTGTTTCCTGGGGCGTTCACCCTTCTGATAGGACTGCCGGTCCCAATTGGAGAGACGGATGAAAACCAGTTCGTCCTGTGAGATGTTGGTTTCCCAACCGGA
>PMBX01000186.1 GCA_003153915.1 Phycisphaerales bacterium
CTGCCGGCTGTGATCGCCGGTTGGTGCGGCCGCGGCTGCCACATCATCACGGTCAACGACTATCTGGCCCGTCGCGACGCCGAATGGATGCAGGGCATCTACGCCGCCTGCGGGCTGACGGCGGCGCACGTGGAAGGGGGCATGAGCAACCCGCANNACGGCGGACTTTCTGCGCGACCGCATCGAACTGGATCGGGCTGGCGTCCGCGGGTTGTCCTCGGCGCTGATGGCCAAGATCGTCGATGGTGCCGCCAGCGCCACCGACCGGCTGGTCCAGCGAGGGCTGCACCGCGCCATCATCGACGAGGCGGATTCCATTCTCATCGACGAGGCCGTCACGCCCGTGATCATATCGGGGCAGGCCCCCAACCCCGAGGCGGTGGAGGCCTTCCAGCAGGCCGCGTCGCTGGCGGGACTGTTGCAAAGCGGCGAAGACTACAAGGTAAGCCAACGGTTCCGTGAGGTGGACCTGACGGAGGAAGGCAAGAGGCGGCTGGCGGAATTGGCCGAACCGTTGGGTGGCATCTGGACCGGCGCGCGACGGCGGGAGGAAATGATCACCCAGGCATTAACCGCCGGTGAACTGTACCTTCGCGACAAGCAATACGTCGTCCAGGAAGGCAAGGTGGTGATCGTAGATGAGTTCACCGGAAGGCTCATGCCCGACCGGGAGTGGCGCGACGGGCTGCACCAGGCTGTCTCGGCCAAGGAGGCCGTCGAAGTCCAGTCTCCCAAAGAGACCTTCAGCCGCGTGAGCTTCCAGCGATTTTTCAGACTGTACCGGAAACTGTCGGGCATGACCGGAACGGCCAGGGAGGGCTGGAGGGAGTTCTGGCAGATTTACCACACACCGGTGGTGGTCATCCCCACCAACCGCCCATGCGCTCGGACGGTCCTGCCGGACATGGCGCTGGCCGATGAGAAGGCCAAGTGGGCGGCGATCGTCGAACAAATAGAGGAGATTCATCGCACGGGCCGTCCGATCCTGGTGGGCACCCGCAGCGTCCGCGCCAGCGAGCATCTCAGCGCGATGCTGACGGTTGGCGGGTTGGACCATTCGGTGCTCAACGCCGTTCGCCATGCCGAGGAGGCGCAAATCGTTGCCGGAGCGGGGCAGGCGGGGCGGATCACGGTGGCCACAAACATGGCCGGGCGCGGGACGGACATTAAACTGGGCCGCGGAGTGGCGCAACTGGGCGGATTGTACGTCCTGGCCACCGAAAGGCATGAAGCGGGTCGCGTGGACCGCCAGCTTTTCGGTAGATCGGCCAGGCAGGGCGACCCAGGGACCGCACGGGCTGTCGTCAGCCTGGAGGATGAACTGGTCCGCCGGTACGTCCCGGCGATAGCGGCGACGCTTAGCCGCCGTTACGCCCACGCGCGGGGGGATATCGCTTCCCGGATGGTCCATGGGGTTTTCCAACTTGCCCAGCACCGCGCCGAGCGGTTGGCGCTGCGCCAACGGAAGGCCGTCCTCCGCACCGACGATTGGTTGGACCAGTACTTGGGCTTCGCCGGCGCCGAACAATAATGCCTTCCGCAAACGGGGGTTGAACAGGCCGGCCAAGACACATATCTTTCCTTGGCCCAGTGTGGATAAAGGGGGGGAATTACGTTTGACACAAACCCCGTCGAATGGATACATTTAACACGTGGTCTTAAGCTTATGCATCGCAGTTGAGGGAGCGGTTTTTCGCTGCGTTTCGGCCCATTGTCGCCAGGCCTTTGTCCGCCGCGAAAAGCTTACTGAGGAGACTCTGGATGTCTATCCCCCCTACCCACCGTAAACGGCAACCCGCCCCGCCCGTCATGGAGAGCCTGGAAGACCGCCTGCTACTGACGACACTGACCATCGCCGACGAAGGCGTCGACCAGATATTCCTCTATCGCAACAGCATGAATGCAGTCTGCCGGATCACCCTGCATGGCAGCATAGGAGACAGCGTCGAGCTGATGAGCTATTCCTTCACCGGCGCGCCCTCGGTGCCGGTGGATGGAGAGCCTCCACCTGACCAACCCTCGCTCGAGCTGGTCGACCTGGTGGGGCTGAAGAGAGATTCTACGAACATAGATCGGAACTTTGACCCGACAGAAGACACACCAGACATCGTCACCTGGCCGGAAGGCAGCCCCGGCGACATCATCAGAGTGAGCACAGATGGGTCAAGCGTAGAGTGGAGGAATTACCAGGCAACGGGTACCGATGCGTCGCGCGGCAGCAATACGGAACTGTTCGCGATATACGTAGCCCAAGCTTCGGCCGATACAGTCCTGACGCTGACGACCCTGGACTCAACGGAACTGATGCGGGACAGTGGACCCTACACCCAGTTCATCGACATCAACCCCTGGGAGTCGACACCGCAGATTCTCTTCGCGACCGGCGGCACGGATCACTCGGCCCCGGCGGGTTCCGGCGGGACCATAGTCGGGGCTTTGCAATCGCCGTCGTCGACTAAATACTACCGTTACGAAGCGACCACCGACGCGCTGGTTAACGCTAAAGCCGTTCCCATTGGCATCTATCCTGGGATGGATGGTACCGGCGAACCGTTGTATCCGGGCATCACGATCTCTCCGGATGTCGAGGAAATGGGCAGGATCATGGTCGCCGGAGTCCTCTCCGGGGAGGTCATGAACGGTTCGGCGCCACAGACGTCCTCCTCC
>PMBX01000191.1 GCA_003153915.1 Phycisphaerales bacterium
TCCGCGTTGGCGTCCATCATCTCCTCCACGAACGCCGGGTCGTCGTAGAACAGCACGCACAGGCCCTCGACGCCCACGAGGTTGCGGAGCGGCCCGAAGAACCCGCCCCAACGGTCGGAGATGACGATGAAAGGCTCCGTTTGCGAGCGCCAGCCCTTCAACTTCGTCTTCCAGTCGGGTCCGATCCGCGCCGAAAGATCGGGCCGCATGCGTTCCTTCCAGAACGCCCGGAATTCCGCCCGGGTCGTGACGGGGAACTTAAGAAACTGCGGCATCGAACTCCACGGGTTGTCCTTCATCTCCTTCATCAGGATGCCCTCGTGGTTGACGTAGACGATGTGGCCGGCATCCTCCTGCACAACCTTGCGCTCGAAAGGAGGATTCGGGTGAAACCAGTGGCCGAACCACACCTTCCGGTCCGTCACGGAGGCCGGCTCGAAGCGGTCCGGATCATACCCCTCCTTCTTCCACCGTTCGATGGTCTCCGGCCAACCGCCCCAGGACCAAAACGGCGCGTGGTCCACCGGTTGATACTCCATGCAGGCCAAGAAACGCTGCCGGTCCGTCATTGGTTTCATGTTGTCTGGTTCTCCAAACCGAGCGCCCAGTCTTGCCAGCTATTGATAGATGGGCTGCATCTTCAACGGCAAGGGACATTCACCTTTGGCTTTGGCCAGGCGCATCGGATTACTGACCGTCGGACATCCACATCAGGACGGCTGCATCGCCGGGGTCAACGTTTATTTCCAGGCTTGGCTTGTCGAGCATCTTGACCCCGCCGTCCTTGCCCACCAGGCCGACCCGCATCGATTCTTGCCAGGTCACGCTCAGCGGCATGGTTTGCAGGTAGTCCTGGTTAACGACGGCCAGGAAGCGATATTTGTCCTTCCACAGTTCCGAAACAACAGCCCCCTTGCCCCCGGCAGTGAGTGACTTGATGCCCCCTCGCGGCTCGTAGGGCTTGACCTCCGGTGGCGGGGGAGTTGTCCCTGCCCAACGAACCCGCCGTACGTCCGAGCCAACGAACACCCCTGCCCGGGCCTCAAGTTCGCGGTTGACCTGGCGGTCATATTCCCACGTGACGGTGCGTTTGCCCTCGGCGTCGATGGCTTGGCCGCGCCCACCCGGGTAATACCCGTAATACCAGTGCTCGATGCCCGTGGCGCCGTAGGCCAGGTTGGTGTAGGACTGGATGCGCAGGCTGCCCAGGCTCGGTTCGGGGCATGTGTTGAACCCGATGGCGCAGATGAAGGCCCACCACGGCGACCTGCACATCCGCGCCGCCGACGACATCACCCGCATGTTCTCGTACCACCGGGGCGATATCGACAGGCGGTCGATGGGATAGTGGTCATGGCTGAGCACATTGACGGGCACTTCGGACATGAACTTGTGGACGTACTGCTCGTAGGTTTCCCAGGGTTTGATACCCATCTGAGGGTTGGTGGCGTAGTTGGGCAGCAGGTTGACGATGACGACCTTATTGGGGTCAGGGTCGATGGCCATGATCTGTCGGGCCAGAGCGGTCAGTCCGGGGAAGTCCTTTGCCTCAGGCTCGTCCATCAGGTAATAGCCCGCCAGGGCGGGATGGTCCTTGAACGACCGGGCAATGTCCGGGCCGCTCATCTGGGAGAAAAAGACCATCGCCAGCAGCTTCACGCCGGCGGACTGGGCGGCGTCGAGCAGGGCCTTGCCCTTCTGGACATCGCCAAATGCGACCAATCCGTGTGTAAAGCCCGCCTCGGCGAACTCCTTGTAACGAGCAGCCACGTCCTGGGAGTAGGCCGGTGAGGTCCAGGCGACGATGGCCAGCGGCGGCGATGGCGGAAGCGATAGCCCGGCCGGGCGAGAAGCAGGCCCGGACTGGCACCACGCCGACGACGCCCCCATCAGGCTGATACCCACTGCCACGATCAGCGACAGTCGCGATTGGTACATTGACTTCTCCTTGAAAATCATCCGGTTCGAGCAGGGAGGCGTCCGGCAAAGGTTACATCCTGGCCGGAAGGTACTGCCCCGCCGTGATTGATTCAAGCCAATCGAAGGCTATCATCCCAGTCGGCATCGCCTGGTGAGGTGTCGATGTTGAAGAACCGAGGGAAAACGGCAATATCGCGGACGCGCCCACGTAGAACATGCACGGAAGAATTGGAGCGCCCCAATGCCCAAGGCCATCGACGTTATCGAACACTTCGTGTCCCGCGGGCGGTTCACCTGGCCGGCAAGAGAGGGCAGTAACCTGATAGGAGTAGTTGCGGGTACGGGAGCACTACCGGCATGTTATTGCGCACCATAACGTTCAATCATTCGCATGAGTTGATCTTCCTGTTCCCCTCCCACCTCACCGATCATGCAGATGCCTTTGGGGCTGCCGATCTGATCGGCCAGGATGTCCAGCGTCTCCAACGGCCCGCTGTAAACCTGTATTAACTTGCCGGCGGCTCGGATGCGCCGGAAGACGTCCGGCCAGTTTCTCCAGTCCGGCTGGCCCGCGCCCGGTATCCACTGTATCCCCTTCAGTTCGGGTATCTCCAGCAGCGAATCCAGGTGTGGTAGCTGGCCTGGACCGTCGAGGTGGTAGAAGGCGTTGGGAAGTCGTCGGCAGGTCGCCGCCAGCTCCGGCTTGACGAACTCATCAAACATGGCCGGGGAGATCATGGCGGAGAAGTCACACTGAAGCATGTAGTACGGCTGGCTTGAGAAGATCGGGCACCAGCAAGTGTAACCCGGGTTGACCGGTTGGAGCAGGCGGTTGATTCGGTCGAAGTAACGGAACCACAGATCGTGGGCCTGCCANNAGGTTGCCGCCCAGATCGGTCATCGAGACCTGCACCAGCCCGTTCCATCGCTTCTCGGCAGCGCGGTAGATGCACAGAATACGGTCCAGGCAGGGGCTGTGCTCGCTGTAGGCCAGCTCCATCCGCTCGATGGGCGCCTGCCGGGGTGGCATAAACCACACGGTATCGTTGCCGACCTCCGCTCGTGCGCCGAGAAATTCCGCCATAGCGCCTGGGCCGAAGTTGGGCCATACATACGGAAACGCGTCAGCGGGGAATCGGCGGCAGGACAAATCGTAGTCCCAGCGGTCCACGACATCCTCGGCCGGGACGTCAAAGGCATACCCCGCTGTTAAATAACTTCTTGGCAGGGCGGGTTCGGCTCGCCCCGGGTCCACGCCGCGAACTGTGACGTTAATCACCGGCCGTTCGAGATGCCCGGACCACCACCGCCCATAAACATCCCTGACACGCTCCCAGAGATCCGGGCTAAACTGAATACTCATCGTCACACTCTAAAAGCCCAATCATGCCTGGCCAACGGCCAACCCACCGTACCATACACCCGGACTGGGGAATCCATCAAGCCTCCGGCCTGGTATTACGACTCGGGCCAGCGCTACGGAAAACGGTCTACCCCCATTTCCACCCACCGCAACCGCCCTGCCGTATGCGCGGGTGGCTTCAGGCGCGCCTAATCCTGGTCTTCCCTTGCGGCTTCCAGCATGGCCAGGATATTCGCCACGGGCACGTCGCCCTGTATTTGCTGGGCGGGTCCGAGAATATACCCCCCTCCCTGGGACATCATCCGCCGGACCGAGCGCGTCTCGGCCTTGACCTGATCGGCTGTTCCATACGGCAGGGTCCGCTGCGTGCTGATACCGCCCCAGAACGTCAAGCGGTCCCCGTANNTTCTCGATCCTGCCGCAGGAATGTACCCACACGTCTTTTCCGAAGGCGTGAATGAGGTCATATTCCCGCTGTTCGCCCGGGGCGATCATGTCTTCCCACATGCCCGGGGAAATCATCAGGTCTGCCTGTGTGCCCCAGTCGCTGCCCAGCAGCACACCGTCGATTTCCTTGAGGTTCAGGATGGCCTCCAGCATCACCATATTGCGGTCCACGATCCCGGCTAGGAACTTACCCGCCCAGGCGGGTTCAGCCGCCATGTCTGCCAGGAAGTTCTCGATCCCCCGCGCGAAATGCGCCTTCTCAAAATGCGAGCCATAGAACGTGGCCAGTATGTAGGGGTCACATTGTTGACGGATGCGATCCAGTTCACCGACGAGTTGCTCATAACTGCCGTAACCCAGCACGCCGGGCCTGGTAGCGGGTATGTCGGGACCGAACCAGTCGCTGCCCAATTGATGCCACTGCCACCATGGCGGCTGGACACGGCGGACATCGTTGTCGACAAAATCCTCCCAGGTCCCCCCGCCCAGCAGGGGCGCCAACGCCTGGCTGCCGTCGGGCGTGAACTCAATGCAGTACGGCACGCGATCGCTACGGCGATGGGCAATCGCCGCCTTCACGCGTTGGCGACGGGTCATTGTTGTTTCCTTGCCGGCTTGGCCGGGCATTACTCGTCCTTGACGACCCTATTACGTTTGCTCTCCATGAACCTCCGGTCCGCCCGGAGCGATCATTTCACCATCGACGTACCCGTGCAACCGATAGCCGAGGCGATGGCGTGGGTTTCGATATGGCTGATGGAAATCAGGATATTCGCCAAGCCCAGTTGGTCGGCGATCTCGCGGCAGCGCCCCGATAACCGCACCTGGGGTTTTCCGGAGGGGGCGTTGCGGATTTCGATGTCCGTCCAGCAGATGCCCTTGCCCCATCCGGTGCCCAGGAGCTTCAAGACGGCCTCCTTGGCGGCGAAGCGCCCGGCGAGGTGTTCGATTTCCCGCTTGCGGCCTTGGCAGTAATCCAATTCCAAGGGGGTGAACACACGCTCCATGAATCGCTGCCCGTGGCGAGTGATCGCCTCGCGCAGGCGGGAGCAATCCACCATGTCGATACCGTGTGCGATGACCGTCATATCTCTCCGAAGGCGGCGACCAAGCCGCCAAGGGCGCTCAAGTTATCGGGCCGGCGGACCGATGATTCTCATGGACGCTCGCATCGTCTTTACATAGTCCACCTTCGCCTGCTTGACAAGAGGATACGTCCACGTGGCCACCGTCGCCTCCCAGAAAGTCGAAACCCAGCAGGAAAAGCTGCAACGCCTCACCAAGGAGGTAGCCGCCCTTCGCCGCCAGCTCCGCCAGGCGCAACACCTGGCTACGGTGGGCACGATGACCGCCATGGTCAGCCACGAGTTGAACAATATACTCACCCCGATCATCAACTACGCGCAGATGGCCCGCAAGAACCCCGCGCTGGTCGAAAAGGCCATCACCCGCGCCGCGGAGGGAGGCCAGCGGGCCACCAGCATCTGCAAGTCCATCCTGGGCCTGGCGCGGGATGACAACGGGCAATCCACGTGTCTCCACCTGGGCGAAACCGTAACAGCAACCCTCGATGCGATGGCCCGCGACCCCAGGCGGGACTGCATCGACCTGGCCGTGAAGGTCCCCGCCGAGCTGACGCTGACGGCCCCGCGGGCTGAACTTCAGCAGGTAATCCTGAACCTGTTGATCAACGCCCGCGCCGCCGTGCTGGAAAAGCCCGGTCCGCGGCGGATCGAAATCTCCGCCCGCCGTCACGACAAGACAGTCGAGATTTCCGTCGGGGACAACGGCGTGGGCATTTCGTCCGAACACCTCGAAAAAATCTTCGATCCGTTCTTCTCGACCAAGGGCAACGACGAGGATACCTCCCAGGGACACGGGCTGGGACTGGCCTTCTGCCGCCAGGCCGTCGAGAACCTGGGCGGGCAAATCTCCGTCGCCAGCACCCCTGGTGAGGGTTCGACCTTCACCGTCCGCCTGCCGTGCTGATGCACCTCGTTCCGGCAGCCTCGCGGCAAAGTCCATTTGCAATAGTTGACACGCCATGGGCGAAATGATAACGTCCCGGCGTTGCCTAACCTTTAGCCGTCTATGCTTCCATCGGGAAGGAGCATGTCATGAGCACGAAACTGTTAGCGTCCGTGTGCCTGGTCGCCCTTACCGCGTCGGCCTATGGGCAGGCTTCCCCTGCCGCCACGCAACCTGCCGGGGAGGCCGTCGCCGCCTGGGTAGGCGTGGTTAGCGCCACAAACGTTTACGTGCGATCCGGTCCGGGAGAGACCGCCTATCCCTGCGCGCAAATCTCCTCGCCGGAGAAGGTCAACGTGGTGGGCAAGTCCGAGGGTTGGTTGAAGATCCAACCGCCCAAGGGTTGCTTCAGCGTCATCCGCAAGAATTATGTGCAGGCCGATGAGAACACAAAGACCGGCCTGGTCACAACCGACAACATCTGGGTCCGTGCCGGAGGCGATCTGCGCTCGGCGGACTTCTGGGCGATCCAAAGTCGCACCACCACCGGAGACAAGGTGGAAATCCTCGGTTCGGCCGGCGATTACTACAAGATCGTCCCCCCGGCCGGTGCGTTTTTCTGGATCTCCGCCCGTTACGTTAAGCCAGCCGGCCAGGCCGAGCCTTCCGAGATGGAAACCGCCGGTGCGGCTGCGCGTCCCGCGGCGACACAACCCGTCGAGACGGTCGTCGTCCCACAAAAGGATAAACTGCCCACGACGGTCCCCACCGACCTGCCCAAGACCGGCGGCGAGTCGGCGACGGAGACCTTCCGCGCCGCGGAAAAGGCCCTGCGGGCGGAATTCGCCAAACCACTTGAACAGCGCGACTATCCGGCGATGCTGGCCCGCTACCAGGGAATTTCAACCACCGACGGGCGGCTCAAGACGTACATCAACATCCGTTGCAAGTTCATCCAGGAAGCCATGAACGATCGGAACGAACTCCAGGCCGTCAGCGAGATGGCCAAGACCAACGACCAGCAGCAGAAAGATTACGAAGCCCGGCGGGCGGAGTTACAGAAGCAGACGCCCCCCCCGCAAGCCATTCGCACCTTCGCCGCCAAGGGCGTGCTGGCGGAAAGCTCGGTCTTCCCCGGCGGGTCCGTGGGACCCAAGCGATACATCCTGGTGGACCCCGCCAGCGGACAGGTATCCGCTTATGTCCAATGCGCCAGCGGCGCGGTGGACCTCAGCCAATATCGCGGAATGACCATCGGCGTCTTCGGCCAGAAGCACCTGGACCGCAATCTGGTCCGCTACATCGTCGAGGCCGAAGAAATCGTGGTTATCGACGCCGCGGGTAAAATTCCCGCCCCGCCCAGGCCTATCATCCGAGTCCGCCCTTACACTCCGGCTGAGGCGCCCCAGGAACCAAAGCAGCCCGCCAAGCAGGAACAGCCCCAAACCGCCCCGGCGGAGCAACCCTCCGGCGAAGGCGTTCCCCTAACTTCGCAAAACCAGCCACAGCAACAGACCCAGGAAATACCAAAAGAACAAACCCAAGAACAGACTCAAGACCAGCCGCGGGAAACCTCCCCGCAACAGGAACAGCCAAAGAGCCAATCGCAAGAGGATGAACCCAGCCACAGCCAGGAGCAGTCCCACTGACAGGGCGCCTCGCGGCGAATCCCGTGAGAAACCCTCATAAAATCAAAAGCCCTCAGGTACGGCGCCTGAGGGCTTTTTGTTTCGCCTTCGGGACTGGACTCGCCCCGTAAAACACCATTGCGGCCGAAAGGAGTTGAACCTTCACGTCCGTTAAGGACATAAGGACCTGAACCTTACGCGTCTGCCAGTTCCGCCACACCCGNNACAGGCACCTGAAGCCTGCGCGTCTGCCAATTCCGCCACGGCCGCGACCTTCGGGCTACTTTGTCTGCCCGCCGAGACCGTACTTTAGCGAATAGCCCCGGAAAGTCAATCCCTCCGATTGCCTGAGCGTAAGTATGCAATTGAGTCCCCATTCACAAGTGGTTTGCGTACAATAAGCGCTTGCACCGCCCGGGGCAAAACGCCTGGGGCAGTGGAAAGGCCCAGTCATGTCAACCGACGACCTGGTTGTCGAGCAAACCAACGGCGTGTGCGTGGTGACTTTCCATTCCGTCTCGATCCTCGATGCCGTGGCCGTCGAGGCCATCGGCGGGAAGCTCTTTGAACTGGTCGATCGTCAGGCCCGGCGCAAGCTCGTGCTGGACTTCAGCGAGGTGCGATTCCTGACCTCCCAGATGCTGGGCGTGCTGATCGCACTGCACAAGAAATCAGCGGCCATCGACGGAAAGGTCGTCCTGTGCGGCATCCGCCCGGACCTGGGCAAGGTCTTCAAGGTCACCCGGCTGGATAAGTTACTGTCTTTTGCCGCCGACCAGGAGGCCGCGTGGAAAATCTTCGGCGTCTCCGCCAAGGCATGAACGCCTTCTGCTAAAACAATCGGGAGAGCTATCGCCATGAAAAAACAGATCAGCATCTTCCTGACGGGCCTGGTGGTTATCATTCCCCTGGCCGTTACGATCTACGTTATCCGATGGATCAGCGTCGTGCTGGAGAACCTCGGCGCCTCGCTGATCGGGAGCTTCAACGTCCATATCTGGCCGGGCGTCGGCGCGGCGGCGGTGCTGGCGGGGATATACCTGGTGGGCCTGCTGACGCGGTTCTGGCTGTTCCGCTCCTTGCTGAACTTTTTTGAGCGGCTCATCGTTCGCGTGCCGGGCGTCAAGACGATCTACGAGTCCGTGCGCGACCTGATGGGTCTGTTCGGTGGAGATTCCAAACGCATGGGCCGTGTCGTCGAATATCACCCGCCGGGGGGCGACGTGACGTTGCTGGGAATCCTGACAAACGACCGGCCGCCGGGAATCGGCCAGGACCCCGCTCACCCAAAGGTGGCCGTGTACCTGCCCTACAGCTACATGTTCGGCGGGATGACTATCTATGTCGATCCAGCCCATACCCGTACGGTGGACATGCCCGTCGAAGCAGCGCTGAAGCTATGCGCGATCGCCCAGGTCGGCGGCCGCGTGGATGAACTGCGGAACCCGACCGATCAAGTCGACCCGCAAAAGAAAACCTAGGTTTACCGCTCGCCGTAAAGACGGTTTGGAATCCTTTGTTGCTCGCTGCTATACTTTTCTAACCTCGATTGGCCGATGTGTCGTCTGGGGCCGCCCCGACCAGCACCGGCGGCGTCGCCGAAGGGGTGTTGTGCAATGAATAAGACCATTGATTTCGCCAAACTGTCGGGCAGCGGAAACGATTTCATCTGCCTGGACAATCGCCTCGGCCAATTCGATGAGATTCTCTCATCCACCACCCGGGCCGGGCAATTTGCCCGCGTCCTGTGCTGTCGCGGCATGGGCGTTGGCGCCGACGGAGTGATCTTCGCCGCCGCCAGCGAGATCGAACACGTCGCCCATCTGGGCGCGCGGTTCTTCGAGCCTGACGGCTCGGAAGCGGGCCTTTGCGGAAACGGAACGGCTTGTTTCGCTCGATGGGCGCTGGACAACGGATGGATCGACGCCAGCCAGATCAAGATCCTCACCTCCGCCGGCGTGGTGATCGGCAAGGCCGCCGACAACGGTTACATGCGCGTCTGCATCCCCCTTCCCGAAGACGTCCGGACGGACCTGGAAGTTTCCGCGGGCGGGGCGATCTGGAAGTGCGATTACATCGTCACCGGCGTGCCTCACCTGGTCACGTACGTGCCGGACGTCTCGGCCGTGGACGTCGCCCACCACGGCTTGGCGCTGCGGCGAAGCGAGCAGTTCGCCCCGCGCGGCGTCAACGCCGACTTCGTGGAGGTGCTGGGAGAGGGGCAATTGGCCCTGCGGACCTTTGAATACGGCGTGGAGGGCGAGACGTTGGCCTGCGGNNCGGCGGCCAGATCAGCGACCTGTGCCTGGAGACGGTCGTTAGGTTCCTCTATCACGGGACGGTCCACGAAGACCTTGCCGAGCGGGCCATGCAGGCCCCACCACTCCCCGTCGTCCAGGTCCGCCGATAACCCAGTTTTCAGTTCTCGGAATGGAAATCATCCCCTTGGGGATCCAAAGCGACACAAAGCTCACGAAGATCACAAAACCCACAAAGAACAAAAATTAATGTTCTTTTCTTCGTGGTCTTGGTGAGCTTGGTGGACTTGGTGATTTCCACGGTCTTGCGCTGCGGGAATTGAAAGACCCTGTTCGGAAGATGGCGGCTATTGTCAAAAGCCCTCGCGGCGCGTAGTTTGTTGTTTGGCGCCGCCCAGGACGGCGGTTGCGGGAGAATGGCATGATCGTGGTCCTGAACCTATTCGATATTCTGCCCGGTAAGGAGGCCGACTACGCCGAATACCTCCGGCGGGTGCAACCCATCCTGGACCGCTTCGGCGCCAGGGTATTGCTTTATGGGCTGACGAAGATGATCTTCATGGGCGACTGCCGCCAGCAGTATTGCGGCCTGATCGCCTACCGGAACCTGGATGACCTGCGAAGGCTCTCCCACGACCCGGAATTCATCCAGATTCGCCCGCTGCGGGATAACTCCACCGCCAACTACATCCTGACGGCCATCGAAGACTTTGAAACCATGAACCACGCCGTTCGATTCCTGGAAAACGGCGGAAAGTGAACGAAAACCGGACCGCCCCTCGGCGGAATCCGGCCGGAGCCAAACCTATGATAATGCGAAGCGACATCGTCAAGAAAGGTCCGCAGCGCGGCCCGCACCGCAGCCTCCTGAAGGCCACCGGCCTGGGCGACGCCGACATCCGCCGGCCGCTGATCGCCGTGGTCAACAGCTACACCGACGTCGTGCCCGGACACGTCCACCTCGATGCCGTCGGGGAGTTCGTCAAGCAACGCATCCGCGCCGCGGGCGCTACCCCGCTGGTCTTCAACACCATCGCCATCTGCGATGGTATCGCCATGGGCCACGAGGGAATGAAATACTCACTGGCCAGCCGGGAACTGATCGCCGATTGCGTCGAGAGCATGTGTCAGGCGCACCAGTTCGACGCGATGGTCTGCATCCCCAACTGCGACAAGATCATTCCCGGGATGCTGATGGCGGCGCTACGGGTGAACATCCCGACGGTCTTCGTCTCCGGCGGGCCGATGGAGGCCGGACGGGTCGCCGGTAAGGACGTTGACCTCATCGACCAGTTCTACGCCGTCGCCCAGCACCAAGTGGGCAAGATGGCCGCCCGGGAGGTGCTGGAGTACGAAAACAACACCTGCCCCGGTTGCGGCTCGTGCAGCGGGCTGTTCACCGCCAACAGCATGAACTGCCTTTGCGAGGCCATCGGCATGGCTCTGCCGGGCAACGGGACCTGCCTGGCCACCAGCCCGGCCAGGTTGAGCCTCTACGAATGGGCGGCCAAGCGCGTCGTCGCGATGGCCTACGAATGGTGCCGCGCCGGCTGCGCCGCCAACTATCCGCTGTTGCCGCGGAATATCATGAACCGCTCGGCCTTTGAAAACGCCATGACCCTCGACATGGCCATGGGCGGTTCCAGCAACACAATCCTGCACCTGCTTGCGATGGCCAACGAAGCCGGCCTGAAGTTTACGCTCGCCGACATCGAGCGCATATGCAAACGGACGCCCAACATCTGTCGCGTCGCCCCCTCGTCCACACCGCAAGGCCGCATCTATCACATGCAGGACATCCACCGCGCCGGCGGCATCCACACACTGATGGGGCAGTTGTGGTGGGACAGGCCCTCGCTAATGCACACCGGCTGCATGACCGTCACCGGCGAGCCGCTGATGATGAACCTGGAAAAGTTCAGCCTGCGCAGCAAGAAGCTCTGCCCCGCCGCCCGCAAGCTCTACGCCCAGGGCTGGCAGGCCACCGGCCGATCCGTTTCGCAGGTCCGCGACATGCTGCGAGGGCAGAAAGTCCCCCGCCGCCCCGTCCGCAACGCCGGTCGCATCGACCCCCAGGACGTCATCCGCCCGCTGGAGCGTGCCTTCACCGCCCGCGGCGGGCTGGTGATANNGAAGACGCCTGCGAGGGCATCCTGGCCGGGCAGGTCAAGGCCGGTTCGGTGGTGGTCATCCGCAACGAAGGCCCCCGCGGCGGACCGGGCATGCAGGAGATGCTCGCCCCCACCAGTTACATCAAGGGCATGGGCCTGGGCGACTGCTGCGCCCTGATTACCGACGG
>PMBX01000019.1 GCA_003153915.1 Phycisphaerales bacterium
CGAGGGCAACGGCCTGGAGATTTCACACCTGACGATCGCAGGCGGCGATTGTCTTGGCCTGTTCGGCCAACTGGCGACCTCCGCCGAGGTCAAGGACCTCAGTCTCACGGATGTGAACGTCAGCGGGTCGGGCGACAGCGTCGGGGGCTTGGTCGGGAGCAGCCGGGGCGAAGTGATTCGTTGCAGCAGCGCAGGCGGAGTGGCAGGTGCAGGCCACAGTATCGGCGGTCTGGCGGGAGACAGTACCGGCCGCATATCCTATTGTCACACCACAGGGCTGGTCACCTGCACCGGAAGCATCAGGATGAGTAGCGGATTCGGTGGTCTGGTCGGATGGAACTCCGGCGGCCTGGTGACCTCCTACAGCACCGCGGACGTCCAGGGCTCTGACGCTGCCGGTGGTCTGGCGGGATACCACGATGGTCCAACCCTGTCACAGTGTTTCGCCACAGGCCAGGTCAGCGGTGGACACGCAGGAGGACTGGTGGCCTTGAGCTCTACTCGGATCACGGATTGCTTCTCAAGCGGCCGTGTGTCCGGGACCTACGCGGGTGGCCTGGTGGCCAACAACGGCGGATCCGTGACCCGATGCTACAGCACCGGACAGGTCAGTGGCAGCTCAGCCCCGTTGGCTGTCGGCGGACTGATGGGCCAGAATTCAGGCCGCGTGGCCGAGTGCTTCTGGGATATCCAGACCTCGGGGCAGGCTCATGGTGCNNCCAGGCCAGCAGCGATGGGGGCACGGGCAAGACCACGGCCCAGATGAAGGACATCGGGACCTACCTGGCTGCGGGCTGGGACTTTGTT
Organism: Phycisphaerales bacterium; assembly: GCA_003153915.1. Taxonomy (GTDB): domain Bacteria; phylum Planctomycetota; class Phycisphaerae; order SM23-33; family SM23-33; genus FEN-1349. The sequence continues at coordinate 808 of PMBX01000019.1, forward strand.
GGCGAGTGGGCCAACGGGGTCCACGAGGTCTGGCAGATGCCGCAGGCCGGCGGCTACCCGATCCTTGCGATCCTGAATGGCTACACCCCGCCTGTGCTGCAGGGTTTGGGCACGGCTGAATCGCCGTATCTCATCACCAGTGCGAGCGACCTCGGGGCCGTGCTTCACTACAGTCCCAACGCCTGCTATCGTCTGGCTGCCACCCTCGATCTGGCAGGCATTCGTTGGGGCTCAGCAGTGATCCCCGAGTTTGCGGGCACCTTCGACGGCAACGGCATGACGATCGCCCACCTGACCCTTCAGGGCAACGACACCCTGGGACTGTTCGGAACGGCCTCCGGCTCGATCCAGGATCTACACCTGACAGACGCCAATGTCATCGGCGTGGGTGACTCCATCGGCAGCCTGGCCGGGTCCAACGCAGGGTCGGTGGCCCGGTGCACGGCCGCAGGGGTGGTCGGCGGCAGGTCGTTGGTCGGGGGGTTGATCGGGATCAACGCGGGCTCTGTTGTCGAATCCGCCTTCGCCGGCTCTGCCTCGGGCACTCGCGTCGTTGGGGGTCTGGTGGGCGAGAATGGCAACGGCTCCGTCTTCTGCTGCAGCAGCAGGGGACAGCCAGCAGGCGACGGAAGCATAGGCGGCCTCGCGGGCGACAACCGAGGAGCCCTGACCGACTGCTACAGCACCGCCTCTGCCTTCGGCACAGGCCTGGACGTGGCCGGCCTCGCGGGCTCGAACTACGGAACAGTCCTGCGATGCTACAGCGCGGGCCTCGTCTCAGGCGGCCCGTGGAACCACGGCGGTCTTGTCGTGAGCAACGGCAGCCGCGGCGTAAAGGACTCCTTCTGGGACATCCAGGCCTCCGGCCAGACGACCAGTGACGGCGGGACAGGTCTGACCACAGTCAAGATGCAGTCGGCCAGCACCTTCACCAATGCGGGCTGGGGCTTCAACGACACCTGGACGATCTGCGAGGGCAAGGACTACCCGAGGCTCAAGTGGGAGCAGGCGACCTGTAGTGGGCAGTGACCGGCTCGTGATTGACTATTTGTCATCGACTATTGACGACAGCAGGACGCATGCGGCCTGCATCTCCGTGTCGCCCTTTCGTCTTCTCGTCTTTTCCGCAACTCCCGCATGGGCTGAAGCCCATCCTACGACTACCGCACCGCTGTCAGCCGTCAGCTATCAGCCATCAGCAGGAAGGCCAACTCCAGCGTACTCCGGCTGACAGCCGAGAGCAGATAGCTGATAGCCCTTTCCGCCCATTCGCCGGTTCGCCCATTCGGGTCGAGCGGATCGGCTCAGCCGATCCGTTCCTTCCCTCCCATGTATGGCCGCAGGACCTTCGGGACTGTAATCGTGCCGTCTGCGTTCTGGTAGAGCTCCATGATGGGGATCAGGACGCGAGGCGAGGCGATGACCGTGTTGTTGAGGGTATGGCAGAAGAGGTTCTTCTTGGTGGCGGTCTCCTTGTAGCGGAGGTTCATCCTGCGGGCCTGGAACTCGTAGAACTTGCTGGCAGAGTGCGTCTCGCAGTAGTTCTTGCGTGAGGGCATCCAGGTCTCGATGTCGTATTTCTTGGCCTGGCCGCGGCCCAGGTCGCCGGTGCACACGACCACGATCCGGTAGGGCAGCTCAAAGGCCTTCAGGACGGCCTCCGCGTTGGCCAGGATCTCCTCGTGATACTTGTTGCTCTCTTCCACGCTGTTCTTGCAGACCACCACCTGCTCGACCTTGTCGAACTGGTGGATGCGATAGATGCCTGCGGTGTCCTTGCCGGCAGCCCCGGCCTCGCGTCGGAAACAGGTGGAGACCGTCACGTACCGCCGCGGCAGCGAATCGCCGTCGAGGATTTCATCCTGGTGGAGGCCCATCAGCCCCGCCTCGCCGGTCCCGGTGACGTAGAGGTCCTGGCTGCCGCCGCGGTCGGTCTCCTTGATCTGGTAGACCTGCTCGCGGCCGAAGGGGAAGAACCCCGTGCCCACCAGCACGTTGTCGCGGACCAGCACGGGAACGCTGACGGGCGTGAAGCCCTGCTGGTTGACCATGAAGTCAAACGCCAGCCGCAGTACGGCCTGGTGGAGTTGCGCCAGCCGGCCCCAAAGAACGTAGCTGCGCGAACCGCTCATCCTTACTCCCCGGGGGATGTCCAGCAGTCCTAACATCTCGCCCAGCTCGATGTGCGTCCGGGGTTGGAAGCCCTTGTTGGCGGCGAAGGGCCTGGCCGTGTCGAACCACGGTGGGTTCCAGCGGCGGACTTCCACGTTGTCGTCGCTGGTTTGGCCCCTGGGAACGGCAGGGTCGGGCGGCAGAGGCACCTGGAGCAGCAGGCCGGCGACCTTTGGCTCCAGTTGGGCGATGATGTCCTCGACGGCCTTGGCGCGGTCCTTGGCCTGCTTCATCTCGGCGATGGCGGCGGCTTTTTCCTGGCCCGACAGCTTGGCGATCTTCTTCCCGGCGGAGTTCTGTATCGTGCGAAGTTCCTGAAGCTCCCGCTGGGCCTCCAGCAGCCTGGCCTCATCGGCCAGCAGGGCGGGTATATCCACCTCGATCCGCTTGGCCGCGGCGCCGTCGATGAAACGCTGCGGGTCTTGTCGCAACAATTTGATGTCGATCATTCCATTCTCCAGACGATGGAAACGCCAATCCTATCATACTTCTTCGGCTGCAACCACCACTATGAGGGGCCTGGCCGGGCCTTCCCGTCGGCAGATTGGAGATACCCACGAAGAGCACGAAGAACAGCAAGGCCATGCCCGTCGAGCGATAGTATTTGAAGGCGCGGGGGCGTTTGGGGTATGCTTTTGCGGTTTGAGGCGTCGAGGCGACCGCTATCTGGATGATCCACATGCCGACAAAGAACGTGACCGTCGTGGGCCTGCAATGGGGCGATGAGGGCAAGGGCAAGATCGTCGATGCCCTGGCCAGGCGCTGCCGTTACGTGGTGCGCTACTGCGGTGGCGCCAATGCCGGCCATACCGTCAACACCGGCGGGCAGAAATTCGCCATGCACCTGATTCCCTGCGGGGTGCTCAATCCAGGTGTGATCAACATCATCGGAAACGGCGTGGTGTTCGACCCCGTCGTGGCCTTGGAGGAGATCGACGGCCTGGCCGCCCGCGGCGTCGCCGTCGGCGCCGACAACCTCCGCATCAGCTCAGCCGCCCACGTCGTTATGCCCTGGCACAAGCTTCAGGACTCTCTCAGCGAGCAGGCCCTGGGCAGTGGAAAGATCGGCACGACCGCCCGTGGTATCGGGCCTTGCTACGCAGACAAGGCATATCGTTCCACGGCCATCCGGGCCGGGGAGTTGACCGATCCGGCGGGCCTGCGTGACAAGATCGCCCGCATCGCTGAGATAAAGAACCGCATCTTCGCCGCCCTGTACAACGCCCCGCCGATGGACGCATCGGCGATAGCCAAACAATACGCCGAGTGTGGCCGCCGGTTGGCGCCGATGATCTGCAATACCGGCGCGATTCTTCGCCAGGCGATATCCCAGGGGCAGCGAGTGCTCTTTGAGGGCGGCCAGGGCAGCATGTTGGACATCGACCACGGGACCTATCCGTTCGTGACCAGTTCCTCGGTTTCCTCCTGCGGCGTTCCTTCGGGGGCGGGCGTGCCCCCCAGCGCCGTCGGTGTGGTGGTGGGCGTCATCAAGGCCTATACCTCCCGCGTGGGGGCCGGCCCGTTTCCAACCGAACAGGACAACGCCATCGGCTCATACCTGCGCGAACGCGGGCACGAATACGGCACAACGACAGGCCGGGCGAGGCGCTGCGGCTGGCTGGACGCCTTCGCGCTGCGATACGCCGTGGAATTGACCGGGGCCAACGAACTGGCCTTGTCGCTGCTGGACGTGCTGACGGGGCTGGAAGAAATCAAGGTGTGCACCGGTTACCGCCGCGACGGCCGGGCCGTGGAGACCTTCGACCCCGCCGGCATGGAGGGCGTGGAGTGCGTCTACGAGACGCTGCCCGCCTGGGACCAGGAGATCGGCGCCTGCCGGCGATTCGGCGACCTTCCCCCCGCCGCGCAGGGATACGTAAAACGAATCGAGCAGTTTACAGGCCGTCCCGTGGGCATCATCAGCGTCGGCGCCGACCGCGACGCCACCATCACGCATCAGACCTCCATCGAGGGACTGGCATGAGCAACGCTCCCAACCCCCAGGCCATCGCGGAGGCCCGTGCGGCGTTGGGGGCGCCCCCGGAGCGTTTCCCCCGCTCGGTGGCCATCATCATGGACGGCAACGGCCGCTGGGCGCGCGCCCGCGACCTGCCGCGCGGGGCCGGCCACCAAAAAGGCGCCGAAATCGCCCGCCGGATCGTCCACGAAGCCGTGCGGTTGGGCCTGGACTCGCTGACGCTCTACAGCTTCTCCGTCGAGAACTGGCGCCGACCTCGCGAGGAAGTCGCCCTGCTGATGAACATCTACGCCGAATACCTCATCAGCCAGCGCGATACGTTGCTGACCAACAACGTCCGCCTCCGCCACTTGGGGCGGCGCGAGGGCCTGCCCGACCGAGTCCTGGGCGAACTGGACGCCTCGATAGCCGCGTCGCAACGCAACACGGGCATGTTCCTCTGCCTGGCGCTGAACTATGGTTCGCGGGCGGAAATCACCGACGCCCTCCGGCAAATCGCCCAGGAGGCCCGCGACGGCAAGATCGACCCGAAACAGATCGACGAGGCGATGATCTCCCGTAGCCTCAACACTGCCGGCGTGGGCGACCCGGACCTGCTCATCCGCACCTCAGGCGAGCACCGCCTCAGCAACTTCCTGCTGTGGCAAATCTCCTACACTGAGTTCTACATCACCGAGACCTACTGGCCGGACTTCACGGAAAAAGAGTTCCACAAGGCCATCCTCTCCTACGTCGCCCGCCACCGCCGTTTCGGGGATGTCGGTTCGGCTCCCGCGTAGAACATCTTCACTTTGGATGTTTACACCGCTCTGGTGGGGATCCGTCCCGCCAATTAAGAGGTACTCCACTGCGCGGTGGGACGGAGCCTCACCGCGCAGCCGCCGCGCCGTCGATTCCGGCCTTGACGTCCGCGTCCCTCGGCGGTAGAAAATGGCCTCTCCGGCGGCAAAACAACCCCGCGGGATACACAGGAGCGTCACATGGCAAACGTCAAGATTCTTTACGACAAGGACGGATCTTTGGCCCCGTTGAAGGGCAAGACCGTCGCGGTGGTGGGTTTCGGTTCCCAGGGCCACGCCCACTCCCAGAACCTCCGCGACAGCGGCATCAACGTCGTGGTCTCCGAGCTGGCCGGCACCCACAATTACGACCTGGCGGTCCAGGCCGGTTTCCAGCCCGTCTCGGCGGCAGAGGCCACCCGTAAGGGCGACCTGATCGTCATCACGCTGCCCGATGAGGTTCAATCTGCCGTCTACAAGAAAGAGATCGAGCCGAACCTCAAGCCCGGAAAGGCGTTGGGCTTCTGCCACGGTTTCAACATCCATTTCAAGCAGATCGTCCCGCCCAAGGGCGTGGACGTGGTTATGATCGCCCCCAAAGGCCCCGGCCATACCGTGCGAAGCTGCTACGTCGAGGGCAGCGGCGTGCCCTGCCTGCTGGCGGTGGCCGCTAACGAGACCGGCAAGGCCCGCGAGTTGGCGCTGGCCTGGGGCATCGGCGTCGGCGGTGGACGGGCGGGCATTATCGAGACCACCTTCAAGGAAGAGACGGAAACTGACCTGTTCGGCGAGCAGGTGGTGCTTTGCGGCGGACTGACTGCTTTGGTCAAAGCCGGCTTTGAGACGCTCGTCGATGCCGGCTATCAGCCGCACATCGCCTACTTCGAGGTGCTCCACGAGCTGCTGCTGATTATCAAGCTGATGTCCGAGGGCGGCATCAGCTACATGCGATACAGCATTTCCAACACGGCCGAATACGGCGACCTCACACGCGGGCCGCGGATCGTCACCGACCAGACGCGCAGTGAAATGAAGAAAATCCTAAAGGAAATCCAGGACGGCAGCTTCGCCAAGGAATGGATGGAAGAGTGCCGCCAGGGCAAGCCCAACTTCAAGAAGCTCTATGCCGCCGACAAGAACCACCCCATCGAAGTCGTCGGCAGACAACTACGCAAAATGTTCTCCTGGATGGAAGCCAAGGAAACACCGGAAGAATAGAACCGCTTCCAGCCAAGACCTCCGCCAACATACCCCAAGGCCCGCGCGGACTATCCCGCCGGGCCTTGCTCACGCGCGGGGTGCCATGCTCATGGCTTAGCCATGAGCATGCCCTGGAAAGGAGTCGTTACCGTGTCGGAACAACGTGTCGCCTTTGTTCATCGTGTCCTGGACCAGGGAGCCACAATCAGCCTGGTAGGGCGAGCTACTTGTAGCTCGCGCAATTAAAGATCGAGTATCCACTGCGCGTGCA
>PMBX01000143.1 GCA_003153915.1 Phycisphaerales bacterium
GTGGTCGGGAATCGTGTCGATGAGCTTGCCGTAACCGTCGAGCACCAGGACCTTCTCCGGATCATTGACGAAGATCTCGTCCAGCCCGTCGCCGTTCCAATCGCCCAGCCAAAAGCCGAATCCGCCTTCCTGCATGTCTGGCTGGACGACTTCGCGCTCCCAGAGCAACTTGCCGGTGTTGTCCAGCGCGACTACCTTGTCGGGCAGCTTCGCGTCCACCCGGCTGGCGCCTTCGTAGACGACCATCTGCTTGCCTGGAACGTCGCTGCGTATCTTGCCCGTCCGCTGCGCCTGGCCATGCTTGAGCTTGTCGTAACCGAACAGCAGTTTCCCGTCGGCGTCAAAACAGTAGGCCCCCGTGCTCATGATCATGTTAAGCCGTTTGTCGTTGTCGAGAAACTTGACGATCTGGACGCTGTCGGCGTGGCCGTCGGCCAGTAGCGCCGGCAGGTCCGGCGCGACCCACAGCACGTTTCCGTTGCGGTCGAAGAGGACAGAACTGGCCAGAATCTCGTCGTACCCATCACCGTTGAGGTCGCCGGCGTTGGGCGTGTGGCCGAAGACCTGATGCTTCCGCTTGGGCATCTCCTCGAGTCTGCGAGTCCAGCGGATGTTGAGGTTCTCATCCAGCAGGGACAGGCTGCGATAGTCCCAATACAGCAGAATGTCCTGGGGCCGCGGGCGCCCGGAGGTGTTGACGATGGTGATCGAACATCGCAAGTGGCCGAACTTCTGATTGACCGGTATTTCGCTGCCGAAGGGGAAGGGGATGGATTTCTTGATCACCCCGGTGGCGGCATTGACGATGCACAGGTGCATTACCCCGCTTACGCGCCGCGGGCAGATGAACTCCGGCACGCCGTCGTTGTCGATGTCGTAAACGGGGCAGTTGGAGTCGTAGCGGATGTCCATCAGCGTGCCTGTGGGGTCCTCGTATTTCCACAGAATTTTTCCGTCGTGGCGGTAAGCGATCTGGCGCTCCGTGCCACAGATAAGGATGAAGTCCATCTTCCCGTCACCGTCGAGGTCGGCAAACCGCCAATCGTAGAAGAATTGCATCCACCCCAGCCGGCCATGCTTTGCGTATTCCCAGGTTAACGGGCCGCCGCGGTCCTTCTGAACCTGCATGTCCGGGTGCGGTTCGCCCAGGTTTTTCCACATCCAGGTCGCCTTGTTAGGCATTGTCACACGATCAATGAAGGGGATTTCGTAGACCATTGCCGGGACGCTCATGACATCTCTCCTTGGCCGGAAACGGGCCGGTAAAGCGAAAAACTATAGCCAATGATAAGATGTTTCGTCAATATCCAAGTCCACGCCGATTTGCGTAATACCACCGATTGCCCAACGAGGCGCGCGGGGTAGGGAAGCCGCCGGATGGTGGGGAGGGGCTAGGTCCTGTCTGATAAATCCCATTCGGCCTGCCGCGGCTTGTTCCGCGTCTGGGCGGCGTCCGGCTGCATCGACAGTCCCTAGGGGACTGCCTGCTTGGCCGTCCTTGCCAGCCGCAAAACCGCTCGCTCTCGGCTGACGAAGCGATTTATCAGACAGGACCTAGTTGCCTTCGTGAGCCTCGTGAGCTTGGTGATTTCTGAGGTCTTGTATGACAAGAATGGAAAGGCCATGTGGACCGTCCACATTGGGTTTATCCCCCTTGGGACTTTTCATCCCATGGGCGGGGGTCTATAATGCCCTCGGAATTTCCGCGGGCGTAACTCAATGGCTAGAGTGCCAGCCTTCCAAGCTGGCTGTTGTGGGTTCGACTCCCATCGCCCGCTGTTGGCGGTTGCTCCCTTGTCGCGACGCGACGCACACCGGGCCGATATACTCATCATGCGGGACTAAACGTCATGAAATTCATCATCGCCGTGGACTGTGACGGGGTGGCCTGCGTGGTGGGCCAGCCGGGAAGGGCGCTGAGCGACTCCTGCGACATGGGCTTTGCCCGCCTCCAGGCGGCGCGCGAGGCCGATGCCGCCGCCCGTGCTCTGTTCGACAACGGCGCTACGGAGGTCATCGTCTGGGACAATCACGGCAGCGGGGCGAATCTCGATTTCACCTTGTTGGACTCGCGATGTCGCGTCGCACTGGGCAGCGGGTTCGGGAGGCGTTGGCCGGGCCTGGAGGGCGGATTCACCGGCGTGCTGATGATCGGCTACCACGCGATGGAGGGCACGCCCCAGGGGGTGCTGGCCCACACGTACAGCCCCTCGGCGTTTCGATGCGTGTGTGTCAACGGCGTGGAGATGGGGGAGATGGCCCTTGACGCTGCCGTGGCGGGGGCCTGCGGCGTGCCGCTGATTTTCGTCGCAAGCGATTCTGCCGGCTGCGCAGAGGCGAAACGTTTCATGCCCTGGTTGGAGACGGTGGCCACCAAGCAGGGTGTGGCCTGCCGCGCGGCCTTCAGCAAGCATCCGGCGGTGGCGGTGGAGGAAATCTACCGAGGCGTCTGTCGTACCGTCGCGCGGATCAAGGAGATGCAGCCGTTTGTGGTCTCGTCCCCCGCGACCGTCGAAATTTGCTTCAAGCGGTTCCACCAGGCCGTCAAGGCCCGCCTCCGCCGACGCGGCTGGCGACTGGTCAAGCCCAATACTCTCCGCGCGATACTGGCTACCATGGCGGAATGGTGCTGCTAAGGACGTTTGAGGAAACGATGCTCACAGGTACAAGGCACGAGACAGAGGATGGAATGATTTTCTATGTCTGTCCGGCTGGATGTGACACATGGTCCGGCCGGTTGGCCGCGCCAAACAAAGATCGAACCGACGGGCCGTTTCGCACCTTGGAAATCGCCCGAGACTCGATCCGCGGGCTTAAACGCGACGGCGGGTATCGCGGCGGGGCCATCGTCCTGCTGCGGGGCGGTGTGCACGTGCGAGACCACGGTTTCGAGCTGACGGCTGAGGACTCCGGCCAGGCCGATGCACCCATCGTTTACCGTGCCAGTCCGGGTGAGCACCCGATCGTCCTTGGTGGGCGCGAAGTGGCCAACTGGACGCGGGTGACTGACCCAGCCGTGCGGGGCAGGCTGTCCAAGGCGGCGGGCGATCAAGTGCTGGTGGCCGACCTGAAATCGTTGGGCATCAACGACTACGGCGAGTTGAAGTCGCGCGGGTTTGCCAGGGCCACGGTAGCGTCGGCCCTGGAGTTGTTCTTCGATGAGCGTCCGATGACACTGGCCCGCTGGCCCAATGATGGTTTTGTGACGATAGCCGGTACTCCCGCCCAGGGCGCGACCAAGGACGAACATGGCGGCGACATGGGCAAGCCGGAGGAGGGTTTCTTCTACGAGGGCGACCGGCCTGGTCGATGGAAGGACATTTCCAACCTTTGGGTACACGGATACTGGGCCTACGATTGGGCCAACTCCTACGAGCGGGTCGAGTTGATCGATCCGGACAAGCGTCTGATCAAGACGGCAGCCCCGCACGGCCCGTACGGTTTCCGCACCGGCCAGCGGTTCTACTTCCTCAACGTCCTGGAGGAAATCGACAGCCCGGGCGAGTGGTACTTGGACGCCGCGGCAGGATTGCTCTACTTCTGGCCGCCGGCGCCGGTGGCCAGCGCGAAGGCCTTCGTCTCTGTTGTCGGGGAACCGCTCATCCGAGCCGACGG
>PMBX01000111.1 GCA_003153915.1 Phycisphaerales bacterium
GTCAGGCGGCTGCCCTGGAGCAGCGGGCGGGTCTCGCAGCAGTACACCCGCACCTGCCGGCCCAGCGCGTGGGCGACGTACATGCCCGCCGTCGCCGTGCCGATGCCCGTGGTCGCCAGCGCCCCTGCGTTACAGATGGTCATCACGGACTGGCATTTGTCCACCAGCGGCGCGGCGGCTTGGCCGATGGCGGCGCAACTGGCGCGGTCTTCGGCGTGGATGGCGCGGGCCTCGGTTAGGAGCCTGTCGCGAAGGTAGTCATAATCGTCGCATATCGTCTGCCGCGCGCGATCCAGCACGCGGCGAGCGCCCCATTGGAGGTTGACGGCCGTGGGACGCGAGGATTCCAGGTACTCCGCCGCCGCCTCCAGACCGGTCAGGAAGTCCGGCCCGTCGGGTATCCACTCCGCCGCCAGCACCATGCCATACGCGGCGGCCACCCCGATGGCCGGGGCGCCGCGAACCGCCAATCGACGGATGGCCTCCCAGAGGGCCTGTGCGTCGGGGCAGTCAACATAGGCCTCGTGGGCGGGAAGCAGGGTCTGGTCCAGCAGGCGCAGGCGGCCCCGGCGGGCGTCGCCGATCCACGAGACGACCTCCACGGGCGGGGCTATGTCTGTTGCGTCTTGAGGCATGGGCAACACCGTATCTACCGAGCCGGACCTTGGCAAGGCCGTAAATCTCAACCGGATCTAAGCCGCGAACCTACTCGAACAACACGAACAAGAAACGAAACCTGGAACCTGGAAGAATGACAAATGCTCAATGCCCAATGTCGAATCAATTTCCAATGAAGAATGCCCAAAAGAAATTCGCGTAAGTTCGCGATGCCGCTATGGGCCACCAAATGGTTCGCGGCTAAAAACCCTATGTTCGCTTGAACTGTTTGCGGAGGTCCTGGAGGGTCAGTTTCAGCGTGGTGGGCCTGCCGTGCGGGCAGGCGGAGGCGTTTTCGGCCGAATCGCGGCGGGCCAGGAGGGCGTCGATCTCCGCCGCCGCCAGCGGTTGGCCGGCCTTGACGGCTGCGTGGCAGGCCAGCAATTCCAGCACCTCCGCCAGCAGGCGCTCGGAATCCGTGGTCTCATCGTCGGCGAGCTTGTCGAGCAGTTCTCGCATGAACTGCCCGGCGTCGGCGCCGCGCTCCACCAGCATGGATGGGAACTGCTGCACCGCCCAGTCGTCCGGACCAAACGGGGCCGCCTCGATGCCAAGCCTGGCCAGCAGGTCCGCCCGTCGCATCAGGCAGTCGGCCTCGGCGGCTGTGACGTGAAAGCTTTGCGGGATGAGCAACCGCTGTCCGGAGAGCCTGCCGTTCTGGAGGCTGCGACGCAGGTCGTTGTAGATCAGCCGCTCGTGGAGGGCGTGCTGGTCGATAATCTCCAAGCCGTCAGGGCAGGATACGACAATGTAACTGTCGTGCACCTGCATCGCCGTCGCGGGCAGTGACGCGGGCGGCGGCGAAATGAACGGCGTCGCGGGGACATCGGCCTGCGATGGCGGTTCGCCAATTGGCGGCGGCGGATGCTTACTCGCATCCGAAAGTCCCCAGCGGGAAGGCTTGTCATCAGGCACCGCGGAAGGCTGGGGCCAGTCGCGTCGGGGGCTTGAGGGTGGCAGGACCAAGCTGGGTCTCTGGGCGGCGGAGGATTTGAAGAAATCGGCCAGTGCCTCTCGCAGCGACGCCTGCCGCTGTTGGTTATCCGCTGAATCCGTCGCGGGGGGCGCGTCGGGCCTGGGCCTGGCGGAAGGGGCAAGATCGGCCTTGTTCAACGTCTCCCGCAACGCCGCCAGCAGCTCCCCATACACCGCCTGGCCGTCGCGGAAACGCACCTCGATCTTGGTGGGGTGCACGTTGACATCCACCTCCGAGGGGGGAACCTCCAGGAACAGGAACGCCACGGGCGACAGCGAGTGGTCCAGCAGTCCGCGATAGGCCTCGCGAAGCGCATGGGCCAGCAGGCGGTCGCGGATGTACCGCTTGTTTAGGAAGAAATACTGCCACTTCGCCGACGAGCGAGCGGCTGCTGGGACGGCGATCAAACCGCCCACGCGCAGCGGTCCGCGACGATGGACCACCGGCAGCAGGCTTGCGGATAAGTCCGAACCGAACAGGTCGCCGACGCGCCTCGCGATAGACTCGGTGGCTGGTAGGTCCTGGAGCAATTTGCCGTTGTGGTAGAGGCTGAAGGTTATCAACGTTTGCGCCAACGCCAGCCGGGCAAGTTGCTCGCTGACGTGTCCAAGTTCCGTCCCGGTGGAGCGGAGAAACTTCCGCCGCGCTGGGGTGTTGAAGAACAGGTCCCGCACGGTGACGGTGGTGCCTTCCTCCGCGGCGGCGGGGCGGACCGTCCCGGGCGTCTCTCCGCCGGCATCGACCTCGTAGCCGCCGACTTGATCGGCCTCCCGCAGGCGGCTGCGGATCTGCGCGTGCGAGATCGACGCGATCGACGCCAACGCCTCGCCGCGGAAGCCCATCGTGGAAACGCCATACAGGTCGTCCTCAGTGGCGATCTTGCTGGTGGCATGAGGTACGAACGCCAGCGCCAAGTCCGAAGCGCTCAAGCCGCAGCCGTTGTCGGCCACCGAGATCAGCCGCCGCCCGCCGTCTTCCAGGCGAATTTCGATCCGCGTGGCGGCGGCGTCGATGGCGTTCTCCACCAGTTCCTTGACTACGCTGGCGGGACGCTCGATGACCTCCCCGGCGGCGATCTTATTGACCAGGTGAATGGGTAGGACGGCAATGGGCATTCGTGGCTTCCTTGGCGCGGTCGATGACGGCGGAATTATAACGATCCATCGCCTTGGGCACGAGTGGGGAGGATAACCATCAGATGCGCGAGGCAATCACCTTGTCGGGAACAGGGCATCTACTCGCCCAGGCCGAATTCCTTGATCTTGCGGTAGAGCGTGCGCTCGCCTATGCCGAGGATGCCTGCGGCCTGCTCGCGGTTGCCATCGACCATCTTGAGGGTGTTGCGGATCAGCTCCTTTTCGGCGTCCTGTAGGCTGATCCCGGCCAACTGGCCCAGAGGTTCCTGCCCCGCGCCCTCGTCTCGGCGGAGGATGTCCGCCGGCAGGTCGCCCAGCGTGATCTTCTCTCCCCCTGCCAGGACGACCATGTTCTCCACCGCGTTGCGAAGTTGGCGGACGTTTCCCGGCCAGGGATAGCTCATCAATACCCGCCCCGCCTCGGCGGCGATGCCCTTGACCTTGGTGCCCCTAGAGGCGTTTGACTGTCGG
>PMBX01000093.1 GCA_003153915.1 Phycisphaerales bacterium
ACGAGAACCTTGCCGGATTTCACAGTCATTGCCGCATTCTAGCAGACCCGCGAGGCGGCGATGAGGGCCTTGCGCCCGGATTCGACGGCGACTATGTTTGACAAGTCCCCTCCAAACCGTTCAATTGTGCGGACCATGGAAATACTCGCGGCCATTCATATCATGGACTTGTTCTTCCATCTCCAGGTATTCATCGGAGCAGTCATCCAGGAATACGACGTTTGGGTGTACCTGATCCTGTTCGCTATCGTCTTCTGCGAGACGGGCCTGGTGGTCGCACCGTTCCTGCCGGGCGACTCGCTGCTGTTCGTCAGCGGGTACTTCGCCGCCATCGGGAAACTCGAACTGGCCATGCTGCTCCCCATCCTCTGCATGGCGCCGGTCTGCGGAGACACGGTGAATTACTGGATCGGCCGAATCTTCGGCCCCAGGGTCTTTCAGAAGGAAAACGTGCGATTCCTCAACAAGGAACATCTCAACCGCGCGCACGCCTTCTATGAGAGGCACGGCGGAAAGGCGGTGGCCATCGGGCGGTTCCTTCCCATCATCCGCACCTTCGTTCCATTTGTTGCCGGGATCGGGAAGATGTCCTATCCGCGTTTCCTGTGCTTCAGCGTCATCGGCACGGCGGCATGGATCAATGTGTGCGTGCTGGCGGGCTTTTTCTTCGGGGGTTATCCCTTCGTGCAAAAGCACTTTGAGCTGGTGGTAGCCGCGATAATCGTTATCTCGTTTCTCCCGGCGGTTACAGCGCATCTGCGAACCAGATCGTCCCGGCCTCGCCCGGCGGCGGGCGATAATCCAGGCCGGCAAGCAGGAGACGCCCATGCCGATTAGCCCGCAAGACCGAACTGAACTGGTGCGGCTGGCCCGCGCCGCGGTGGAGGCCGCCGTCAGCGGAGGCCCGCCACCGGCGTCCAGCGGGCTTTCGGGCGTCCTGGGCGAGCAGCGCGGATGCTTCGTCACCCTGACCAACCGCGGGCGCCTGCGAGGCTGCATCGGCACGTTCCACCCCGACAGGCCCCTGGCGGAAATGATTATTCAGATGGGCGCGGCGGCCGCCGGCGACAGCCGCTTCCTGTCCAACCCAGTCACCGCCAAGGAACTGAGCGAACTGACGGTGGAGGTGTCCGTCCTGTCCCCGCTGGCCAAGACCACCGAACCGGAAAAACTGGAGATCGGCAAGCACGGCATCTACGTCATGCGAGGCGGGCTGGCCGGCTGCTTCCTGCCCGAGGTCGCCGTGGAAATGGGGTGGAACGCCCAGGAATTCCTCTCCCAGTGTTGCACCGGCAAGGCGGGCATGTACCCCGACGCATGGAGACAGCCAGGAACGACAGTGTTCCTGTTCACCTCCGAAAAATTCGACCACTGACGCCCCCGTTTTCCCCAACGCCAATGTCTGTGGACGACATCCGTTCCAAGCCAACCAGTTTTAAGTTTGGATCTCAGCGCGGCGAGGCTCCGTCTCGCCGCGCATTGGAGCATATATTGGGCTGGCGGGACGGAGCCTCGCCAGCCAGGTGTTAAAATACAGAGTGCTTTAATCACTTCTTGCCCATCGCGCGCTGAGCCTGGAAGAAGCGGCTGAGTATCGCCCCGCACTCCTGGGATCGCAGGCCGGAAATCACCTCCAGGCGATGGTTCAGCCGCTCATCGCCGCAGAGGTTGTATAGCGACGTAACGGCGCCGGCCTTGGGATCGGCGGCCCCGTAAACCAGCCGGTCCATCCGCGCCAGCACGATCGCCCCGGCGCACATGCAGCAGGGTTCCAGTGTGACCACCATCGTGCAGCCGGTCAGTCGCCAGTCGCCCAATTCGCGCGCCGCGGCGCGGATGGCCAGCATCTCGGCGTGGGCGGTGGGATCGGCGTCGATGATGCGGCGATTATGCGCCGCCGCCAGGACGCTCCCCCCGGAGACAATGACCGCGCCAATGGGCACATCCCCGGCGGCGGCAGCCTCCGCCGCCTGCTGGAGGGCAAGGGCCATGTACGGTTCGTAGCACTCGGCGTTCATGGGGCACACTCTAGCCCGCGGGCGTCAATGGAACGAAACATCCCGCAGAATGGTTTCGGCGGCGCCTTCGACGGTGGCGTCGGCGGCAAGGTCAAACCACTGCACGTCGGTCCATCGCCGCTGCCAGGTCCGCTGCTTCTTGGCCAGTTGCCGCGTGTTGATCTTGATCCTCTCGACGGCGTCGTCGAGGGTCGCCTGCCCACGCAGATGGTCGATCATCTCGGCGTACCCTACGGCCTGGGCGGCCTGGATCGACAGCCCCGCCCCTTCCGCCAGAAGCGCCGCCACTTCGTCGCGCAGACCGGCGTCTATCATTCGCCGCACCCGCAGGTTGATCCGCCGGTGCAGGTCCATCTTGTCCCGCCGCAAGCCGACAAACACGCAGTCGTACCGCCGCGAGCCGCCGTCCCACTGGTTCTGCAAGCTGCTGATGGGCACGCCCGTGGCCTGGTGGACCTCCAGCGCTCGGATGATCCGCCGCTGGTCGTTGGG
>PMBX01000184.1 GCA_003153915.1 Phycisphaerales bacterium
TGCGGCAGGCCGGCTCCGACGGCGACGAATACCGCGTCGAAACCTTCCGTGCCCAGCAGGTCGGCCAGGCTGTAGGTCTTTGCGATCACCACGTTGCAGCGGATCTCCACGCCCGAATCGCGCAGGCGGTCCACTTCGGCGTCGACAATAGCCTTGGGCAGGCGGAATTCNNAATTCCGGAATGCCATAGACCAGCACCCCGCCGGGGCGGTGGAACGCCTCGAAGATCGTAACCTTGTGGCCCATCTTGACCAACTGTCCCGCTGCCGTCAGACCGGCGGGTCCCGAACCGACCACGGCAACGCGGAAACCGCTGTCGGTGGGGGGCGGTTCGGCGGCCTGGCCTTGACGATGCTGCCGCGCCCAGTCGGCGATGAACCGTTCCAGGTGCCCGACGGCCACCGGCTCGCCACCTCGGCCACGGACGCACTTTTCCTCGCATTGGACTTCCTGCGGGCAGACCCTCCCGGCCAGGGCAGGCAGGTCGTTGTCCAGGTACAGCAGCGCCGCCGCCTGGGCGAATCGGCCTTGGGCGACGAAGTCGAGAAATTCGGGAATCCGCACGGCCACCGGGCAGCCGGAGACGCAGGGGGCGTTCTTGCACTGGAGGCAACGGCGTGCCTCCAGCATGGCTGCCTGCTCGACGAGGCCCAGGTTGACCTCCTGGAAGTCCTTGTTGCGGACCTCGCCAGGCCGCTGTGGCATCCCTTGCCGCGGGATGGCCATTCGTTCCTTGGCCGTCAGCTTGTTGGTTGGGGAGGTCATTTTTCAGTCGGCCTTTAGGGTAAGCCGGCAGTGGTCCATCGCCTCCGCCTCCTGCCCGCGATACATCGCCAACCGGTCGGCCAGTTCGTCGAAGTCAACCAGATGGCCGTCGAATTCCGGTCCGTCCACGCAGGCGAACTGAGTCTTTCCGCCGATAGTCACTCGGCAGCCCCCGCACATACCCGTGCCGTCGATCATGATGGGGTTGAGGCTGACGATGGTCTTGACGGCGGGGGCGCGAGTCATCTCCGCCACCGCCTTCATCATGGGCACGGGGCCTACGGCGTAGACGACGCCCACGGGCGGTTGCGCGCCGGCCAGCAGTTCCCGAAGGGCGTCGGTGACAAGTCCCTTTCGGCCATAGCTTCCATCGTCGGTGGTCGCCAGGACCGCTCGGCAGATGGCCTTCATCTCATTTTCAAGGATGACCAGTTGGCGGCTGCGTCCGCCGATGATGGCCGTAACGGGGGTTCCGGCGGCGGCAAGGGCCTTGGCAATGGGGTACACCACGGCAGTACCCACCCCGCCGCCGATGCAGACGGCGTGGGCGCAGTTTTCCAGGTGCGTGGGGTGTCCCAGCGGACCGACGATGTCCTGCACGGATTGTCCGGCTTGAAGGTTGCCCAGCAGCGTGGTGCTCTTGCCGACCTGTTGGATGACCAGGCTGATGGTCCCGGCCTGGACGTCCGTGTCGGCGATGGTCAGGGGGACGCGCTCCTTGTCCTCCGCCAGGCGGACGATGACGAACTGCCCCGGCTGGCGGATGCGGGCGATCCGTGGGGCTTCCACTTCCAGCCTGACCACCTGCGGACCTAATACCGTGCGACGTACTACGCGATGCATCCGAATCTCCCGGCCAGGATTAGCGAGGATGGTTTGTGATCTACAACATTCTAGATACGCACAACTTAGATCACTTTGTTAAACTTATACAAACACGTAACACAAAAGGCCCTTACGGGCCTTTTCGACAATAGAGATTATACTCCAATACACCCATCAGGAAAAATGATTTTCGCCTTAAAGGGCATANNGCGGTTTCCCGCCGTTTTCCCGCGGCAAGGTGAATGGCCAGGACGGTCACATCGGCGGGCGTGATGCCGCTGACCCGCAGGGCCTGGCCCAGAGATCGCGGGCGGATAATGGTGAGTTTCTCCCTGGCCTCCTGCCGCAGGTGGCTGACGTCGGAATAGTCAATGGAATCGGGAATCAGCTTGCCGTCCATTTCCTCTATCCGCTTGGCGGCAGATAGTTCCTTGACCAGATACCCCGCATAGCGTGCGTCGATTGCGGCTGACGCCAATGCCGCCGGCTGCTTCCGCGCCAACTCGGCCAGCTCGCCACCCGCGCGGGCCACGATCTGCTCCGGTGATATATCCGGCCGGCGGAACCAGTCGCACAGAGGCTTGCCGTCCAATCGCGTCGTCTCCAGGAGCGTCTCGATGCGCTGAGCGGCCTGGCGTTTGTCCTGATACCGCCGCCAGCGGGCGTCATCAACCAATCCGATCCCTCGTCCGATCTCGCTGAGCCGGCTATCGGCGTTATCGGCCCGCAGGCTTAGGCGGTGCTCCGAGCGGCTTGTGAACATGCGATACGGTTCGCTGACGCCCTTGGTCACCAGGTCGTCGATCATCACGGCGATGTAGGCCTGATCGCGACGGAGGACCAGTTCGACCTGCCCCCGAGCCTTGATGGCAGCGTTGGCCCCGGCCAGCAGGCCCTGTCCGGCGGCTTCTTCGTATCCGGTAGTGCCGTTGACCTGCCCGGCAAGGTAAAGACCTTCGACGACTTTGGTTTCCAGCGTGGCCTTCAACTGGGTGGGTGGGAAATAGTCGTATTCGATGGCGTAGCCGAACCGCACGATC
>PMBX01000103.1 GCA_003153915.1 Phycisphaerales bacterium
TGAAGGTCGTGGACATCGGCATCGACGTGCCGGCGGAAAAGTTCATCGAGGCGTGCAAGGCCAATTCCGCCCAGGTCTGCGCCATGAGCGCCCTGCTGACCACCACCATGCCGCAGATGGCCACCGTGGTCAAGGCGATAAAAGACGCCGGCGTGAAGGTCAAGACAATCATCGGTGGCGCACCGGTGACCCAGAACTACGCCAACGAGATCGGCGCCGACGGATATGCCCCCGACGCCGCCAGCGCCGTTGATGTGGCCAAAAAGCTGATAGCCTGCTGATGCCAATAAGCTGAACGACGGGTATCATCGGCCCGCGGCCGGTCGAATGACCGGTAACGGGCCGTTTTGTTCGTCCCCGTCGGGGCGGCGCCGTGAGTAGGTCCATGTCGGACAAACCAACCAGCCAGGAACCGCTTGAACCCCAACCGAACGCGGGCCACGACGACGGCATGGAGGTCGTCGAGACACCCGTCGAAGCCGAGGCCGACGGGCTGGAGCACCTGCGGATCGACATCCGCCGCGCTCTGCCGGACAGGCGGCTGGACAAGTACCTCGCCGCTCGCCTGGGCAAGACCACCTCGCGGACGGCCCTTCAGCACTACATCCGCGATGGTAACGTCACGGTCAACGGTAGGATCGTCAAGCCCAGTTATGTCATCCGCACCGCCGATAGCATCGACATGATGCTCCCGCCGTCCCGGCCACGGGAAATCCCGCCTGAACCGATCCCTTTGGCGGTGGTCTACGAGGACCGCGACATCCTGGCGATAAACAAGCAGGCCGATTTGATTATCCACCCCGCGCGGGGCAACTGGACCGGCACGCTGGTCAACGCCCTGGCGTACTACTTCGCCACCAACTGGCGCGATATTGCGGAACTTCCCACATCGGGAGAGGTCAGCCGGCCTGGCATCGTGCACCGCCTTGACCGCGACACCACGGGCATCATGCTGGTGGCCAAGACTGAGTTGGCCCTGTGGCGCCTGGGCAGGCAGTTCGAGCTTCGCAAGATACACAAGACCTACACCGCCATCGTGCATGGCCTGGTACGGCTGGACGAGGACGTCATCGACGAACCCATAGGCAAGCACCCCAAGATACGCGAGAAGTACGCCGTCAACCGGGATACCGGACGGCCTTACGTCGTGGCCGGAAAGGAGGCCATCACGCGGTACAAGGTGCTCCAACGTATCACCGGCGTGGGGCCGACGGCGGCTGGGTTTTCCCTGGTTGAGATGTATCCTCAGACCGGGCGGACCCATCAGCTTCGCGTGCACATGAGCTACATCGGCCATCCCATCGTCGGCGACCGGATGTACGGTGGCGGGCCGGTCTATCGCAGCCAGCTCCAGGGCCGCTGCGACGTGGCCGAAGGCCCCTTGATAACCCGCCAGGCCCTTCACGCCCACACCATCGAGTTCAATCATCCCCGTACCGGCCAAGTGATGAAACTGGAGGCCCCATGGCCGGAGGACTTCACCGCCACGCTCAAGGAGTTGCGGGAACTTTCCCGCCCGGTATAATGCATTCGCGAAAACGGGCGATTAGCTCAGTTGGTTAGAGCGTGCGGATCACACCCGCAAGGTCACAGGTTCGACCCCTGTATCGCCCATTCAACCCGGTCGGCATCGGGTCTGTGGCTGTCCCATAAATGTTTCCATCGTCATGATGTCGGGATGCAGTCCATGTCATCGCAGAAAGATCAACAAAGCCGCACCGGCCGGCAAGCCCCGCTCGGCGACATCGAAACAACGGGCGGGTTTGGCCTTACCAGGACCGATTGGCGGATTCTGATCGCCGTCTTCCTGTTGGCCCTGGCCGTGCGGGGGGTGTACCTCTGGCAAAGCGCCAGGCAAAACCCCACCTTCTACGTTCCCGTCGTTGATGCCGAAACGTACCACACCATGGCCTGCGCACTGCTGGGGCGGGTGACGTCGGATTCGTCCTACGCCCTACAGCGCGAGGTTGACGCCACGCACGCGGGCTTCTTCTGGCAGCCGTTCTTCTACCCGTTCTTCCTGTCGGTGGTGTATTTCTTCGCCGGGCCTTCCATCCTGACGGCCAAGATCGTCCAGATGGCCATCGGCGGGGCGACCTGCTCGCTGACGTATCTGCTGGGGAGGGTGGTATTCTCACGCAAGATGGGCGTCGTCGCTGCCGTCATCGTGGCCTTCTATGGCCCGTTGATCTTCCTGGAAGGCGAGTTACTCGGTGAGGGCCTGGCGGCGTTCTGGTCGCTGGTGCTGATATTATTGTTCCTGCGCCTGCGCGGGGCACGGAGCTACTGGACTCCGCTGGCCATCGGATTCTTCGGGGCCGTGGCGGTGCTGACGCGCCCGACTTTCCTGCCGTTTCTGATCGCCGCGTCGATCTGGGCGGCATGGGTACTTTATCGGGCCGGGGGGCGGGGTAAACTTCTGCCGGCCCTGTGCAACGGCCTGGCTGGGTTTATCATCGTGGCGTTTCCCGTGGCCTGGTTGAACTACAGCAGGACGGGCAACTTCGCCATCCTTCCGTCTTCGGGCGGGATCAATTTCTACATCGGAAACAACCCGGACGTCTCCAAGACCCTCACCATCCGCCCCGGTTGGGCCTGGGAGCAACTGACCACCTGGCCGGAACGGGAGGGTGTCCAAGGCGACGCAAAACAGCAGGCATTCTTTTATGGGCAGGTCCGCAAGTACGCCATGGAGCATCCGCTGTCGTTTGTGGGTGGGATCGCCACTAAGGCCGTGCGGTTCATCTCAGGTAGGGAAATCCCGCGAAACTACGACGTTTACGTCTTCGGCCGCTGGTCGTCGTTGCTGGCTGCGATGGTTTGGAAGGCCGGACCGTTTGGTTTTCCCTTCGGCCTGCTGCTGCCGCTGGTCGTGGCGGGGGTCGTCTGTTCCTGGCGGCGGATCCCGGTGGTCCTGGTGTTGTTCATTCTTATTTATTCCCTCGGCGTGATAATGGTGTTCGTCACGGGGCGATATCGCGTCCCAGTGATTCCGGCGATGTCGGTGATCGCCGCGGCAGGGGCGGTGGGACTGGTGGACCTCCTCCGCTGCGCTCGGTGGAGGCGGCTGGCCTTGACGGTGGCGTGCTTGGCCGTCACGGTGGCGGCGGGGACCGTACCGGGGCCATTTCCCGAGGAGCAGGGTTACTACGAGGCGGAATTGTATTTCGACCTGGGTGTCGTGCATCGCCGCATGTCACCCCCTCGTTACGCCAAGGCCGAGGAGTACCTGCGCAAGGCCGTGGAGATCAAGGGCGACTACGTAGATGCATATAACGAATTGGGCAACATGCGCGCTCTCCAGGGCGACCTGGCGGGGGCTTATGATAACTATCTCCGTGCCGTGACCTTGGACCCAACCCACGCCAAGGCGATCCATAACGTCGGGCTGATGGCGTTGAAACTGGGGCGAAACGACGAGGCCATCGAGCGTTTTGGGACGGTCCTGGCCCTTAATCCACGTTTGGCCACGACGCACTTTTTCCTGGGCCAGGCCCTGATTAAGACCGGCGACTGCCCCGCCGCCGTTGAACATCTCCAAAAGGCGCTGGAACTGCTCGATCCCGCCACCGACGGCCAACACATCCTCCAGGCCCACCTGTCCCTTGCCGAGGCGCTATCCAAAATCGGCAGGCATCCCCAGGCCGTCGAGCAGTACCGTATGGCGATGAAAACCAATCCTGATTATCTCGGCGCGTTGGAAGGGTTTGCATGGTTGCTGGCCACCTGCCAGGATGCGTCCATCCGCAACGGTCCCCAGGCAGTCGGACTGGCCGAACGTGCTGCCGTCGCATCCGGTGGAAGGGGAGACACCTTGGACGTGTTGGCGGCAGCATATGCCGAGGCGGGGAGGTTCACCGATGCGGTCAACACCGCCACAAAGGCCCTGGCTATTGCGGAGATGTCTCCCAGGCCCGTCGACGCAGAGGAAGTCCGCGCCAGGCTTAAGCTCTACCAATCCGGCCGGCCTTACCGCCAAGGAGATATGGAGCCTAGCTCCCAGCCGGAGGCTTCCGGCATATCACAGTGAAATCGTTGGGCAGGTAGTCCTCGTGGATTTCGCATAGGCAGCCCAGGGACGAGACCAGTCCGCAGACCTTCGCGGGGTCGTAGTAGAAACAATGGCCATGTTGCTGAGCGGTGCGGAGGTGCAGCAGGTTGAAGGCGACGGTTTCGCGGGCAATCTCCAGCATTCGTTCCAAGGCGCGGGGCAGGAACTCCATGTTGTTGCCCAGGCGGAGGTTGAAGGTCCCCGAGCAGAACACCACGTCGAAGCCGGCCTGTCCGAAGGGATTCTCGGCGAACACGTCGGCGTGCATGAATCGTCCGGCAGGGTGCATCCGCCGCGCCGCCAACACCATCTTCTTGATAAGGTCCACGCCCGTGTATTCGACGGACAGACCATGTTTGTGGCAGAAGGCCAACAGGTCGCCCAGCCCGCAGCCCACGTCCAGCAGCGATTTGCCTGCAAGGTCAACGTTGCGCAGGAGCACCTCGAAGCGGGCCCGCTGGCTGGCGGCGTCGGACCAGTCCAGGATGTCGTGAGGCTCCCGGCCGTCGGCGATACGGGGTTCGTAATGGGCATGAATGGCCTTTTTTTTACTCATGGGGATACAGGCGGTTCCGAGTATACCTCCGCCCGAGCGACCACCTGATTATAGAACTCCAGCCCGCCCAGGGCGATGCACCAGGGCAGGATCGCACCGCGGGAGTCCCAGTAGTCGATGTCACGGGCCTGCCAGTCTCGGGCGATCTGGCGCAGTGTTAGGTCCAGCAGCTCGGTCGCCCGGGCCTTGACCCGCTTCCATAGGTCCCGAAGCTCCGGCGACTTAGGGGCGCTGGCGGCAAGTTGCCTCCGGCGGGCGTCCAATTCGGCGATTTGGCGGACTGTCGCCGGGAAGTTGGCCTCCTGCCATGCTTGGCGGCCTGGGGGGCTGCGCAATGACTCCAGGCGGTCCGCCGCCGCAGAGGCGATTGCCTGATACTCTTGTCCCAGACGCATGGCGGGAATCTCGTCGGCGCCGAAATAGCCTCGCAGGTGTTCTGGTAGCGATATGACCGTGTCGATTTCCTTCAACCGATCCAGCAGGCGCAGCCGTACCCTTACGATCGGTTCCAGTTTCCCACCCAGCAGGCCAGAGGCTATCAGCTTGGCCTCCAGGGATCGTGCCGTGGGCATGTAGAGGGAACCACGATAGGGCAGCGCCAGGGGCTTTCCTTGCTCGCCCATGCGGACCTGGATGACCAGCAGCAGGGCCTTTCCCCCCAGGCAATCCACCCCGGCGGCCTTGAGGTCGTCGCTGGAACATCGGCCGTCATCGGCCAGCAGAAATTCCCTGTCGGCGATCCGCAATCGCCGTCCCTCCAGGGACACATCGCAACGGAGGCGGCGTCCGTCACGGCCAAGTGTGACAAAGAAGGGCAACGCGCCGGTCCGCGTGTCCAGCGGCGCGAGGTCGGATGCGGTTTCCGCCAGGGCCTGGTTATACAATTCCGCCGTCTGCTCGTAGCGAGAGCAGAACATCGCCAGTAGTTGGCTGCCTGCCGAGCCGTCCCTCGCGGCCAGCATAGAAGACAAGAAGTCGATCCCGACGGATTCTCCTACGTATTGCCGCAGCCAGGCATGGTAAACGTCCACGAGCCTTCCCCCTGACGCCCGCGCGATCATCTCCTCCAGGCTGCGGCGCTCGGTGGCGAACCACTCCCTAAGCCGTTGGCGCGCGGCCTGCTGGGGAAAGGCGGAGTGCATGTTCGCGCGGGCCTTGTCCAACAGCTCCAGCAGGAAAGGCGCGGTTTCGGCGACGGTCAGATCGGCGATGGTACGGTGGTGTTGGGAATCGCCCACATAGCTGCTTCCAACAAGCTGCCAGTTGTCAGAGGGGGAAAACTCCTCGTAGAGGCTGTCAACCGTGCGATTCAACCGGCGAGCCAGGACGTCGCTCGCCAGTCCGGTGAACTGCTCCCAGCGGCGAACCTCTACGGGCAGGCGGCCCAGGAATTCGCTGTAGAACATCGCCGCGCCCCAGTCGGCGCCGCCGGAGCGGTGGAAGCGTTCGCGTTCCAGCCGGAGCGAGCCGTCCATCTCGGCCCCCATGGACGTGAAGGCGACGTCGATGTCCTCGATGAAGTGGCG
>PMBX01000079.1 GCA_003153915.1 Phycisphaerales bacterium
CTTCTTGAAGCGGTGGTGCGTCTCGGCGATCTCGATGTCGTAATCGGCCCCCAGCGTCCTGGCCACCTGGGCGACCACTTCCAGCAGCACGTTGACGCCGACGGACATGTTGGCCGCCTGCACGATGGCCAGTTGCCCCGCGGCGTCGGCGATGGCGGCATGGTGAGACTCCGTCAGCCCCGTCGTGCCGACGACCATCGCCGAACCGGTCTTTCGGCAGGCCTCCAGCGACGCCAGCGTTCCGTCGGGACTGGAAAAATCTATTAGTACCTGCGGGACATGCTCGAGCGTCGCCGTCACCTTCACGCCGAATGCGCCCACGCCGGCCAATTCGCCAATGTCCTTGCCGATGGCGGGATGATTGGCCGATTCGACTGCCGATACGATATCGAATTGCTCGGACTCTATCGCCAGGGCGGCGATCCGGCAGCCCATGCGCCCGCCCGAGCCGTTGATGGCTATCTTTATCATGGGTATTTCCTCCGCGTACTGGTTTATCGTTGGGCCTCGATAGCTGCACAGATGGCCTCGATATCGTCGGCCACCGGAACAGGCGCGTTGGCGAAGGGGCGCTCGCCGTGGACTTCCTTTCCCGGCGGGTAGTTTCCGGTGTGGTAGCCGACTGTGGCGTCGGGGTCCTTGAGCGCATGGCCGGTAAGTATGCAGACGATCCTCGCGTCGCGGTCGATGACGCCCTCTTCCACCAGACGCTTCGCCCCGGCAACCGCCGCCGCCGATGCCGGTTCGCAACCCAGCCCGTATCGGCCGACCTGCGCCTTGGCGTCCATAATTTCGCTATCTGGGACGGAACGGACCACGCCGTCGCAAACCTCCAGCGCGCGGAGGCACTTAGCCGCGTTGACGGGGCGGGCGATCTCGATGGCCGAGGCGATGGTGTGTGGCAGGCGGCGGGTGTCGTCCTGCCATTTCCAGTCGGCGGCGATGGCGTCACGATCGTACCGCCCGCGCTGCCAGGTGAGCTTCTTCTGGTTGACCAGGCGGTCCAGCGTGTCGGCGCCGGTGGAGTTGATCACCGCCAGGCGCGGCAGGCGCTTCAACAGCCCTAGTTCCTTCATCTCCATAAACGCCTTGCCGAAGGCCGAGCTGTTGCCCAGATTTCCGCCGGGCACGACCACCCAGTCGGGCGCTTCCCAGCCCAGGCCCTCCAGCACGCGATACATGATGGTCTTCTGGCCTTCCAGGCGGAAGGGATTGACGGAGTTCATCAAGTAGAGTTTAAGCCGCGCCGAGGCCTCCTTGACGCGGCGCATGCAGGCGTCGAAGTCGCCGGCGATTTGGAGTGTCCCCGCGCCGTAGTCCAGCGCCTGGGCGAGTTTTCCGAAGGCGATGCGCCCGGAACCCACGAACACGATCGCGGGCAACCCGCAACGGGCCGCGTACAGCGCCAGGGACGCCGAGGTATTGCCCGTGGACGCGCAGGCCACGCGGGCGGCGCCCACCATCCGAGCGTGGCTGAACGCCGCGGCCATCCCGTTGTCCTTGAACGATCCGGAAGGGTTCAGCCCCTCGTATTGGAGGAACACCGAGTCGCTTTTAGCGCCTATGTATGCGGCAACGCCGGGGCTGGACTGGAGCAGCGTCTGGCCCTCGCCGAGTGTGACCTTGTATTCATCTGGGCAGAAGTCCAACAGTTCCCGGAACCGCCAGACGCCCGAGAAGTCCAAGGGATTGCGGCGGTTGGTCCAGCGGGCCTGGAAAGCCGACAGCAACTTGGGCGGTTTGGCGCGGTCCCAGTCGTAAACCACGTCCAGCAGATCACCGCAACTGGGGCAAGCGACGTGTATCTCGCGCACGTCGAAGGTAGCCCCGCAGGCGGCGTTGATGCACTTTTGGAAACAACAGTTCGATTTCATGGTTGCTCACCTGGATCAGGCATTACCACCGGGAAACAACGGAATGTTACACGCCCAGCGCCCTTGCCCGAAAGGACAATATCGCGTCGCGATGCGGCATGGAGCGGAAGGGCGGCACTGCTCCGCTCGGCCAAGGGCTAGAGCCGATGCAATTCCCGGTCCTGGCGTTGTTGCTTCCGCGTGGCGTCCCGCAGGATCCTGCGTTCCTTGCCGGAGAGGCTGTTGAGTCCCTGCTCGTGGATCTTTCGCAGGATGCGGTCGATCTCCTCTTGGCGGGCCCGGGCGGCCTGCATCTTCCGCTGCCAGGCGCCCTGTCGGATTCCCTGGAGACTGCGAGCCACCGAACTGTCCAGCAGGCGAGGCGTCCACAGCCATATCGCCCCGGCCACCGCCCCGCCCAGGTGGGCGACGTCGCTCATAGCCCTGATGATTCCGCCACCGTTGATGGAGATGAGTATCGCCAAGACCATGCCGCCGAAGATCAGGACCGCCGCCAGGCGGATGGGGACGGGGAACAAGTAGATAAAGACACGGAAGTGCGGGAACAGCACCGCGCAGGCCAGGAGTATGCCATAGACGCCACCCGACGCGCCGATGATGGGGATATGCGGGTTCAGGCCCATCGCCGCCCCGATGATTACATACGCCACACCCGCCACCGCGCCGCAAGACAGGTAGAACGCCAGAAACCGCCTTGAACCCCACAGGCCCTCCAGCGACGAGCCGAACATATACAAGCCCAGCATGTTCAGCCCCAGGTGCCACAACGTATCGGTGTCATGGAGGAACTGGAAGGTCAGATACCGCCAGACCTGCCAGAACCCCCCGACGGTTACACCGAATACGCTGCTCAACGGGTCCACGCCGGCTCGTTTGAAAACCACACG
>PMBX01000162.1 GCA_003153915.1 Phycisphaerales bacterium
GTGCCGATGGGCTGGAGGAACTTGATTCCGTTGTATTGACCGGGATTGTGCGAGGCGGTGACGACCACCCCGCCGTCGGCCCGCAGCCGGGAGGTCATCAGCGCCACCCCGGGCGTGGAGACCACGCCCAGGCGGACGACGTTGACGCCCGTGGACATCAGCCCCGATTCCACCGCGGCAGAGAGCATCGGTCCAGACAAGCGGCTGTCCCGGCCGATCACGACGGTCTTTCCCGCCCCCAACATCGTGCCGAAAGCGCAGCCGAATTCGCACCCCACCCGCGGCGTCAACGACGCACCCACCACACCGCGGACTCCTGAGACGCTAACCATCAAACGGTCATTCTCGGACATGAGTATTAGTCCCCATTGCGAGGGATGGGTTTGCTGTTTCTTACAACGACGTCTTTGCGGACATAGACTGCCTTCCCTCGGAGAATCTCGCTCGGTTTTTTCACGCCGAAGGTGTGCGTACGGCCGCCACCGGTCTCTCCAGCCTTGCTCTTCTCGTATTTCCAATCGGTTTTTTGGAGGAAAACCACATCGACGCGCCAAAGGATAACTTGCTTGCCTTGCTCCAGGGACTCCGTTGGATCGACCAGGTAGCGCCAAACGATGTACCATCCTGGATGGTCATAATGAGACTGGATTGCCCAAGGTCGCTTGCTGCCCTTGCTCTCCAAGGACTCGTTGGCGGAAGGAATTGAACCGGAACCGCGTCGGCGCAAGTCCGGGAACCTCTGCTGAGCCGTGTCAATGTTACGATGCTTTTCGTAGCAACTGACGGCGTTCAAGGCGCGGACACCGAAGATGCCGACCAAGGCACTGAAAACGTTGGACTGCTCGTGGAAGATCTCCACGAGGTCGGACAACTCCTTCTCCATGTATTCGATGGCCCGTCGAATGGCGGTGCAATCAATGCCGGGAGGAAGCGGAACGGAGTGGTCAAAATCATCTTTTCGAACCATTGCTATTGACCTCGTTGGGCACATAGGCAGTCAGTCTCGGGATGGCCCCGACAGCCATCTGGAAGTATTCAGGATTGCTCTCCAGCCCGATGCTGTGCAGACCGCATGCGGAGGCCGCGGCAATGGTCGAACCCGAACCCATGAAAGGATCCAACAGCACGCCTTCTCCCATGGGTAGCGCCGCTCGAACAATTTGACGGAGGAATGCCTGGGGTTTCAGCGACGGGTGAGGAGCGATCCGTCTTTCCTCGCCGCGGGCGGGGCAGGAGAGGATCAGATCCTTAAACGGTTGTTCCTGGGACACGCGCCGCAGCCCGCCGGTCTTCCACTTGCGCAGGTTGTCCTGCACCCGTCCCTGGCAGGGTTTGCGGAACAGCCCCCACGGTTCCCAGCAGGATTTTGGCATGACGCTGATCTCCGGGAATTCCTCGTGGGCGTTCTTGGGACGGTCTCCCCCCCGGAGCGTATGCACCACGCGGATGATCTCGCCCCGTTTCTCGAAACCGGCCTGGATAAACGGCTCATATACCAGGTAGGAGACCAGCGGATTGGTCGCGATGAAAACGTGGGATCCCGGTACAAGGACTGGCAACAGCGACTGCGCCAATCGCGAGAAAAAATCCCGTAATGCCGCGTGTTCTCTCGTCCCAAGCACGGTGAAGCGCGGAAGCGGGCGCCGTCGGCAACCATCAAAAGAGGGTGGAATCCGCCAGACGCCTCCACGCCCATTCTTCATCTTCTCCAACTCCCGGGGCGTGTATTCCACCAAACCATACGGCGGATCGGTGACTACCGCGTGAATGGAGTTGGGCTTGGCGACTGCAAGCCACTCAAAGGCATCGGCGCAGGCCACCTCGTAGGAACCGAGCATTTCGGGCTTCTCGCATCCGAAAAGCTTCGGGCTGCCCAATCGATTCCTGTTGCCTGCCTGGATGGTTTGCATGATTACGGGGCTCCGTGGCGACGCTATTCTATCTATAGCCTCCGCGCGTTCTTTGCGTCCAGTGGAAACAACCCGTGGGTTCTTCAATGGGACCGGGCCGGGCTTGCCAAGCGGGTCGAGTCGCTCCGCAAGTTTTTCCAGGCATGGGCGATCCACCTTGAGTCCGGGGCCGTATACATTGATGGCTGAACCGAGGAGAATTGCCAATAGTTTCGCAAAGACCCCGCCGCGAGCGTTGTTTGGTCCGCCCGGCCTGGCCTTATAATAAAGGTAACGGGATATTCAACCGATGATGATTGTGACGTTTATTCGTGTTATTCCGCGCGGTGTGGCAGCGGTTTTGCAGTAAGTGCCGGAGAGATCTGTATTATGTGCATGGGCAAGCGTAAGACTGTCAAATCAGCCTGGTTTATCGGGCTGTTCGGCGCTGCCGTGGCGTCGATGTTGGTTATTGGCGGCTGCGAGGCCGTACAAGATTTTACCAAGACCGACAAATATCGATTCTTTTCCCCCGACAAGATCATCTTCCCCACCCAACGCTCGCCCATCAATCCGATCCTCTCCAGCGTCAGCCTGGTGGACCAGACCCAGGAACTGGTGCCCAACGCCACCTTCCCGACTGAAGGCGACTGGGAATACACCGACAAGGACTACCTCATCGGGCCTACCGATGTGGTCGACGTGACGATCCTGGACCTCTTCCAGGAAGGCGTACCGTACATGACGCGCGAGGAGATTTCGGCAAGCGGTTTCATCGCGTTGCCTCTCCTGCCCGAGAAGATCAAGGCCGAGGGCCTGACCAAGGATGAGTTGAAAGAGGCCATTGTTCAGGCATATAGCCCGGATATATTGCGGGAACCCACGGTGTCGGTGTCTATCGCTGCCGCCAAACAGAATACCTACTATATTCTGGGGGCCATTGCCCGTCCTTCCCAGTATTACATCGCGCGGAAGGACATGCGGCTGCTGGAGGCCATCGCAACCGCCGGCGGGGTGACGCAGATGAATATCCCGTACCTCTATGTTATCCGCCCCGCGCCGGCGGTCCGCAAGGCGGCGGGAACGGGAATAGAGTCAACCGCGCCGGCTGCGGTTCCAGGGGAGCTTCCAACGTTACCGGAGGAACTGCCTGGCGCGACGCAACCTTCGACAATCCAAGGTGTTAATGACAAGCAGCCCGAGCCGATACCCCTGGTCAAGCCGCAGGAAAAGCCGGCGGCCGAGCAGCCCGCGCCCGTAGTGGCGCCTGCCAAGACCCCACCGGCGCCGGCGGGGGCAGCTCCGGTCAAGCCTGCCGGGACGAAGGACATCGAGTCGGCCCTTCACGAACTGGGCCAGGCCATGCCTGCCACCGCCCCGCAAGTACCTGACGATAACGAACCATCCCCCTCGCCCACGGTGACCATCCCGCAGTTGACCGAGTTGGTCAGCGGCTCGTCTCCCGCGACGGCAACGGGCGCGGCTCCGGGGGAGGCCGCGGCCAAGCCGTACAAATGGATATACAAGGACGGGCGATGGGTCCGCGTGGCGAGGGAAGTTGAACCGCCGACACCTCCGGCGGAACCTTCGGTGCCGACCATCCAACTGAAAATACCCGCCGTCGTGGCGGAAAAACCTGCCGCACAGACCGCCCCATCCGCTCCCGCGGCCCCGGTCGTGTCGCCGCCGCCCGCTGTTGCTGCCCCACGGCCCCTCGTCCAGGCGAAGGCTCCCCCGCCTGCCCGGCAGCCGGAGGCCCCGGTGGCTGCCCGGCCCGTAGCAGCAGAAACCAGGCCCGCCGCCCAGGCCGGACAGGAAGACCCCTTCGGCTGGAAGAAGGCCAATAAGAGCGATATGGCCAGGATCATCGCCATCGACCTGTCCAAGCTCAATAACGGCGACCCAAGGATGAATATCGTCCTGCGCGACAACGACATCATCCAGATTCCCTACCTTCCGGTGGGCGAGTTCTATGTGACAGGCGAAGTGTTGCGTCCGGGGGTCTATTCGCTTCCGGGCAGGCCCATCAACATCAAGCAGGCGCTTTCGGCTGCCGGTAATGTGGGTCCGTTGGCCTGGCCGGAGAACTCCATTCTCATTCGCCGCATCGGGAACAACCAGGAACAGACCATTCCGCTGAATGTCGAGGCGATCTTCCGGGGAGAGGAACCAGACTTCTTCCTGAAGCCTGACGACGTAATCGCCGTCGGTACCGACGTGCGGACCACGTTCTACGCCGTGCTTCGCAACGCCTTTCGCATGACATACGGCTTCGGATTCATCTATGATAGGAACTTCGCCGATCCATTGACCGTGACCCCCGACAACAAGCGGTTCACTCGGTGGTAGCCCTCGGATCAGGCGGCAGGAACAGATGACCGAAAACCCCCGCCAGGACGCACCGCCCGGCCAGGCCGTCGGCGGTTCCCTGGCCGACATGGTCGTCGTGTCGGCGCGCCCCTCCTTTGCGCAGAGCCTGCCCCCGGTGACGCTGGCCAAGATCGCCGTGTTGACTGCCCTGGTGGTGGGCGTCAACTACTGGCAGTTTCCCGTGCTGGTGGGCACATGGCTTTCCGACGCCAATTGGACGCACGGGTTCCTCATTCCTTTGTT
>PMBX01000094.1 GCA_003153915.1 Phycisphaerales bacterium
GGCGGCGCGGCCGCGCGGCCGCGCAGCCGGCGCGATGCGGCCTCCACGCCCTGGCAACCCTCCTTGGCCCTTCCTGGGTTTCCCCAGGGGGCCTCCTCCTGGGCGGCCTCCCCTTGGCCCCCGCCCCCTCTTGGGGCTCCCGGGCTTCAGACTCCTGGTCAACGACACGGGCGATCAGTCCGTGACTTGCCCGATGGCTCGCTGTAAGTAGCCCGGGATACACGCCCGCCGGGAAACAGTTTCCCCGGGGACCACCCGAATGGTCCCCTCGTGGGGATATTCTTGGGGCGATGTGCGTGGTTCAGGTGAGGATGCGCATCCGATGCTTGACTTAACCGGTATCATGGCCAGCTCGATCATCTTGCTGTTCATCGCGTTCCGCGCGATCGCGCTGGACCGGATCATGCCGTGGTTCCAGACGCTTAATCCAGTCACGGCGGCGCGGGCCGGGGGAACCAGCGTAAGGAGCCGCCGCGCCGCGCCCGTCGCCTCGCCGGGACCTCACGCGGGCGGCCGCCGCCCAGGCTGACAGCCACCCGTCACGCCAAAGGCACGTTCCGACCCCTAATATTCCAGGTGACATCCCTTGCTTCGTAGTCTCTGGCTCCTGTTCGTTTACATTTCCTATGTTGGAATGGGAGTCGCGGTGCCGTTCATCGCGACGCTTGGTTATGTCTGGGTCGATACGTTCCGGCCCCAGGAAGTCGCCTATGTGCTGCTGAAGCAGATGCCGGTGTCGCTGATCATGGGTGGCACGGCGATCGGCGGATACTTTCTCGTGGACCGGCGCTCCCCGCCGCCCGTGACCCTGGCTCAATGCCTGATCTTTCTCATGGCCATTTGGGTGACGGCCACGATCATCTGGGCCGAGGTCCCCGCCGCCGCGTGGATCAAGTGGGATTGGGCCTTCAAGACCCTGGTATTCGGGTCCTTCATACCCCTGGTGATCCGCTCCCGCGTACAAATCGAAGCGTTCATTCAAACCTATGTCTTCGCCCTCGCGGCCAATATCATTCCGTTTGGGCTGAAAACCGCGATCTCCGGTGGCGGCTATGGTGTCAACCTTGGTCTGAGCCAGGGCAATTCCGGGCTGGCCGAGGGCGGCTTGCTGTCGACCATCTGTCTGATGGCCGTTCCGCTCTGCCTGTTCCTGGGTAAGCACTCGCTGCTGATGCCGAAGTGGAAACTGGTTCCGCTGGGCTATCTCGGCATCGCCGGGCTCGCGGTGATTACCGCGATCGGCACCTATGAGCGCAGCGCCCTGGTCGGTATCGTCGTGCTCGGGGCGTACATGTTCATCCGGTCCCGGCGGAAGGTCCTGTTCGGGACCCTGGCCGCCTGCGTCGCGGCCGGCATGATCTACGCGACATCCGGCGCCTGGAACAAACGCAATTCATCAATCTCGGAGTTCCAGACCGAGAATTCCGCGCTGACCCGATTGCTGGTCTGGCAATGGACCTTCAATTACTCGCTGTCGCATCCCCTGGGCGGCGGCTTCGAGGCCTACCGTGTCGGCACCATCGTCCTGCCGCCGGACGCCAGTAATCCGGGTGGATTGATCGTCAATGGCCGGGCGTACCACAGTTGCTATTTCGAAGTCCTGGGCGAACAGGGCTTCCCGGGTCTGGCGATATTCCTGATCGCGGTCGGATCGTCTTTCCTGTCCCTGCTCAAGCTTGCCCGGCGCGCCAAACGGGATCCGGAACTCAGATGGATCGCGGATCTATCCGATGCGTTGCAGGCCGGCATCGCCGTCTTCATGACCTGCGGGGCGTTTGTCGGTATCGCGTTTCAGCCGATGATCTGGTTCTTCGTCGCGCTGTCGATCAGCGCGCGGGCCTACATGAAACGAATTGAGCGGGCGGCGCTGGTAACGTCTCCCAGTTCGTGGCGCCTCGGCCGCGGGACGGCGCCGGCAGCATTGCCAGGCGCTTCACCCGATCAGGGTCCGCTGCCGGCCGGCCGGGCGGGCGTGCCCANNCCGCTGCCGGCCGGCCGGGCGCGCGTCCCCAATTGGCGTCACAGGGCGCTGACACCGGGCGCGAACGGCCAGCCCCGGTAGCCGCTCTTTCATCAGGAGCGCCTCGGTCAGGGGCGCGTCCCAGCAACTGACATCGACACGATGTTCCAGGTCGGATTGCGCTGAAAATTGCCCAGTCCGGACTGGTAACCGTTCTCGGTCAACCAGGTGAAGGCACGGCGGGCATCATTGCCGCCGGTTACGGTCACGATCGCGCCCAGGGCGGCACGGGCGGCTTGAACATAGGCGCCATCGTGATACCACTCTCCGCTGTCCCTGGCGTAACCGCGGGCGATCGACGCGGCCTCGACCTCCCGCCACGTCAGCAGGGGAACCTCGGGCGTGCCAGGGGTGAACATGATCAACCGGTATGACGTCGCGTTGTTGGGACGAAACCCGCGATCCGCCGCCAGGAACCGCTGCACGAGAAAATTCGACTGCCAAATCAGAACGTCCTTCGCGCCGGGCACGCCTTGCTCCGCCGCGAGGGCCATGCTCAACGCGAGGAAGTCCAGCATCCAGGGTGCGATCTCGCCACCGAGCGGGGGCTGGTTGTGGTCACCGAACCAGCCGTAGGTTTCACCCTTGGTCCGCTGGCGCGCCTCGTTCAGCATGAATTCGATTGTGTTCCGCTGCGACATCTGGAAATACGCACGGATGGGGGAGGCATCGTCGTTGATGAAGGCCGCTTCCGTGACGGCGCGAAATGCCCAGGCCCGGCCGCGGACCTGATGGAAGTTGTCGGCCA
Organism: Phycisphaerales bacterium; assembly: GCA_003153915.1. Classification (GTDB taxonomy): domain Bacteria; phylum Planctomycetota; class Phycisphaerae; order SM23-33; family SM23-33; genus FEN-1349. Next base: position 2,769 of record PMBX01000094.1, read on the forward strand.
GGATCGCCTTGTCGAACAGCCTCGGTTCATACCAGATCATCGCGATGGTGCCCGAGGCCTGCGCGTTGAGCTGGTCGAGCCGGTACCGGCTGCCGGTCATGATGTACGGGACGTAGGACAGGTCGGGCTGATGCGAGGTATCGGGGCCCCAGCCCGATCCGGGGTTGTCGATGGGCTGTGTCAAACCGACGGACTTTCCGGCCTTTCCGCCCCGCCCGTCCGCCCAAAGCCCGGGATATTTGGTTACCGTGATATGAGTCACGGCATCCGGGTCGTAAAAGTGCCAGGGAACACTGCCCGCGCCGTCCGCCTGCGCCAGCGCGTAACGCGCGGCGTCCCGGTTCTGGGTCATGATCCAAAGCGTGTTGGGCAGGGTCACGGCGCCGATGTCGGGCCGGCCGCCGGTCATGCCCATGCCCTTGGTGATGCCGTAATTCCCAAGAATATCGAACCCCGGGTCCCGGTTCATCAGGGCGGTTTGCCCGTCGATCACCGCCGCCTGCACGCCGGTCGACAGGTCGTAATTGTGAATGGCCGCGGCCCTTGCGTAGTACGCGGTGTCATGCACGACGTTCACGGCGGGTTCGCCCACGCTCCAGACCACGTGATGCCAGGTCTGGTATTGAAAGTGCTTCAAGCCGCTTTTCGTCAGGACCGGTTTGCCGCCCTGAACGATCCGGACGTCGTAGTCGAGCTTTCCGCCAACCGGCCCCATGGCGATATCGTTGTTAAACTGCACGTCCGACGCGGTGGATCCGTCCGCGTAGGCCCGGATATCGGCCGTCAGCCGCATCGAGCCAATCACGGGCGTTTCGATCCGCGCCTCGGTCACCAGGGGGCCGCGCAGCCAATAGGATAGTTTCCCGGCTCGCAGCGCTCTCGCCAGCAGGGGGGCGATGTCGATACGCCGGGTTTCGTCGCCGGACGATTGATGAAACACTATCTCGGCCGTGAGATCGTACCGGCCGTCGAGACTGGCGAGGTCCACCGGGGCGCCCGGCGGCGGGCCGCCGGGACGCCGCGCCAGCATGACGTCGGCCGAGCGGTTCGCCACCAGGGTGATGACGCCGAACCGGACCGAGCCATCCGGGTTGGTGGTTTTCACGTCCATTTGGGTC
>PMBX01000005.1:0-165 GCA_003153915.1 Phycisphaerales bacterium
CGGGGATCCAACTGTGGAAGGGCATGCAACCGCCCTTGGCGATCGCTCCTATCGCCAGCAGCGCCATCGCCGCGCCTGCCAGACCGCCGACACCGAGGTGTATCTGGGAGATGGTCAGCGTACCGGCGAGCTTGCCCACCAGGGCGATGCCGAACATCATGCACA
>PMBX01000005.1:170-2634 GCA_003153915.1 Phycisphaerales bacterium
CCCAGAAGAACAACAGTGCCACCAGGTGGTCGGACAGGACCGCCCCGTTGACCATCGACATCGAGATCAGCAGGTAGGCCAAGAACAGCCCGGCCCAGCTCCGGCCGCGCAGGTAATTCCAGCAAAACAGCGTTACCAGAAAGGCAAAACACGCCGCCGCCGACAGGATAAACCCGCTGAAGTGGTAGGCGCGGAAGGCCAGTTCCAGTCCCATTCCAGCCCAAGGCAGCGTGCAGGAAAACTCCCGGCTGTAGAGGGCGATGGCCACCAGTAGGTTGGCCACCGTCGCCGCCAGAGCAACGCCTGCGCGGAGGGCGTAGGAGACCCGCGTCAGGACCAGCACCGCCGCGCCCGCCAGGGCGGGAAGCGCAATCGCCACAAGGAGTAGGAATTCGTTCATGGCGCCATCCCCTGTATCTGTCGGACGGTCGTTATCGCCAGGTGCGACCAGGGAGCGACCCACAGTCCGGCGACCAGCGAAGCCCCAGCCAGCGCCGCGACACATGCGATCATTACACGAGAGCCTTCCCTTGCCGGGGTCATCCGCGCCTGGCTGAGGAAGATCGAACTATAGAGGCGGAAAAGATACAGGATAGTCAGGAACGCCCCGACCAGGAACACAGCCGCCACCCAACCATGCCCCGCCTGGATGGCGCCACTGAAGACCATATACTTGCTGAAGAACCCTCCCAGCGGCGGGATGCCCATGACGGAGACGGCGCAGAGCAAGAACGCCACAGCCGTGACGGGCATGGTCGCCAACAGACCGCCCATGCGGGTGATGTCCTTGGTTCCGGTGTTCTGTTCGACGATGCCAGCAGCGAGGAACAGCCCGCCCTTGGCCAGCCCGTGCATCAGGATATACAGCAGTGCACCGACCAGGCCCATCTCATTGCCGCTGGCCAGGCCCAGGAAGATGAAGGCGATCTGGCTGACGGTGCTGTAGGCGATGATACGTTTCATGTCCGTGTCGATCAGCGCCGCCCCGGCCGAGACCAGCGCGCTGGCGGCTGCGACGATCAACACGATTTGCTGTATCTCCACGCTGGGGCTGAAGGTGGCCACAAACAGCCGGGCGTAGACATAGACGCCGATCTTTACCAGCACGGCGGCGTGCAGCAGGGCTGTCACGGGAGAGGGGGCCACGCCAGCGTCCGGTAGCCACGTGTGGAAAGGCAGCGTCGCTGACTTCGATAGGATGCCCAGCAGGATCATCGCCGCGGCAAAATTGCCCAGGTGACCGCCTTGGAGGGCCTTGCGGATCGCCGCCAGGTCGAAACTGCCCGTCTGGGCGTAGATGCTGATGAAGCCCAGCAGCATGGCCAAGGCGCCAAAGACCGTCACCAGGAAGGCCTTGTCCGCTCGGACCACATGATAACGCTCGCGGAAGAAACCGATCAGCCGCCAACTGGCGATGGCTGTGATCTCCCAGAAGACGTACAGCAGGATCAGGTTCCCGGAGAACACCAGCCCCATCATCGCCCCCAGGAACAGCACGACCATCAGATAGTATTCGTTCTGGTGCTCGTAGTGGCTGATGTAGTCATGCGAATAAAGCACGATGATGGTGCTTACCAGGGAGGACACCATCGCCATGAATACGGCAAGGCCATCGGCCTGGAGCGTGAACGCCAGGCCCGGCGCGGCCTCAAAGCGTACCGTGGTGGTTTCGCCCGCAACGGCAGAGGGCAGCAGGCAGACAGTACCAGCCAGCGACACGGCCACCAAGCCCAGCGCCGCCAAGTTACGCGCACGCAACGATGCTCGGCCCAGCAGGGGCAGGGCAAAGGCCCCCAAGGTCGGGGCCAACACGGTCACCATCAACATTACCTGGCAAAACATGTCTTGGGTAGCGGCTTTCTAAGTGGCTAATGCCTCAGGGTTTGGAACCGGTGGAGGAGGAGGCCTGCGTCAATTCTTGATCGATTTCCTTCATCTCGGCGCTCTCTCGTTTGGACTTATAAACCGCCCAGACGATCATCACCAGGCTAAAGACCGAGACGACCAGCCCGACACCCCAGTTTGTGGGCAGGTTAGTCGCCCATCCTGCGGCGGTCGCGGCGGACGTATCGGGGCGCACGCCCACGACGTTGTTGGCCAGCACGAGGCCCAGGCCCAACAGGCTGACCATGTTCATGACCTTCACCAGCGGATTGATGGCTGGCCCGGCGGTATCCTTCAGCGGGTCGCCCACCGTGTCCCCGGTGACGGAGGCCTTGTGGGCTTCGGATCCCTTGCCGCCGTAGATGCCGTCCTCGATGGTTTTCTTGGCGTTGTCCCAGGCGCCGCCGGCGTTGGCCANNATGAAAACCGCCAGCAACTGGCCGACCAAAATCATCCCCGCCAGGAAACCGCCCAGAGCGTAAGGCCCTAACAGGAAACCCACGAACATCGGCGCCAGAATCGCCAGGAAGCCCGGTCCGACCAGTTCCTTCTGGGCGGTGGTGGTGCAGATATCGACCAC
>PMBX01000005.1:2653-3079 GCA_003153915.1 Phycisphaerales bacterium
CATCGAACTGAACAGGAATGGCACCGCGCCGCCGATAAGGAAGCCAATCAACACCATCGGGTCGGCGACGGTGAGCTTTCCTGAGAAGAAACTGTACTGGAGATCGTTCATCTGGTTGATTTTGTCTTCGCTTCCGACGGCGATGACGGCGATGAAACTNNCTGGCGAACAGCGACACCGCCGCGATGACGGCCGATCCAATGGCGATACCCTTGGTCTCGGCCTTGGTGGTGTTTCCGACGGCGTCCAGGTCCGCCAGCACCTGGCGGGCCCTGCGGTAGCTGCCCGGTTCGATCTTTTCCATCGCCTCGCGGTCGTAGCCCATCTCGCCGATTCCGTTGGCGTTGTCGGCGACGGGGCCGAAGACATCCATGGAAATGGTGTTGCCCGTCAGGGTCAGCATGCCGATGCCCGTCATGGCCACGC
>PMBX01000227.1:0-1495 GCA_003153915.1 Phycisphaerales bacterium
TCGAGCGAGGTGACGACGCCGAAGTTGCCGCCTCCGCCGCGCAGGGCCCAGAAGAGGTCAGTGTTCTCGGCGATCGAGGCGGTGAGGAATCGCCCGTCGGCAGTGACCACGTCGGCAGAGATCAGGTTGTCGCAGGAGAGCCCGTACTTGCGGGAGAGGTGGCCGAAGCCGCCGCCGAGGGTCAGGCCGGAGACGCCGGTGGTGGAAATCACTCCGCCGGGAGTGGCCATGCCGAAGGCGTGGGAGGCGTGATCGAAGTCGCCCCAGGTGCAGCCAGCCTCGACGCGCGCGGTCTGGGTGCGCGGATCGACGCGGATGCTTTTCATCGACGACAGGTCGAGGACCAGGCCGTTGTCGCAGGTGGCGAAGCCGGCGACGCCGTGGCCGCCGCCGCGGATGGCGATGTCGAGCCGGGCGTCCCGGGCGAGGTTCACCGCATGGATAATGTCGGCGACTCCGGCGGGGCGGACGACCAGCGCGGGGCGGCGATCGATACTGCCGTTATAGACTTTGCGTGCGGCGTCGTAGGTGTAGTCGCCGGGCAGGATCATTCTCCCGCGTAGTCCGGCCTGGAACGTCTGGAGCGCAGTTGTTGCGATGGGTGCAGCGGCCATGGTGCCCCTCTCTATGGTTGCGATTCTAGCACGGGCGACGTAACGCGCCGAAGGGATGTTCCGCGGATGGCGGGGACGTCTACGATCCGGATGCCGGAGGCGGGGGACTCGATGGACGCGACCAGGGCATGGACCATCTGCTGCAGGGTGACCAGGCCGAGGCGGAGGGCGCCGTCGCGGGTGGCGGGCAGCCGCTCACAGAGCCAATAGCCAGGCACGAGCAAGTAGGGCCAGAGGTGGCCCGGTCCGAGCACATACCAGGGACGCAGGATGGTGGCGTTCATTCCGCTGCGGCCGATCAACTCCTCGCATTCCTCGCGGACCTGAATGTAGGCCCTCATAGCGGGAGCAGGATGGGCCACGCTCACGTAGACGAAGTGGCGGACGCGGGCAGCTTGGGCCGCGGCGATGGCGGCCTGGGCGGAGACCAGATCGATGGCGCGGAACTGTGCCGCTTTGGACGGGCTGGGATGCGGCACGCCGACCAGTTGCACGAAGGTGGCATCAGGCGGGATGGCGCTGCTGTAAGTGGAACCGTCGAGCACGTCGCCGGGGACGGCGGTGGCGCCGGGGGCGAGCTTGCGCTCCGATCCGGCGCGGACGACCGCGTAAACGCTGTGGCCGCGCTCGATCAGCGTGGGGATAAGGCTGCGGCCCATGTAGCCGGTGCCGCCGACGATGAAGACTGGGTGAGACATGGCCCCTCGGTGATTTGATTATAGAATGGGCGGACATGACGGGCTTATTTTTATTGGCAGCCGCGGTGGGGATGTTCGAGGGGCACGGCGATGTGGGAACGGTGCTACACGCGGGCGAGGCTGAGTATGATTCGGCGGCGCGGACTTACGCGGTCTCCGGCAGCGGCGAGAATATGTGGTTCG
>PMBX01000227.1:1504-2632 GCA_003153915.1 Phycisphaerales bacterium
ACGTCGCTGCAAACGCGGGACGCGAAGGGCGCGGCGACGCACGAGATCCAGGCCAGCGTCGGGGGGCCGGCGCGCGTGCGCATCTCGAAACGAGGCGCCTGGTTCTACATGTCGGTTGCGCCACAGGGAGGCGAGTTGCGGCCCGCCGGGGGATGGATGAAGGCGGCCATCGACGGCACATTCTACGTGGGCATCGGGGTGTGCGCGCATAACATGGATGCGGTGGAGAGGGCGGCGTTCTCGAACGTGGAGTTGGGGGAGCCCGATGCAAAGAGGCAGGGCTGGACCACCCTGGAGACGGTGACTGTTGCGTCAACCGACCGGCGCTCGATCTTCAGAACCGAAGGCTCTGTGGGTGCGCCGACATGGACCCCGGATGGCACGGCGCTGGTGTATCTGGACCAAAATCGGCTGTGGCAGGTGGCGGCGACCGGCGGGCGGGCGGAGCCGATCGAGACCGGCCCGGGGCTCAAGTGCAACCTGTCGTACGGCTTCTCGCTCGACGGCGAGACGCTGGCGTTTACAGCATGGGACCGCCCGGGCGAGTTGCAGGTCTATGTCATTTCGTCGGCGGGCGGGCAGCCGCGGCGCGTTACAAAGAAGGGCGTGTCCTTGTGGAGCGGATGGTCGCCGGATGGGAAGACGTTGATCTTCTACGGGGAGCGCGGGAGCCGCTGGCGGACCTTCACTATTCCGGTGGAGGGTGGCAGGGAAAGGGCTCTCATTCCGGATGGGCCGGACGCAGAGTACAGTCCGGACGGGCGGCATGTCTACTTGGGATCCCTCCGTGGGGGAAGGGGGCAGCAGGTGTGGCGGGTGCGCACCGACGGCAGCGGCTGGGAGCAAGTTACTCCAGACGGGATGGAGAACTGGGACCAGCACGTTTCGCCGGACGGGAAACTGCTAGCGTTCCTGTCCGCACGGACGCCTGGTGCCGAGGTTTTGGTGCGGGTTATGTCGCTCACCAACGGCGAGATCCGGGTGATGGGGAACCTGGGACGCTTGGGAGGGTCGATGGCAGCGCCGTGCTGGTCGCCGGACAGCAAGAGGCTAGCATTCGTCAGTTATCAGGAGTTCTGAGGCGAGCCCGGTGTGTTGTATCATGGTTCGCCGATGCAGCTCTTTCCT
>PMBX01000231.1 GCA_003153915.1 Phycisphaerales bacterium
TGGATGTGCACGCCGGCGGTGGTGCGTTCCTGGACGGCCAAGGCGCGGGCTGCGGCCAGTTGGGCGGCGATGAGGTTGTGGGCCTGGCTGTCGGTACCGGTGCGGAACAGATCGGTCATCGACGGCAGAATGATGGCAACCAGGATGGCGATGACGGAGATGACCACCAGCAACTCCACCAGGGTGAAGCCCCCGCCTGCGGCCGAAAATTTCCGCGTCGCGGAACGCATGGCTGCCCTCGGTTACTGGGTTTCGTCGGAGCGAATGTCGTCCTCGGTACCGAATTTCCCGTCAGCGCCGGCGGAGATAATCACGGGCCTTCCGCCCAGCCCGCCGGTTTCGCTGTATTGCATCGCCACGCCCCAGGCGTCGCGAACCGGGTCGGTGTAATAGGGGTAGGCGTCCTTGGAGAGCTTCTGGAGTACCTCCTTGGCTGCTCGGACGGAGGGAGACGTTGCATCGGGCCAACCGGCGCCGTAATTGCCCAGGAGACATTTGATGAGAGCCACGCCGCTCGGATCGGTAGGGGGGTAACGTTTGGGCGTATTGGTGTCTTTATCGTGCCAGGTCTGGATGGCGTCCATGAGGATGGCCTGTGTGGCGGCGGTGTCCTTGGCGTTGGCCGACCGCATGACGTATCCGGCCACCCCCGCGATAATCGCCACCAGTATTGCGAGTATCCCCATCACCACCAGCAACTCGATGAGGGTGAATGCGCCGTGACGCCGGCCGTTTCGCCTTCGAATCGTCGGATTGTATCTATCGAAGTCTCGCACGTTATGAGTCCTGTCTTGTCTCACTATTGGGGGTTTGGAGTGAAGTTGGTTACATCGTCGGCCGTGCCGTAAACCAGGTCCGGACCCGCGGAAATCAGAAGGTAGGAATCATTATTTTGGGGTGTGAAATTAGCGCTTCCGACAGTGCTGACACGAAGATCTCGGATATATTCCACAAAGGGCTTAATATTTCCGATTCTGGCGGGAGAACACAAAATATCCAGGTTGTGAGTCCAGTCGTAGATTTCCACAGGTACAGAAGCGCCCGAGTCAGCCCGGAAATATAAGACCGGTTTGCCGAAGGAATCCTCGAACACAAAGAAGTCACAAGTAGGCCAAGACAATGAAGGGGTGAATTGGCTTGGGCGAGTTAACTTCGCCTTGCCCACGTCAACAAAAGGCCCGTATGTTGGTGAGGTATTGAGGAGTCCAGGACGCAGTCCTGGGGTTCCGGTCAGGTTCGGACCGGCCAACGCATAGGCCAGGGTCTGCGCGCCATACAAATCTACTTTCCCGACGATGCCCGGCAGAGCGATACCTGTCAACCAGGACGGCGGGTAATCGCGCCCGAGGCGGATCTCGCCCTTGAACATGTTCAGCCCGGTGTCCAGCGTGTGCAACAGTACCTTGGTGGCCGTGACCTTGCCCATCGTTCGCACGGCGTTGACGGTGGGGGTGAGCATCGTGATGAGGATTACCAGGATGCCGATGACCACCAGAAGCTCCACCAGCGTGAACCCTCGCGGGGCCTTGCGGACCGCTCTTGGATGAGAATGGATTATCATGACAGCAGCTCCTATTAGGGCATAAACTCGTGGGGGCAGTTTTCGGTCAACAGCGGGTAGTTCGTCACGTCGTCTACCGTTCCGTACCGCCCATCCACCCCGGCAGAGATTAGCAGGAACGTATCGGGGTTGTGCGGCTGGTATGCGGCCGTGATCTGGAAGTTCTTAGTGTAGGTAACGAAGGCGGTCAAGCCGTTGATCTTCTTGTTGTTATTGTCGTTTCCGCTATAGATTGGATGCACCAAGCCGTCTGTGTTGTGGCCGTCGCGGAAGGCGAGGTTATCGTCGGGATAATAGGTGGGGGTCCCGTCGGGGGCCTTGACGGCACGGTAGTACAAGACGGGCATACCGAAGGCATCGGGGAACACCGGCACGGCGGCGCTGGGCTGGGGGCTGAAGTTTGTCCTCATGATGGAGGCGGAAGGATTGGCTATCTTAACCTTGGTGAGGTCCACAATCGGTCCCTGGCGGAGGAACGCGGGTTTTCCGTTGTTGAGGGCATAGCGGGTCTTCATTTGGTCCTGGACGAAACCGGGCGTGCCCAATAAGTCGGCCCCGGCCAAGGCCCAGACCAGCGTCTGCGCGCCTTGGGCGGCGTAGGAGTTTTTAGGTCCGCTGACCTGACTGATGTCCGCGTAGGGATTGTTGTTGGCCCCGGAGCTGTCCCAGTAGGAGGGGGGGTAGTCCCCGCCGACGACGTGGTTTCCATAGAACATCTCCAGAGCGTCGCTGAAGACCTTCAACTGCGCCCGAGTCTTGGCGGTTCTTGCCACGTTTTTTACCTGAAGCACGCTGGGCGTCAGGATGGAGATCAGCAGCGCTATGACGCCGATGACCATCAGCAGTTCGGTGATGGTGAAGGCTCGTCGCCCGCCGTGGCGGCCAGGCTGCGGGGCGGTTGCGTGGTGGCATGTCCTCATGACCGCTTCCTTAAAAGTATGATGAAGTCACGTCCTGTCGCGGCGGCTATTTCTGCATTGCCTTGATCATGCCCACCATGGGCATGAACAGGGAGACGACGATGAATCCGACGATCAGGCCCAGTGTGATGACCATGACCGGTTCCAGCAGGCTGGTCAGTCCGCCCACGAGGGTTTCGACCTCCTCGTCGTAGGTGTCGGCGACCTTGTTGAGCATCTTGTCCAGCTCGCCTGTCTCCTCGCCCACGTCGATCATGTTGACGACCATGGGATCGACGATCTTGGACTGTCGCAGGGGTCCGGCGACGCTTTCGCCCTCACGGATTCCTTCGCGAACCTTCATCAGCGCCCGGGCGTACACCTCGTTGCCGGCCGTGTCGGCGGTGATAAGCAGGGCCTCCAGGATCGGCACGCCCGCGGCGATCAGCGTGCCCAGCGTGCGGCTGAAGCGGGCGATGGAGGTCTTGGCGATTATCATGCCCATGATCGGAATGCGGATGGAGACGGTGTCGGAGAAGTACCGTCCTCCCGCGGAAATCTTCATCAACTTCTTGCCCATAAATACCAGAAGCGGGATGCCCAGCAGGAAGAGCCATCCGCCGTTGTGGACCCATTGGCTGGTTCTCAGCAGCATCTTGGTGGGCAGAGGCAGGTCCTCTCCCAGATCCTTGAAGATGTCCTGGAACTTTGGCACCACGAAGATCAGCAGCAGGGTGACGATGCCCAGGGCGAAGGAGATGACCGCCGAGGGGTAGATCATCGCGCCGACGACCTTGCGCTTGAGGGCCTGGGATTTTTCCATGAAGTCGGCCAGCCGCTGGAGGATGGTATCCAGCACGCCGCCGGCCTCTCCGGCACGAACCATGTTGGTGTACAGGCGGTCGAATGCCTTGGGGTGCCTGGCCATCGCCTCGGACAACGTCGCGCCGCCCTCGACGTCGTCGCCGACGTAACGGATGGCCAGCCGCATCGGACCGGGTTTCTGCTGTTGCTCGAGAATCCGTATGCTTCTCAGGATGGGCAGGCCCGCGTTGATTAGTGTGGAAAGCTGCCGGGTGAACTGCGTGAGCATCTTGGTGGAGACGTTGCCGACGTTGCGCCGCCGTGCCCCCGGGGCGGCAGCCGCCGCGGGGGAGCGTCCTCCACCTGCGCCTCGGGCGGTCTTCTTGACGGCCTTTTCCTTGACCCGCGTGGGGAAGTTGCCCATCCCACGGACCTTGGTGATGGCCTCCTCGGAAGTGGCGGCGACCACCTCGCCCTTGACGGTCTGCCCCACGGTGTTCATGGCTTCAAAAGTAAAGGTCGGCATGGTTTGCTCCTATCAACGGAGAGGGGGTTAATCGGCCTCCTCGCTGATGGTCTGGGAGACCACTTCCTCGATGGTGGTCTGCCCGTCGTAAATCGCCAGCAGCCCAACGTCGCGCAGGGTCCTCATGCCCTTTTTGCGAGCGGCGGACCGCAGTACGTTGGTGCTGCTGCGCTGCATGATCAGGTCGTCCAATTCCTCGTCCAACAGCATGATCTCGAAGATGCCGTAGCGCCCGCTGTAGCCGGTCCCGCGGCAGGAGTCGCAGCGGCGCCCCCGGTAGAATTTCTTGCCGGTGACGTCCTCGGGCCGAAGGCCCAATTCCATCAACGACTGTTCCGTGGGAACGTAGGCCTCCTTGCAGCGAGTGCAGATCTTCCGCACCAGCCGCTGGGCGACGACGCCTTCCAGCGTGGCGGTAATCAGGAACGGTTCCAGCCCAAGGTCCAGCAGACGCGCGATGGCCGAGGGCGCGTCGTTGGTGTGCAGGGTCGAGAAGACCATGTGGCCAGTCAGCGACGCCTCGACGGAAATCTTGGCTGTGTCCAGGTCGCGTATCTCGCCCACCAGCACGATGTCGGGATCCTGACGCAAAAAGCTCCTCAGGCAGCGGGAGAATGTCCGTCCGATTTCGTCCTTAATCTCCACCTGGATCAGGCCGTCGATATCGTACTCCACCGGGTCCTCGGCGGTGAGGATCTTGACGGTCACGTCGTTGAGTTCATTCAGCGCCGAATACAACGTGGTGGTCTTTCCGCAACCGGTAGGCCCGGTGACGATGCAGATGCCGTCAGGCCGGTCGATGAGCTGGCGGAACACGCCGATGTCGTCCTCTCGCATGCCAAGGCGCTCCACGTCCAGGTTCACCTGAGAGCGGTCAAGCACGCGCATTACGATGCTCTCTCCGAACATCGTGGGCAACACCGCGACGCGCAGGTCCACCGGGGCGTCGCCGTGTAGCAGGCTGATGCGTCCGTCCTGGGGCTTGCGGCGCTCGGCGATGTCAAGGTTGGCCAAGACCTTCACTCGCGAGGCGATGGCCGGGGCGATGGACTTGGGCGGCGGAAGCATTTCATACAGCAGACCGTCGATGCGGTAGCGGATCNNTAGCGGATCTTGAACTCGTCCTCGAAAGGCTCGAAGTGCACGTCCGAGGCGCGGTTGCGGATGGCCTCGGAGAGCACCAGGTTCACCAGGCGCTTGACGGGGTTGGCCTCGGCGGCGCCCTTGAGGGTCTCTATGTCGATGCTCTCGCCGCGATTTTCCAATTGGGCCAATTGCTCATCGCCGGCGATCTCGTTAATAAGTTCGGCGATGGACCCCATCGATACCGCCGCAGTTGCGGCTGCCTCGATCCCATAATGCTTGCCCAGGGCGGCTTCAAGCTTCTCGGGATCGGCGATCTTGGTCACGACGTTGAAACCGGTCATGGCCCGCAGGTCGTCCGCCGCTCGGAAGTCCGCCGCAGACAGCGCCACCACCAGCTTCTTGGTGGCTGCGTCGAAATCCACCGGGAGGACCTTGTAATTCTTGGCCATCTGCGGGGGAACCTGCTTGATCACCGTCTCGGGAATCTCTAACCCGTCCAGGTCGATGTACTCCATGCCCGCCTGAAAGCCCAATGCTAGCGCGCGGGTCTTCTCGTCGATGTAGCCCAGGTCCAGTAGAATCTGCCCAATAGGCCCGCCGCGGGCCTTCTGGACCTCCACGGCCTGGGTGATCTGCTCGCGAGTGACCTTGCCCATCTTGAACAAGACCCGACCCAGCACGCGGCCTTTCAGTTCGCTGATGTTCGGAAACGGCGGCATGAAGGAGCTTCCTTCGGATTAACGGTTATTTCTTGTTCTTGCCGGAACCACTGTTGTTCTCGTTTGGCTCGTTACCATCGGCGATAGGGGAGGGCGGCAGCGGTTGACCGCTTTCCACAAGCTCAATCTTCTCCTGAAGTTCGCCTGGATTTTGTGCCCGGTCGATGGTTTCCACCTTGGAAACCTTGCCCTCCGACCAGAGCTGGAAGAGGTGATCGTCCAGCAACTGCATGCCATACTTCTTTCCCGTCTGAATGGAGGAAGGGATACGGAACACCTTGTTCTCGCGGATGAGGTTGGATATGGCGGGCGTGACGTACATGAACTCAAAGGCCGCCACCATGCCCCGCACGTCCACCCGCGGCATAAGCGCCTGGCAGAGTACGGCGATGAGAGACTCCGATAACTGCACGCGGATCTGTTCCTGCTGATCGGTGGGAAAGATGTCAACGATACGAGTCACGGTGCGGTGGGCGGTGGTGGTGTGCAGCGTGCCGAA
>PMBX01000237.1 GCA_003153915.1 Phycisphaerales bacterium
GATCTATGTATTCGACCTGGTGGGCGATTCACGTGCCGAGGCCGTCACGCTGGACAAGATCGAACCGGGCATGAAACTCAAGATCGTCACCAACGACAAGCCCAACCCCAACCCGGCCACCAACAAGATTATCGAGCGTCGGCAGACGACGCCCGCTATGTACATCTGCACGCGATTCAAGCGCGCGGCCCGCCGGACTGACGGCGACAAACGACGATTGGAGAAGCCTTCTTGAACCTGGTACTTGTGGTTGCGATGCTGGCCGTCGTGACGGTCATGGCGGCGATGGCCGATGGTGGCCTGGGCGGGGTTTTCCCCGGTGAGGCTTGGCAGTCCAGGCAAGCCGGCGAGATGGACGTGGACGAGGCGAGGCTTGCGAAGTTCATCGACGCTCTGGCCCGCCCCGACGCCGCCGGCTGTATCGTCCGCAACGGGCACATGGTGAAGCTCTGGGGCGATCCACAGGAGAAAGTCGGCTGGATGTCCGCCAGCAAACCCGTGCTGACCACTTTGTTGTTTTTTGCCATCCAGCAAGGCAAGCTCAAGGGCGTAGACGACCTGGTGGGCGACTGGGGCTGGGAACTGAAGCCCAAGGACCGCACGATGACCTTCCGCCACCTGGCCAACATGATCAGCGGATATGCCTGTGACGAACCGCCCGGTGCGGCATGGGGGTACAACGATTACGGCATCAAGCTCTACCAGTTGACCCTGGAGCGGGTCTTCGGCAAGCACCTCAACGAGGTCGCGGCTGAATGCTTCGGACCGCTGGGCTTTCAGGATGGCCCGGACATTTTCGCGCCCAACTATCACTACCGGACCTCCCCGCGTGATTTCGCACGCATCGGTTGGTTATGGATGAATCGAGGCAACTGGAACGGTAAGGTGGTGTTGTCACGCTCGCTGTTTGATGATTACATGAAGCCATACGTCCCCGGCAACCTGCCCTGGACGCAGACGCCCAAGGCCATCGACTACCTGGGCATCGGAAGCTACGGCGGAAGCCACAACCAGAAACACTACAACGGGCTGGGGGTCTACGGTTTCTGCTGGTGGTTCAACAGCAAGGCCGGTATCTCCAACATCTCCGCCTGGCCCGATGCACCGGCGGATACCTTCCTGGGCATCGGCTGGGGAGGCGTGTACATCGCCATGATCCCCAGCAAGGGCCTGCTGGCTGCGGCAAGAGGAAATTGGGGCCACGTGGAGCCGGGCAATATACAGTCCCCCCTAAACGCTAATCTCAAATTGCTTGCGGAATGCACAACGAAATAAACCCCATAGGAGACCTGACATGCAATACATTCCTCTCGGACGTACCGGACTGAAGGTTAGCCGGCTGTGCCTGGGCACCATGAACTTCGGCGACGCGACCAATGAGGCCGACAGCTTCACCATCATGGACAAATCGCTGGAATTGGGCATCAACGTCTTCGATACCGCCGACGTCTACAGCGGAGGCGTTACGGAGCAGTTTGTCGGACGATGGTTCGCCCAGGACAAGAATCGCCGGAAATACGTGGTGCTGGCGACAAAGGTCTACAACGACATCTCATCGTGGTATCGGCATTCTAACGGCTCGCGCGTGGCGACAAAGGGCGACAAAGACACCAAAACGTCTGATCAACCCGATCCCAACTTTGCGCGTGGCCTGTCTGCTCGCAAGATCATTCTCGCCTGCGAAGAAAGCTTGAAGCGTTTGCAGACCGACTGGATCGACCTGTACCAGATGCACCATATCGACCGCGCCTGCCCGTGGGATGAGGTCTGGCAGGCCATGGAGACTCTGGTGCGGCAGGGGAAGGTTTTATATGTGGGATCGTCCAACTTCGCGGCATGGAATATCGCCGAGGCACAGCATACGGCCAAGGAACGCCACTTCATGGGTCTGGTCAGCGAGCAGAGCAAGTACAGCCTGGAGACACGTTCCATCGAGATGGAGGTGTTGCCGGCATGTCGGCATTATGGCCTGGGCGTGATTGCCTGGAGCCCCCTGTCCGGCGGAGTGTTGGCCGGGGTAAGCTCAAGCCAGGCGGGCGTTCGGCGGCACAGCGGTCCGGCCAAGAAGCGGCAGGAGCGCAAGGCGGCGCAGTTAACACAGTGGGAAGAGCTTTGCCGCTCGCTTGGGGAGGAACCCGCCAATGTCGCCCTGGCCTGGTTGCTGCATCAACCCGGCCTGACCGCCCCGATCGTCGGCCCGCGAACTGTGGAGCAACTTACCGGTTCGTTGAGAGCGATCGAGATAAAGTTGGACGCCGACGTTCTTAAGAAAATCGACAAGATTTGGCCCGGCCCGGGCAACCAAGCCCCCGAAGCTTATGCCTGGTGACCCGAGGATGTCCCGCGCAATCCCTGCTTTGAGGCTGTATTCCTCGGATTGCTAAACCGGGATCATTGGCGAATTCTTGGGTCATGTCGGCGGTGATATGTGGATCCGGTCCAATAGCTTCTGAATACGACATAGGAGAATCTGATGACGGCGGATTTGGTGGTCGGGTTGTACCACGTGCATGACTTTGTACTGCAAAGCTCCACGTCGCACGTAAATCCATTCATGGTCAAGGTTTCGGCGACCTTTGAGCACGAATCGGGACTGCGGATCGAGGACATTCCGGGCTTCCACGACGGCCAGGACCGCTGGGTTGTCCGCTTCAGCCCCCTGAGGGAGGGTATCTGGCGCGGCAAGACGCGGTCGCAAGACCCGAAGTTGGACGGTTTGGACCTGCCCGCTGTCCGTTGCACGCCCAACGAAAACGCCCATGTCCACGGCAGGATGAGGGTCTCGACTCGCTGCTGTCGGCGAGTCGTCTTCGATGATGGTTCCCCTTGCGTGCCTGTCGGCTTCGAGTGCGACTGGCTTTTCGCCCTGCATCAACGACGAGGCCAACCCAAGGGCAAACCGGTGGACCCCTCCGTCGATGCGTTCGAACCGGTACTAGACCTGCTGACCAGTTGCGGGTTCAACTATATCGTCACCAATCTTTATGCCCATACGGGGTTTTCCGACAAATCCCTGCCTTGGGTGTTCTCCCCACCGGATATGTTCCCATTCGGCGGTTCCAACGAAACCCCCGATCACACTAAATTCAATTTGGACTTCTTCCGCGATTTCGACGCGATGATGGCGACCCTGCATCGCAAGGGTTTCATCGTCCACATGATGATCCAGGTGCAGAACAAGCAGGTAAATTGGCCGGATCGGCGAAGCAAGGAAGACCAGATGTTCTGGACCTACACCGTCGCCCGCTATCAGGCCTATTGCAACGTAATATGGGACGTAAGCAAGGAATCCTTTAACCTATTTAAACAGACCAAAAGCCATGATTACCTGCTCAGCCGCATCGAATTAATCCGCAAGACAGACGCCTACAACCACCTGGTCACCTCGCACGATACCGAAACGAGTTCCTGGGCGCGGACGACTTACGCCGACCAAGCCTGCGATTTACTCTGCGACCAGATCCACCTGGAAGGCGACAAGGGTTTATCGGTGCTTCGATCGACCCGGCGGTACAACCGCGAGACTATCCGCCGCTACCGCAACCAGTCCAAGCCATACATGGATATCGAGCACGGTTACGAACTCGCCGAGGAAGCCCTGCCCACCTACACCGCCGATGGCCGTACGCGCATCTGGCAGGACATACTCATGTGGACATGGAGCATCTATGTCGGCGGCGGGTATGCCACCTACTATCATAACAACACCTCCTGGGACCTTGTGAAGTTCGACCCCGTGCCGCCGTCCTGGCATCGCTACAAGTACCTGGCCGACTTCCTGGCGATGATGGACCTGGAGCCTATGGTCCCCGACAATGACTTCGTCGAGCGGGGGATGTGCCTGGCCGAGCCGGGGATGCAATATTTCGTCTACCTGCCCGAAGGCGGCGATGAGGTGATCGACCTGACGGCTATTCCGCGAGGCCGCCTGGTCAAATGTACCTGGCTGGATACCCACACCGGCCAGCGGGTCGATACGTCCGTCGACGGCAGGAACTTCACGGTTAACCTGACCAACTCGCTGACCGAGCCGAAAAACCCCTGCGCCGTNNGACTTCACCGGCGCCACCGATGTGGCCAACACGCTGGCCAGGGAAGGCCTGCGGACCATCTTCCTCAACGGCGTGCCCAAAGAACCCGTGGATATCTCCTCGGCCGAGGCGGTGGTGGTGGCGATTAAGTCTCGCACGGCTCCTCCGGCCGAGGCGGTGGCCCAATCGCTGGAGGTCTTGCGATATCTCCGCTCCCAGGGCGCCACAAAGTTTTTTTTCAAATACTGCTCGACGTTCGATTNNTGGAGGCCCTGGGCAGCAAACTGACGGTGCTTTGCCCGGCGTTTCCCGAGACCGGCAGGACCATCTACCAGGGGTATCTGTTCGTCAACGGCGTCCCACTGGCTGAGTCGCACATGCGACACCACCCGCTAACCCCGATGAGCGATTCCAACATCCTTCGCCTCATGGACCGCCAGTCCGCCGGCCGGACGGGACTGGT
>PMBX01000112.1 GCA_003153915.1 Phycisphaerales bacterium
CCTGCGGAGCGTAATCCTTGATCCCTACGGGTACATCATGGGGGCCTCGCAATTCCAGCAAGAAGGCGCTTTCTTTGTGGATATCAATTTCGACATCCAGAAAGTCTTCTACGCCGGCCGAAAGAAACCCCCCAAGGAGGGCGTGGACTCGCCAATCACCTATCTCACCGAGGAAATGCCTCGCCAACGTCCCGGATGGCGCGACATGATATTCACCGCCAGACGCCCCGAACTCTACGGGATCATACCCACAACAAATGAGGTCACGGCAAAATACAGGCGAGCAAAGCCCTTCGTGTAATAAGAGTCCCTATTTGGACGCGGTGGATGTCTCCGGCGGGGTGAATCTATACACGCGATAAGTTGGGTGTATCGGGCCGGTGGCGAAGACTGGCTGGAAAAGTTGCGGATGGGTATAAATAAATCTCCGCATCACCACGGCCATGGGATGATCGGTATCGTCGATGTAGTGGGTCACTCCAGCTTGGCGGTATGTTCGCTCCAGGTCCAAGCAGGCCCAGTCATACAACCACTGGAATTCGCCGCTGCTGTGGACGGTGAAGAACCGCCACCATTGCCTATCCCTGCCGTAATAGGCGGCGACTGGATCGGACCACGCCCCGAAATCATGCCCCACCCTGCCGGTGGCCAGGTACAGCTCTGCCGTGTGATTGGACGCCAGCACATCGCCGGCTGCGGTGTTGGCGGTGATCCACCGGTAGAGGCGGTCGGAGGCAGTCAGGTCGATGCCCTCCCGCATGAATGAGTAGTCGCTTCGACTGCTGAGCAGGATATCGTGATCCTCGGTAATAAACAGCACCGCCACCACCACGACAATTGCCCCAGCCGGCAGCAGGACAAGCCCTCTGCCGCGGGAAGCGGACGCGATTCGTCGCCGCAAAGTCCACCGCGACAAACCCACCGCGCCGGCAAGGAGAAAATAGAAGATAAAGGGTATCCAGCAATCCAGGAACCGGCTGGGATCAAAGGGCCACAGAAGCATCATCGCCAGGTAGGCGACGGCGTAGAGGTGCAGCGTCTTCCAGCCACGCCGCCCGCGTGCCAGGAAACCGACCGTGACCAGGATCGCTGCCGACCAGCAGATCGCGTGCAGGGCCACAAGCCGCCAGGAGACGGCGCTGATGGCCTCCCCCGTCCACGATCGAGGCAGGGCCAACTGGACATAGCCGGTGGCGAAGACCGTCTTAAAGAAATTACAAACCACGACACGAAGCGCATCGCCTACTCCCTTAGGCAGCCACAACCAATAGTTCAGGGCATAGGCGTCCAGCGGGCCGGTCGCAAGGGCGGCATTTTGGGCTACGGCCCAGGACCGCCACAACTGCCAGGGCAGCAGGCAGACAGCCACCAGAACGACCATCACGCCGGCTGCCGTCCATCGGCGGCGCAGCAGGAGCATCGCCACCGCCGCCGCCCACAGCGCCACGCCGAAGGTCCGCGTCATCGCCGCTGCCGCCACCAGCAGCGCCGCGGCGGCCAGCCACCCGCCTCGCCGCGCAGGCGCCGACGCGCTTGCGTACTTTCCGTCCAGGCACCACACCGCCGCAACGGAGAAAAACGCGAACACCAGGTCGCTCATCGTGAACCGCACCCCGCTGAGCATCTCGGGGGACATCGCCGCCAGAACGCCGACAGCCACGGACATCCGTCGCGAGGCACCCAACACCTTGCGGACAACCACCGCCGATAGCACCACAAAACCCGCCGCCGCTGCCGCCCCGGGCGCCAGTAGCAGCGGCAGATTCTGTGGATACCTGGGATACAGCGCCCACATCATCGCCAGGATCGCGGGGTAGCCGATGGGATACTTGGTCTGGTAAGGCCGCACGGGTATGTGCGGGAGGCGATAACCGTCTCCCTCGGCCAGCGACTTAGCCGTCGCCAGATAGATCGCGTCGTCCTGCCATGCTCCAACGGCCGGGGGACTTATCGCCGAGACGATCCAGTACGCCAGGAACAGCACCAGGATAGCAACGACGATCCATCGCATCTCGCGCGCTCCAGGCGAGGTCATGTCGCGGCCAGGTCAAACTCCGTCGGCAGGTTGACGCTCTTACCGGTGCTCTTGGCGGAGCGGGCCAGTTCGTATGCCTCATCATACAGCCGCACAACGACGTTCCACGACACGACATTGTCGAGGTACTGCTGGAGGTTGGTGCCCAGTTTTATCCGCAACGGTTCGTTGCAGGCCAGTTCCACCACCCCTTGCCGCAGCGACTCCCTGCTGGCGAATAGCAGTCCGCCCTGGCTGTCCAGCGTCTGGGCGGTCAACACCTCCACGGGCGCCGCGGCGATATAGGGCTTGTTCAACGCGATGATCCGCGCAAGAGTGCCCGCCTGCGTCTCGTCAGCCGAGGGCAGGACGAGAAAATCGCAGACTGCCAACAGCCTGTCATTATTCGCCTCGTCGCCGCGCGGGTAGAACTCGTAGTACCGGCAGGGGAGTTTTCGCTCGATGACGGGCTGCTGTATCGCCGCAGCCGCGCCGTTGCACACATCGTGCGGCGGTCCTTCGGCCAGTAGATTCCACTCCCCCCCGCCGCGCCGGCGGATCTCCTCGGCGATCCCGCCCCACAGGTCCGTCAGAATATCCCAACGCTTGTTTCCCTGGACCCAACCGACCAGTCCGACCAGATGTCCCGCCAGCGGTCCCTTGTCCAGGCCCAATTCCTTGCGCATGGGTTGTACCTGGTCGAGGCGGAGGCTGCGGTCGGGCCGGACCCCGTGGGGGACCACCAACAGGTTCCTGGGTGTCGGCCAACCCAGGCCCGCGAAGTTCCATCCCAGGCGCCATTTCTGGTACTGGCACTTAACCAGCACAACGTCCGCGCGTCGGCAAAGCTTGAAGAGGAAATCCGCCTCATAGTCCATCAGCCGGCCGTGAACCGTGTGGGGTTCCACCACCACAGGGTAACCGCTGATAGCGTCCAGCAGGTCGAGAAACCCTTCTCCACGGTCGCGATGGCCTCGATCGTCATAGTATTCGTACAGGCCGTATTCATGCTGGATATGTACGGCGTAGGGATCGAGTTGGCGGACCTTTTCGGCCACGACTTTCCACCAGCCGGCCCGCGTCATGTTAATGACGGGCAGGACGCCCTCCCCGGCGGCATCGGTGTGGCTGAGCACCAAGACCTTGCGCTCGGGGTGATGTTTCTGGAGAAATTCGCGCGCCTCGTTACAGAATTCCGCCACGGGGCAGCGGCGAGGAGGGTAACTGCTGATCAGAATGATTGGTTGTGCCATACTCGGTCTGTTCCTTCAAACCTTGCGGGCAAGTGCGGGTCAAGCGACCATGCCATGTGGCGAATTGTCAGTTGTCCAACATGTCTTTTCAAGAAGCAAACCTGTTGAATCGCTACCGGTCCCACATAATGGCGTGCGACGTCCCTCGCGCGGAGGAGTCTGAATACTTCACCACTTGAAACCACTGCCTGCCGGCAAAGAGGAGCTTGGCTGGACACATGATGGGTTGAAATAGACGAAAAGGGCGGGTAATTTCCGCATTGTGCTTGTAGGCACTCGGTGTCGCCGTGGCGCGGGAGGATACGGAAAGGAAGAAGATGCCAAAGGTCGTGATCATCGGCGCGGGCAGCGGTTTCGGCGGAAAGCTATCAGCGGACATCCTTTCGCGCGAGCCGTTGCGGGACATGGTTATCGCGCTGTGCGATACCAATACGGACCGGCTGGACAAAGTGGCCAACTATGTTGGTCGGATCATCGACGCCCACCACTTGCCCAACAAGATCATCCGCGACAGCGACCGCTGCAAGCTGCTTGAAGGCGCTGACTTCGTGGTGACCTCGGTCTCCGTGGGCGGGTGGGCCTACTGGGGTAAGCCCTACGCCGATGATATCCACATTCCCGCCAAGTACGGAGTGGACCAGTGGATCGGCGACACCATCGGTCCGGGCGGAGTGTTTCGGTTCCTGCGGACCGCCCCGGTGCATCTGGATTTTTGCCGCGACATCGAAAAACTTTGCCCCAACGCCCTGTTGCTCAACTACACCAATCCCATGGCCATGCTTACCTGGCTGCATTATGCGGGTTCATCGGTAAAAAACGTCGGGCTGTGCCACAGCGTCCAGGGCACGATCAAGCGCCTGGCGGAGTTCATCAAGTTGCCCCACGAGGAGATCAGCTATCTGGTTGCGGGTATCAACCACCAAAGTTGGGTACTGGACATACGACACAAGGGCCGGGACGTCTATCCGCTGATCCGCAAGGCCATCGACGAGCCGGAATGTTACGCGAGGGAGAATATCCGTTTTGAGATCATGCGGCATTTCGGGTACTTCCCAACGGAAAGCAGCGGCCACAATTCCGAGTATGTACCTTATTTCCGCAAGTCCCAAAAAGAGCGGGATAAGTATGGCCTGAAAACCCGCGTGGTCGCGAATGCGCCCGGTAATGTTCGCGAGTGGCAGAAGGATACCGGCGTGTCCGATGACCTGCCGGCCGGGGCGCTGGTCCGGTCGCATGAATTCGCATCGGGCATTATCGAGGGCGTGTTGACCCATCAACCGTTCCACTTCAACGGCAACGTCAGGAACGACGGGCTTATCACCAATCTGCCGGCGGCCTGCTGCGTGGAAGTCCCCTGCCACGCCGACGCCCAGGGCATCCACGCCAGCCACGTCGGGGCCTTGCCGACCCAATGCGCGGCCATCAACCGCTCCAACATCGCCTTGCAGGAACTGGCGGTGGAGGCGTTCTTCAAACGCGACAAGGAGGCAGCCTTCCACGCCGTGGCGATGGATCC
>PMBX01000150.1 GCA_003153915.1 Phycisphaerales bacterium
AGGCCCAGACGCCGCAGGTCTTCCGCAAGGACCTGCTCCTGAAGGCCTACGCGGGCGACCTCTCGCACGTCACCGACGACGCGCAGCTCGTGGAGGCCCTCGGCCATCCCGTTCGGGTCGTCATGGGCGACCCGCGGAACATCAAGATCACCACGCCGGGCGACCTGGCCCTGGCCGAGGCGGTCATCGATTCCCTGCCCAAACCCAAGCCCAAAGTCACCGGGCCCTTCGACGAGGCGCAGTGGTAAATCATGGGCGAGTCTTTTTTCGGCACGACCTTTGACTGCACCTGCGGGCGGACGCACCGCATTTTGCCTCGGCGCAGCTTCTATTGCGCCGACGCCGCCGGGCGGTTGGCCGAGGCCTGCGCGGAACTGACGGCGGGCAGGCGCGTGATCCTCTTGATGGACGCTCGCACGCGGGCGGCCGCGGGCGACGACGTGGCGGCCGCGTTCGCCGACGCGGGCTGGACGCCCCTGCCGGTGATCGTGCCTGACCCCGCGCGGGGAAAGTCGCCGGTCTGCGACGACCACACGCGCCAAAGCCTGGATTCGCAATTGCCCCCGGCCGACCTCATCTGCCCGGTGGGCGCGGGCGTAATCAACGACCTGGGCAAGTGGGCCGCCGCCGATCGCGGTTTGCCCCACGTGACCTTCGCCACGGCCGCCAGCATGAACGGGTACACGTCCGCCAACATCGCGCCGACCATCGGCGGGATCAAGCGGCTGCTGGACGGCCAGGCACCGCAATTAGTCGCCGCCAGCCCCGCTGTGCTCGCGGCCGCGCCGCACGAACTTACCGCGTCGGGTCTGGGCGACGTGCTGGCCAAGTCGGTCAGTTCCGCCGACTGGTGGGCCAACCACCTGCTCTTCGGCGAGTACTACTGCCCCAAGTCCGTCGGCCTGATCGAGGAGATCGAGCCGCTGTACCTGGACCGCCCGGAGGACCTGCGCGACAAGAAGCCCGAGGCGTTCGAGGCCCTCTTCTCCGCGCTGCTGTTGACGGGCGTGGCCATGACGATGGCCGAGACTTCCTTTCCCTCATCCGGCGGCGAGCACCTCATCGGCCACGCCCTGGACATGATGTCCTCGGCCGACGGCGTGCCGCACGACCTCCACGGCCGGCAGGTCGGCGTGGGCACGATCCTGGCCAGCGAACTGTACCGGCGCGTCCTGGCGGCCGAGTCGCCCATCCTGGCCGAGCCGGCGGAAGGGATCGACCGGGCCTTCTGGGGTCCGCTGGCCGACGCGGTCGAGGCCGAATACGTGCAAAAGGTCCCGCGCCTGCGCGAGGCGCGGGAGATATTCTCATCCCCCCGCTTGCGGGGGGACACAGGGGGGTGGCGACGCCCTGACCAAGAGCCTCGACCAGATGGAGCATGAGCACATCCTGGCGGTGCTGGCCGCCACCAACGGCAACCGCACCCGCGCCGCCTCCATGCTCGGAATCAGCATCCGCACGCTGCGCAACAAGCTGCAGGAATACCGTGCCGCTGGCATCGCCATCGCAGGCGACGATTCGCCGGGCGAATAGGCGCTGACGGCTCGCCTAGCCGAAGCTTCAGCGAAGGCTGGCGCAGCGCTCCACCTTTGACTGCGGCTCCGCCGCGATCGGGAAGCACTCGCTCGCGTCGCCGTTCCGATTCCTTGCCGGCACCACCAGGGCCTTCAACATCTGCGACGCCCGAACCGTGGTCATAGGGTCTCTACCAGCGCACCGCTGGGTGATTCCCCTCAACTTCTCCGCTGTGGGGCCGATATCGGTATCGCAGCCGAGCACTATGATGCCTCACCTCAGCCGGCGGAGCCTCCGGATCGTCGTATTCTCGGCGATGCTGCTCTTCGCATGGACTGGCGCCGGTGTGGTCGTCTCCAGCTTGATTTCCCCGGCGTCGCGATCGCCGTACTGGCTGGGGCTGGTTGGCGCCGCCTGCCTCGCGGGTGCCGCCAGCTCGTGGCTCTTCCTCTTCCGCACCGATCTCGCCCGCTGGCGCGAAGCCCGGCGGATCGCCCAGGGCGAATCCCGTCAGCTGATCCTGGCGGCGGACGCCGCCAATGTTGGCCTGTGGGACTGGGATCTGCGAACCAACCACGTTCTCTTCTCCAGCCGATGGCGCAGCCAGACCGGCTACGGCGAGGCGGAGATCGAAAACCACTTGCGAGCGTGGCTCCGCCTCGTGCACCCGGAGGACGAACCCGGCCTTCGCGCGACGCTCCACGCCCATGCCGTCCGGCCCCTCTCCGATCTCGAGGCCACCTTCCGCTTGCACCACCGGAACGGCAGCTGGCGTACGATGCTCGCCCGGGCTTCAGCGGTCCCCGGTGCAGACGGACGCCCCGCCCGCCTCGTCGGCGTGCAATTCGACATCACGGATCGCCTCCAGGCAGAAGAAGACCGGCGCCAGCTCCAGTCCCGGTTGCTGGAATCACAGAAACTGGAGAGTCTCGGCCTGCTCGCCGGCAGCATCGCCCACGATTTCAACAACCTCCTGTCGGGCGTCTTGAGCAACGCCGAGCTGGCGGAACTTGACCTGCCAGAGGACGGACCCGTGACCATCCGGATCGACCAGATTAAACAGGCGGCCATGCGGATGGCTGACCTCTCACGCGAGATGCTGGCCTACTCCGGCCGGGGTTCGTTCAACGTGACCCATGTCGATCTGAATTCCCTGATCCATGAGATGTCGAACCTGCTGGCCACGGGCATCAGCAAGCGCGTCCGCCTGAACTACAAGTACGCCGAGGAGCCCGTGGTGGTTGAAGCCGAAGCGACCCAGATCCGTCAGGTGTTGATGAACCTCATCACCAACGCCTCGGACGCGATGAATCAGAAGTCCGGTGTCATTACACTGACCACCGGCTATGTCGAGGCCACCGCCGCCGATTTCGAAGGCCTGCCCTGGGCCAAGGAACTCCGCGACGGCTCCTACGCATTCTTCGAGGTCGAAGATCAAGGCTGCGGAATGACGCCCGAGGTCGCCCGGCGGATGTTCGAACCGTTCTTCACCACCAAGCCGCAGGGTCGCGGTCTCGGCCTTGCCGCCGTGCAGGACATCGTCCGCAGCCACCACGGCGCACTCCGGGTTCGGAGCTCGCCCGGGGCTGGCACCACCATCCGGGTGCTCTTGCCGCTTCCGGCAGACATGGCTGGTCTGCCATGCGGGGCCAACCCGACCGAGTCCGGTTGGCGGGGCACGGGCACGTTGCTGGTGGTCGATGACGACAAGACTGCCCGGGACACCGCCGCCACCTTGCTCGTCCATCTTGGGTTTGAGGTCCTGCAAGCGGCCGACGGCCACGAAGCCGTCCGGTGCTTCCTGCGTTCTCCCAAGTCTATCTGCGGAGTTCTGCTGGACGCCACCATTCCAGGCCTCGATGGACGCGAAGTCGCCCGGCAACTCCTCGCCAATCGGCCCGAACTCCCCGTGTTGCTGACCAGCGGCTACGACAAAAACGAGGTGATGAAGAACTTCGCCGGCGTGCCGGTGAACGGATTTGTGCAAAAGCCGCTCGAGCTCGGAGTCCTGAGCGGAGTCTTCAAGGACCTGCTGCCAATTGAGGCCCCGTCCAGCGGCGAGTCTCAGGGCGCGAATCTCGCCCCCAACTGGCCGCCCAAGCCGGCGTGGGCCGCGTAGCCGTCTTCAGACGCCCACCGTGCGGCCTGATATCTCCCCGCACCTGTCCACGCTAGTGCTTGATTGCAGAGATTAGC
>PMBX01000164.1:0-168 GCA_003153915.1 Phycisphaerales bacterium
TTGGCCAGCACGGTGTCCATCCCCCGCAACAGCGCCCCGCCGCCGGCGATCATGATTCCGTTATCGACCAGGTCGGCGGCCAGTTCCGGTTCGGCCCGCTCCAGGGTGCGGGTAACGCAGTCGATGATCCCGCCAACTGGTTCCTTGAGGGCCTCGCGGACCTCCTCG
>PMBX01000164.1:188-5560 GCA_003153915.1 Phycisphaerales bacterium
GCTCGCCGATCATGAGGTTGTAGGTCCGCTTCATGTAGGCGGTGATGGCCTCGTCCATATCGTCGCCGGCTACGCGGATGGACTCGCAGATGGCGATATCAGCCAGCGACAGGATGGCGACCTCGGTGGTTCCACCACCGATATCGACGATCATGGAGGCCGTCGGCTCGGTGAAGGGCAGCCCCGCTCCGATGGCGCATGCCTTTGGTTCATCGACCAGGTAGACTCGCCTGGCCCCGGCACGTTCGGCGGAGTTATAGACCGCCCGCTTTTCCACGGCAGTGATACCCGACGGTACGGCGATGACCACGCGGGGCTTGACCATCGAGCGGCGGCGGTTGGCCTTGCGGATAAAATAACTCAACATTGCCTCGGTGATGTCGAAATCGGCGATCACGCCATCCTTCATGGGACGGATGGCGCTGATGGAACCGGGGGTCTTGCCCAGCATCTCCTTGGCCACCAGGCCTACGGCGTTTCCGTTCTGAAGCACGCGGTTGGTGCCTCGCTTGACGGCCACCACGGAAGGTTCGTTGATAACGATGCCCTGACCACGGATGCAGACCAAGGTGTTGCAGGTCCCCAGGTCAATACCCATGTCCACCGAGAACAGGCCGAGAAAGGGGTCGAAAATCATGCCAGGCATCCCTTGGACTAGTGCCCTCCAACCTGATCGTCAGGCCGGACGGCAACGAGCGCCGCGCGCCAAGTTGGTCACGGTATCCGCTGACTCACCACCGCCGACAGGGACCATCACATGAATCTCTCGCATCCTGCCGCGGTATCTTGCCGAAGGCGGCGCCACTGGAGCTACGGAAGTCCAGGCAGCGCCCCGAACAGATTCGTTATCGAAAGGCCGTATCGACCGGCCGACAAAAGGTTATTCAAGACAAACCCGATCGTCACCGCAATCGCCAGGATCGCCACCAGCATCAGCAACGTATACACATCGTTCTGCGGCCTGACCGAAAGACCTGAACCTGGCATTCGCTTCTGGGGCATGGTTGGTTGCTCCTAGTCCAGGCTATCGGCGACCTGGTCGCCCTGAAGCGGGTCCAGTTTCCTGTCGATCACAACGCCCGCCGAAGCGCCCACATCCACCTGTTCGACACGGAGCTTGGCGACGTAGCTGGGACCGCGATAGATAACCAGTTGCATCCCCTGCTTGACGCCCTTTGCCGAACCGACGTTGACGTTGGCCAAATCACCCTTGATCGCTGTGACGGTTCCGTGGATGCGAGTCTCGGCCGCGACGACGGGCTTGTCCGTCTTGACTGCAACCGCGCCGGGGCCAAGCTGCTGTTCCAGTTGGTGGATACGATCCTCTCGCTCCACAATCTGCTCCCGCAATGTGCGGACGATCTGGTTCTGGCGGTCGCTGTCCAGTTGCGTCTGCTTGAGCTGGTCGCCCAGGCGGCGGCTTTCCTCGGAAAGAGCCTCGATCTGTTTGAATGCCTTGTCCCGCTGCTCGGCCAGCAGCACAGTCCTCTGACTGTTACCCTCGTAGTCGGAACGCAGCTTTGTAAGCTCCCCGATGATGTGGTCCAGGTCGGATCGGAGCTTTGCGCTGCCCTGCTTTTCGGCAGCCAGGTCGGCGTTGAGCCGGCTGATCTCTTCCTGCATCGCCGCGCTGCCCTGGGCGAGCTTGGCCACGGCCTGGTCCCGCTCCACGGTCAGTCGCTGCAAGGCCAGCGAGTCAAAACCGGACTGTACCGCGGCAAGGTCCGCCTTAAGCTTCATTTCTTCGTAGTGCTTACGGTAGTTGGGACCCACGGTCGCCTGGGTAATGAAGATCGGGCAGGCCAGCAGCACCAGAACCACCAGCACCACGATGCATATCTTCGTTAAGATTCCCAAGCCATCTCTCCTTCATCATCAACATCGCCAAACGTCACGATGCGCACCAACACAACGGAAATTCTATGGTTGCGGCAAGTCAAGTCAAGGCAAATCCCCGCCTTGGCGGGCATGAGCCGGAGGGGATGTCCAACCCTAGTCCCTGCCTCCGGAGGTCTTCAAGACCGGTTTGATCGCCCTGAGCCTGTCGGCCTCCTTGGCCGTTGGTTGCGTCGTCGAAGTCGATGCCGCCGGTTGCGTGACAGCCAAGGGTTTGCCAACCGGTTGAAGCTCGGACGGACGTACCGACGCGCCGACTGTCAGGGGCTGGGCGGGCGCCTGCGGTTGGGATGGTCCGGCCAACATAGTGGGCGGAAGTGGTTCCTGATATGCTGATAGCAACCTCAGAATGCTCATCGCCGCCGCGATGCGGACACCGCTGTCGGACTTCGACAACAGCGGGTACAGCGCCGCAACCGCTTCCTGGTTATTCATCCACCCCAGCGAGATAGCCGCCAACTGCTGGAGCGAACTGCACTCCATCCGCGTCTCAGCCAGGCGACCGGCCCCGGCACGGATCGTGCCCTCGGGATCCTTCACCGCCGCCAGGCAATACTTGTAACCTTCGTTATTGTATTGCCCCATCATCGCCAAGGCCCCCGCCGCCGATACGCGGACCCGTGGGGCCTGGCGGGAATCCAGCAATTCCAGCAATACCTGCGGGGCGGTGGACGACCGCACCTTCGCCATCGCCGGTATCGCCACCAGCCGCTCGTCCAGGAACGGCGTCTTCTTGGTGTATGCCTCCAGGGTCAATGCGCTGGACTGTTCGCCGAGGACCGCCAGGGCCTCGATGATCTGGAGGCGGACCATCGATTCCTGCTCCTCAGCCAGGCGCGTTTGTAACGGCCCGATGGCCGAAGGTTCCTGTATCTTGCCCATCACCATCGCCGCATTGGCGCGGACTTCCTTTTCCTTGTCGAACAGCAAGGCGTACAGATCGCCTGCGCCGCTGTCATCGCCCAGGCGGAAAAGCGCGTAGACCACGCCCGGCATGACCCTTCGGTCGGGCTCCAGATTCTTGTCCTTTGCCATCTTGGCCAGGCGGTCCTTGGCGGGGACATATTTGGCATCCCCTACGGCCATCGCCGCGGCAAACCGCACCGCGGGGCTTGGATCCGCCAGTGCTTGCGTAAAGGTCGGACCGGACTGCGAACCAAGGGTATCCGCCAGGGCTTCGATGGCGTTGGCGCGGGTGAAACCGTCCTGGTCGTCCAGGGCGCGCCGCAGAACCATCCGTGCGTCCATGTATGCCTTGGCGGGGTCCATCCCCATCGGCGAGGCGCAGCCGACCGGCGCCATCGCGGAGGCGGCGACCAAGGCCACGACAACCGCCAACTTTCGCTGTCTGACGAGCATTACTGTCCCTTTTTACTACGATGCTTCCATCGCCAAAGCACCAGGCACATCGCAAACGCCGCGGCGCTGACCCCCCACGCAAACGCGTCGCCGACAAGACTGTACACCGTTACCCGGTCATCGACAAGTACCTTAGGCCCGTGCCCATCAGGGGGTTGCCCCTGATTGTCCACCACTCCATCCAGTACCAGCGTCCCGCAAGCCAACTCGGTCATGCCCCCCTGGGCCAGCACGGCCGCTATCCGTCCACAAGAGTCGATCGAGGCGCTAATGCCCGTGTTGACCGCGCGAATCACGGGTGTGCGGGTCTCCACCGCCCGAAAACAATACTGAACCATGTGCTGGGACTGCTCCGTGCTGCCATGCCAAGGACCCTGCCCCCAGCGCCAGACGAACCAGCCGTCGTTGGACAGGTTGGCTAGGATGTCCGCCGCCTTGCGACAGTCCCGCATCACCAAGTCGCGGCAGATGCCCGCGAACGTGCCTTCGTAGCAGATCGGACTGGCCAGCGACCAGCGTTGTCCCCGTCGCTCCAGGGGGAAAGTCACCGGCCGATCTCCCGGTTCCAACTGCTCCATCACCGGCGGGACAAAATGGCGAAGCGTCCGGTGCAGCCACGGCCAGGAGGACTTGAAAGGCACGTATTCGCTGAATGGCACCAGGTGCATCTTAGAATAGCTTCCCGTCGGGCGCTGCGAGCGGTCAAACCATAGTGTGCTGTTGCCTATTAGCCAGCGGTCGTCTTCGTTGATCGGCGTGGGGTTGCGGCGCAGTGTCGAGCCGCCTGCCAAAATCGGGCAATCCAGGGCGGATGAAATCGCCCCCAGCCGCTGCGCCTGGCCTCGCAACTTGGCAAGTATCTCTCGGCCGCGCGGATTCAAAGAGGTCTCGTCGATATCCAGAAAATCCGCGTTCATCCCCGCCGGAAGCATGGTTTCCGGCCAAAGCACCAGGTCGCAACCGGTGCCGACGAGTTTCTGCGTCTCCCGCAAGTGGCGGTCGAAGATTTCCTCCGGCGAGGCGTCGCGGCCGAAAAGCGTGATGGGAAATGCCTGTTGGACGATACCGATGACCGGTCCCGGTCGGGTGGTCTGCTGCGACAACCGCCATCCGCCATAAACCAGGATCGCCCCCCCTGCCACGACCACCGCGACAGGCCCGGCCAACACGGTCCACCGCCCCCGCCGGGCCACGACCGCCGTCCACCAACGAAAGGCGATCAGGTCGGCCAGCGCCCCATTGACCATCGCCACGAAGAACGACACGCCGTATTGCCCTGTCAGATCGGCAATCTGGATCAGCCGCGCCCGGGCGTACTGGCTGTGCGCCAGGAAGAACCACGGGAAACCACTAATGACGTAATTGCGTGCGTATTCCAGCGCCACCCAGACCACCGGTAGGACGATCCACATCGGCCAATTGCGCCGCCCCGCCGCGCGGACCACCACCGCCGCCACCAGCCAATACATCGTCAGGTAGGCCACCAAGGCGGCGTAGCCGGCCAGCGTGATCCACCACAACCAATATAAGTTCAACGCCCAGAATATCAGTCCCGCCGCAACGGCCCAGGCCAGCGCCCACCGCCGATGCGTCGAGCACGAAAGAATAACAATCCACGGCACAAGAGCGATGTAGGCGAAGTACCAGGCATTGAAGGGGGCGAAACTCGCCGTCAACAGGAAGACAGTGAAGGTGGCCAGCAGAACCACGCTGAACCGTCGCCGCAACTCAGGCCGGCTACCGGTTGCCTCTACCGGCATGGCGACGACGCTGCCCGCACTGCCGGGAATCCTTTGAACGCCGCGCCTTGCCAGGGCTTACTCCTTGCCAATGCATTCCGTTGCCGCAACCTTGTCCGTAACCGGCATTGTCGATATCCCCACGAAAACAGTCAAGGTCGAGGGCGACATGGTAGTAAAAATCCGCGCGCTCCGCGCCGATCAGGCGACCGGTCAGTCTTCTATCGCCCCTCTCGGCTCCGCACCCGCGTGCCCGATCAGACTTGATCGCCCCACCGGAAAGGAAGCATCGCGGGTGGGAAAAACCTTGTGAACCCGGGCAAAACCGCATAGATTGCGGCCTAGACAAGCAAAGGCCGGAGTGGCGGAACTGGCAGA
>PMBX01000063.1:0-30241 GCA_003153915.1 Phycisphaerales bacterium
CTGGAGACGGCGGAGATCGCGATCCGTTCGGCGTTGACGGGGCACCTGGTGCTGGCCTCGCTGCACACCAACGACGCCGCCAGCGCGGTGACGCGGCTGTGCGACATTGGGATCGAACCGTTTTTGGTGGCCAGTTCGGTCCAGGGGATTTTGGCCCAGCGCTTGGTCCGCAAGGTCTGTCCGCATTGTCGCCAGGAGTTGTCGCCGGAGGCTTTGGAGGCGATGTCCGGCGGGTTGCTGGGAGATTGGCCTGTGGAATTGCGTGGGGGATCGGTTCACGGACGGGGTTGCGAGCGGTGCCGGTTCACGGGTTTTTCCGGCCGGATGGCGGTGGGTGAGGTCTTGACGGTCTCTTCGTCGATTCGGCGGCTGGTTCAGCAGAACGCCTCGCCGGACATGGTGAAGGAAGCAGCCTGCCGCGAGGGGATGCGGTTGTTGCGGGACAACGCGTTGCGCGCGGTGTCGGCGGGGCGGACCAGCGTTTCAGAGGTGCTTCGGGTGACGCAGGAGGACTTCTGATGTCGCGATTCGGATATACAGCCGTGCTGGATGGAGGGCGTCGGACGACGGGGACGGTCCGTTGCGTGGACCGTCGCGAGGCGGCGAGACGGCTGGTGGACAAGGGATATCATCCGCTGTCGATCGAACCGGTCGGCGGTGACGCCTGGGGGTGGAGCCGGTTGCGGCGGCGGCTATGGGGTCGCGTGACGACAACGCAGTTGGCGGTGTTTACTCGCCAGTTGGCCGCGCTGTTGAAGGCGGGCTTGCCGATAGTCTCGGCGTTGGGGACGTTAAAGCGACAGAGCGAGAGTCGCACCTTGGTGGGGGTCATCGAGGAAATTTTGGAGACATTGAGTCTGGAGGGCAGCACGTTGTCGGCGGCGATGGAGGATCATGGCGAGGTTTTTGGTCCGGTTTATCGCAGCCTGGTGCGAGCTGGGGAGGAAGGGGGCAATCTGGTGGAGGTTTTGGAGGACTTGGCGGGGTATTTGGGGCAGTCGGCGCGGCTTCGCGGACAGGTATTGGGGGCGTTTATATATCCGTTGTTTTTGGTGTTGTTGGGGGTGGTGGCGGTTGGGGTGTTGATGACTTTTGTGATACCGCGGTTCCAGGAATTATTCCGTTCATTCGGTTCGAGCCTGCCTGCCCCGACGCGCGCGTTGATCGCCGTCAGCGGTTTTTTATCGGTCTACTGGCCGGCGGTGCTTGGGGGTTTGGCTGGGGGAGTTTTGGCGGTGGTGGGGGCCTTGCGGCGCGCGAGGTTCCGGAGGCTTTGGGACCGGTTCCTGTTGCGTATTCCGGTGTTGGGCCGGATGTGGATGAAGTTGGAGATGGCGCGGATCGCCCGGACGCTGGGGGCGTTGTTGCGCGGCGGGGTGGGCATTTTATCGGCATTGAGGACCACCTCCGGGACGGTGGGCAACCAGGCGGTGCGCGCGACGTTCGCTGCCCTGGTCAACCGGGTTACCGGAGGGGGCGGCTTGGCGGAGGCGATGGATGCGGCTGGGCTGTATCCGCCGTTGATGGTGAACCTGGTGCGGACTGGGGAGGAGACGGGCCGCCTGGGCGAGATGTTGGAGGAGTTGTCGGAAATTTACGAGGACGAGGCGCAGCGGGCGGTATCGGGGGCGGTGAAGTTGCTGGAACCGGTCCTGATCGTCTCGATGGGGGTGGTGATCGCCTCGATCATAGCGGCGGTAATGTTGCCGATCTTTCAGGCCAATGCGATGGTGGAGTGACCCTATGAGCGCGTTGAAACGGACGTATAGGCGCGGTTTTACGTTGGTGGAAGTGTTGTTGGTGATCGTAATCATCGGCATCCTGGCGGGGATGCTGGTGGCGCGGCTGTCGGGCCGTTCGGAAGAGGCGAGGTTGACCCGAGCCAAGGCCGACATTGAAGGCAGCCTGTCGCTGGCGCTGGACCTGTTCGAACAGGACATGGGGCGATATCCCACCGCCGATGAGGGTTTGGCGGCTTTGGTGGGAAACCCCGGCCTGGATGGATGGAAAGGGCCGTATCTCAAGGGCGACTTGAAAGGCGACCCCTGGGGCACTGCGTATTCCTACACCATCGACACGGAAGACCCCGGCCGATACCACCTGACTTCGGCGGGTCCCGACAAGCGGTTGGGCACATCGGACGACATTGTCAGATGAAGGAAGACCTTCTCCATTTTGGCGGCGCTGTGAAGCGTCGTTGTCTCCATCGACCGCCTCGAGGCGCGGCTGCCTTCACGTTGGTGGAGCTGTTGCTGGTTTTGGTGATGATCGCGTTGCTGTCGGGAACGCTGGCGGTGGGCCTGGCGGGTCGCCAAGACCGCATGGCTTTGCGGACCTCTGCCGAGGACCTCGCTGCCGTGGCGCGGTATGGCCTGCGGCAGGCATTCCTGCGTGGGACGGTTCACCGCTTGGCCTTCGACGCGACAGGTTCGGCGTATCGTTTGGAGGTCTTCTGCCCGTCGGGAGGATCGGGGGATTATGCTCCGGTGGCCGGATCTGCCGGCAGGTGGCGGAACTTTCCCTCCTCGGTGCGGATTGGCGGCCTGTCGGGGCCGGATGGCCGCCATGGGTGGGAGTCTGGCCAGGTTTTGGTGTTCGATCCTTCCGGTGGCGGCTTTTGCGGGTCGGTGGAGCTGGTCAATCGCCTGGGGGCCGTCCTTGCGGTGGAGGTCGCCGCTCCGGTGGTGGGGATTGCGGAGGTGGAGTCATGACGGGCGGGCGAAGCGGGTTCACGTTGGTGGAGGCGTTGGTCTCGATGACGATCCTTGCGGTGGGGATCGTGGGGGTGTTGTCTGCGTTTACGTTGGCCTCGCGCAGCGGCAGCGAGGCGATGCGGTTGTCGGCGGCGGCGGCGATTGCCGACCAGCGTTTG
Source organism: Phycisphaerales bacterium (assembly GCA_003153915.1). Classification (GTDB taxonomy): domain Bacteria; phylum Planctomycetota; class Phycisphaerae; order SM23-33; family SM23-33; genus FEN-1349. Next base: position 2,873 of record PMBX01000063.1, read on the forward strand.
GAGACGTTGTTGGGTTCCAGCGAGTCGCAGCGGGTTCCCCGGGGCGTATCGGGCAATTATGCCTGGGAGGCCAAGGTAAGCGATTTGCGGGACGGCTTGCGGCTGGCCACGGTGGTGGTGCGGTGGACGGACCGCAGGGGAAACCAGGAATTTAATTTGTCGGAAATCTTCCTGCCTCGCCTTGGGGAGGGAGGTTGAACCATGTCATCAGGCCAGACCATGCCGGTAGTAACGCCGCCGTTGTCGCGTGGAGGGATTTATCGCCGTCGCGGCGGGTTCACGCTGGCGGAGTTGCTGGTGGCCTCGGTGGTGATGTCGGTGGCATTGTTGGGCATCGACGGGATTTTTTTCCACGCCTTGGAGGTGGAGGCTCGTTCCACGTCGCGATGGTCGGCGGGGGACCAGGTGGAGGCAGTGGCTGCCGGCCTGACCACCGCGTTGGGATCGGCGGTCAATCAGACGGGGGTCCAGACACTGGTGGTTGGTCGCCTGGAGGATCGTGGCGGCTGGATGATCTGCCAGACGCCATCGGGCCGGTTGCGGTACGCATGGCGGAAGGATTCTGCCGACGGCGCGTATGTATTGACATTGCAGACCAAGCTTTTTTCCGGAACGCACGACGTGACGATCGGCGCGGTGTCGCAGGAAGATTCCGGCCAGCAGGAAAAGTGGGACTCCATCCCCGCCCAGACGGTGGCGAAGGATTTGGAGGATTGTTCCATGACGGTCCGGCCGGTGGACCAGGCGACGGCTTCCGGGGACGGTACTTACTCCGGTCCGGTGGGATCGGTGGCCGTTGACATTCACCTGTCCTTCGCCGGCCAGTCCGTGGGGTATACGGTCATCCCGCGTTGCCAGGGCGGAGACATGGGGGAGGGCGACGGAAATGAATAGGCGTCGCGGGGCCATCTTGATCCTGGTGTTGTTCGTGATGGTGATCCTGAGTTTCCTTGCCGTCAGCTTCACGTATCGCGCGGCGTTGAAGCGGCGGTGGGCGATAGAGGGGGCCGTGGCGATTCGGTTGCGACATGAGGCCAATTCGGCGGCGGCGATTGCGATGGCACGCTTAAGCGAGGAGACCAATGCGTTTGACCATCCCGCCGAACCGTGGTGCGCGCACGCGCCGTTGGCGGGTGACGGCTGGCTGGATGAGTGGTCTGCCCGGTCCGATGGGGGCGAGGCGGACTACCAGGCCGACTACCAGGTTTGCGACGCCGACGGGAAGCTAAACGTGTCGCTGGCATCGGGGGATGCCTTGAAGAAGTTGGGCATGACCGACGGGCAGATTGCCGGCCTGTTGGACTGGATGGATTCCGACGATGTGGCCAGAAGCGAAGGGGCGGAGAGCGCCTACTACGAATCGCTGCCTCGGCCGTACCGTTGCAAGAACGCTCCCCTGGAGCGGATGGATGAGTTGCAACTGGTACGTGGGTTCGGTTCAGGGGACGGCGAGGGTGAAACCCTCGGCGCCGATGGGGCGGCCAAGACGGATTGGGCAAACCTGCTGACGTGCCTGGGCGACGGGCGGATCAACCTCAACACCGCCCCGGTGGAGGTGTTGAGGACCCTGCCCATCTCCGACCAGGCCGTTGGACAGATTGTCGGATACCGGACGTTTGATTCCGACAGTAGCGGTGAGCTTGAATCCCACGTCTTTGCCGCCCCGGAGGATATTCAGCAGTTGCAGGGATTGACAGATTCGGAGCGGGACGTGCTGTCGTTGGTGGGTAAATTCCGGTCGGAATATTTTCGGATTCAGGCGTATTGCCGGCATCGGATAACGGGGCTGGAGTATCGCCTGGAGGTGTGGGTTCGATCGCAGCCCGGCCAAAGGCCGGAGGTTGTGGAATGGAAACGCGCTGGTTGATGAACCGTTTTTGTCAATGTTTGGGATCGCTTCGCGCGGCAGGCTCGTTGCTGCGCGAGGCGGTGGCGCCATCGTCAGCGTCGTCTCCGGTGGGCGACGTATTGATTGTCGCTCCGGCGGTTGAAGGCCGCGTCCACGGCGTGCGTCTGGGGGCGGGGGGGGCTTGCCATGTGGAGATCGCCGGCCTGGGCGGCTCGGTGGCCCGCGGGGTAGGGGCGGTGGTGGCGGTGCTGGGGAAGTCCTTCTACCTGACCCGCAAGTTCCAGGTTCCTTCCGTCTCCACCCAGGAAATGCGGGGCCTGCTGGACCTGGAGATCGAGGCGGCGATTCCACCGCAGATGGGCCCCGTGGAGACGTCATATCGGTGGTTGGTCCGTCGGGATGATGACGGGTCGATGGGTTCTTACGAGGTATATATTGCCCGACGCGATGCGTTGGAGGAGTGCCTGGCGGGCCTGTCGGCGGCGGGCGTTGAACCGGATTATCTTCTGCCCAGCGCGGCGCTATGGAGCCGCGTGTTGGCCGCAAGCGGGGACATGGACTTGTGGGTGGCCCGCGGGTCTGACGGTGTTGGAGAAGCCGCTTCGCTGGAGCCGGATGGGGCCTGTTCGGTCCGCCTTTTGAAAAACACCGAAGGCCCAGGCGCTGATGAGCAGTTGATCGAATGCATTCGTCTGTTGAAGCCTCGCGGCGGCGGATCGGACTCCGTGGTGACGGTGGGGTGGTTGGGCGCTTCGGCGCCGTTGCTGTCGGCTGGCGTGGCGGTGGTGCGAGAGGCGGTGGATCGCCTGCCTGCTGTTGGGGGCGATGGGGCCGTCGAGCCGCTGTGTCGCCTTGGGGCATCGGCCTGGGCCGGCTTGGTCGCCGACGGCGTGGCGGGGACAGCGAACTTGTTGCCGCGCCGGCGGGTGTTGGCGACTCGGGTCCGGGCAGTGTATCGGGCGATGGCGGTGGCTTTGGTTTCGTTGGTGGCGGGCTTGGCGTTGTTCCAGGCGGCATTGGGGATTGCGGTCCATCGTTATCGGGGCCTTGACGGCGCCTTGTCGGATCGGATTGCGCGGATTCAGACCGAAGGCGAGGCCGTCGGCAGGCAGATCGCGCAGTTGGAGGCCCTTCGTTCCGCTCGCTCATCGGGAGACGACCTCCTTAACGTCGTCGCCGCGTTGAATGACGGCACGCCCAAGGAAATCAGTTACAGCGATGTGGAGTTGACCGATTCGGGTGGGATTCGCCTCCGGGGGCAGGCCCAGAGCGTATCGTTGCCTTTCCTGCTGCCGGAAAGCCTTCAGAAGCAGCCGTTGTTCCATCGGGTGGTGCTCCAGAGTGTCGGACAGAAGCAGCAGGGCGCCGGGTCGGTCTGCGAGTTCCGCATGGACGGCCAATTGTCCACCGGCGGGACAGGAGGTGGGCGATGAAGATTCACCTGCCGGCATCGTGGGGCGTTCGCCAGGCGGTCCTGTTGGCCTTGACGGCGATGGTCGCCTTGTCGGCTGCGGTGGTGCAATGGGGTTTGTTGCCCGCGTGGGCGGCCTTGACGGACTTGCGTTCGGCGGTGCGGCTGAGGGACGAGCAATACGCCGTGTTGTCGCGGAACCTGGCCCTTCGCCAGCGTGTCGCCGAGGAGTTCCACCGCCTGGCCGGTTCGACCGGCGGGGAGGCCAACGACGAGTTGGCGTTGTCTAACTTCCTTCGCGACCTGGAGGCCAAGGCCCGCCTGCCTGGCTTGAGCATCGTCAACATCAAACCGTTGCCGGTCCGCAATGACCGGACGCACAAGGTCTATAGCGCCCGCCTGACGTTGTCGGGGCGGTTGGCGGAGGTCTTGAAGTTCGCCCGCGACGTCGGAGGCGGTAGCGAGGTTACGGGGGTGGAGTCTTTCAATATTCGCGGGACGCAGAAGTTGGGCGTTGTGGAGTGCGGGTTGTCGCTTCGGCGGATCGGTCTGGTGGCTCCTCCAACGGCGGGGGCGGCTTCTGGGGCGGTCTTGGCGGGAAAGGACTCTCGGCGTGGGATCGAGTGAATCTGACATCCGTTGGTCGGCGGGGCTGGTGGCCCGGATGGCGCGGGCGGCCTTGATATTGGCGGGCTTGTCGGCGGCCTCCGTCGCGGCGGCGTTGTTTTGGCCCATGGGCGGGCAGCGTTCCTCCGTAGGCGTTACGGGCACGGAGGCGTCGGCCTCGACGATGCCTGTCAGGCGGGATCTGGGGGAGGTTCTGGAGAAGTTGTCGGCCCGTCGCACGCCGTTGATCTGTCCTCCGCAGGCCCAGGCTGCCGTCAAGGACAGCGGGGCGGCCGCCAAGCTGGCCAAAAAACTCAAGCTCCAGGGCATTGTTCAGATGGGCAGCGACTTTGTCGCCTATATCCAGACCGACGAGGGGACGGTCCACACGGTCCACCGGGGCGATACGTTGCTGGAATTTGCCGTTGGGGACATTACTGCCGCCTCGGTGACGTTGTCGCTGGAGGGCGTGGAAGTTGTTTTGGGGCACTAACGGAAAACATCATGATCGCAGAGGTAAGACTACCATGAGAACTCAGCATGACGGGAGGTTTTGGGCCGTCGGCCTGGCATTGGCGATGGCGATGAGCGGCGTGGCGGGCGGGCAGGGGTACGATCCTTTCAAGTCCGCCGCTCCGGCAAAGACGACGGCGACGGGCAACGTCATCTCCAGCGTGGAGTTCGTAGACACTCCGATCACCACGATCTTCAAGATGATAAGCGACCTGACCGGTTGGAGCATCCTGATGAGTCCGGAGGTGACCCGCCAGCCTCCCAAAATCAACCTGTGGATCAAGAACCTCCCCGCCGAGCGGGTTCTCAACCAGGTGGTGGAACTGGCCGGTCTGGTGGCCGACCGCCGGGACAACACCGTCACCGTGATGACCTACGAGGAATATTGCCGGCAGTTCGGGGTGGATAAGACCGTCCTGCCGCTGCGCAACGCCAAGGCAAGGGACTTGGCGGCCCTGTTGAAGCCTCTGGTGGAGAAGGAGGGCCAATCGCGGATCCTTCCCGACGAACGGAGTAACCAGGTGATACTGCTGGTTCCCAAGCCGATGCTGCCCAGCCTGGTCAAGCTGGTGACGTCGATGGACGTTCCGCTGGAGGCGTCGGGAGACACGATTCGCCTGATTCCGTTGCGTTACGTGGAGGCGGCGAATCTGGCGCCTCTACTGGAGCAGTTCCTGACACAGACCTCCAAGGGCGCCGGGGGAGCCCCGTCCGCGGCGGGGCTGCGCCCTTGGGAGGCCGGACCGGCGAGGGCGGCGTCAGCCGTGGCGACCAGCGCCCCGGCGACGGAGCCTTCCGGGACCGCTTCGCCCGTTGGGGCGGGAAACAATTATTCCCTGCGGTTCATGTGCGAGGGCAGCCTCAACGTTATCGTCCTGCGAGGACCGGTCCAGGAGGTTGATACCGCCAGCCGGCTGGTGGCCGATCTTGATGTTCCCGGTGACGCCCGGACGGTCAGTTATACCCTGACCCACGCCGACCCTTGCGAGGCGTTCGATGCGTTGGAGGCGATGTTGGGGGATCACGAAAAATCATCCCGCTTCCGCCTGGCCCTTAGCCAGAGCAATTCCAAGATCGTGGCCTACGGTTCGCCCGCCGACCAACAGCGAGTGGCGGAGATGATCGGGGCCATCGACAAGCCGCTATCGGAAAACGGTGGGATCAAGGTCTATCGTCTGGAGAACGCCACTGCCGCCGAGGTGGCGATGGTAATCCAGAACTTGCTCGGTCTGGATGCATCGTCTTCATCGTCCTCCAACCGCGCGACGGGCATGAGATCCGGCCTGGCCTCGTCCGTCGGCGGAGTTCAACGGGTGGCATCTTCCCCGCGGCAGTCGATTCGCCCCGGCGAACCTTCTTTGCCTACCCCCGCGCAACCGGGGGGCAGGGGCGGGGAGTCCGCCTCGGACCGGGAGATTCCCCCCAGCGTGATCGCCTCCCCGGAGATCAACGCGGTAATCGTCCAGGCCTCATCTGCGCGGCAGGAGGAACTGGGGCGCTTGATCGCCGAACTGGACCGTCCGCGCGACCAGGTGCTTTTGGAGGTAACGCTGGTGTCGGTCCGAAGCACCGACGGTTTCCACCTGGGATTGGAACTTGCCGGTGCCAGCGTCAACGGCCAGGGGGTCGAGCAGATCGCCTTCACCCACTTCGGTATCGGCAAGACCAACACCGCCACCGGACAAACACGCCTCGCCACCGACCCGCTGACGGGACTGAATTTCGCCATATTCAACTCCGGCGACCTGTCGCTGGTCCTCCAGGCCCTCCACAGCGTAGGCGACACGCGGATCACATCCTCGCCCAAGATCCTCGTGGAGGACAACTGCCCCGCCCAGATCAGCCAGATCAACCAGGAACCCTTCGAAGTCACCGACCAGGGCCAGACGACCACCACCACCAGCTTCGGCGGCTTCGTCGATGCCGGGACGGTCCTGACCGTCACGCCGCATCTTTCACGGGAGGACTGGCTGCGGCTGGCCTACGAGGTGACCTTCAGCTCCTTCGGCGCCCGGTCTGACGCGAAACTTCCGCCCCCGCGGCTCCAAAACACCGTCAACGGGACCGCGCGTGTCCCCGCCGAGCACACCGTGGTGCTGGGAGGCCTGGTCAGCACTCGGACCGACAAGACCATCGAGGGCGTCCCCTGGCTGATGGACATCCCCCTGCTGGGGGAACTGTTCCGAAAACGTGACAACGAAGACGACAAGGAAACCCTTTTTATCTTCATTCGCCCCGTCCTGTTGCGGGAAGCGTCTTTCGAGGACCTTATCTGCCTGTCCCGCGACGACCTGCGAACGGCCGGAATCCGTCCTCCCGGCGACCCCATGAACCCTATCCAGATGTTCCCCTGGCAGTATCCAACCAAAGATAAGGAGTGATCCGTGCGACACGCAATTATCGCCAACATCCTTTATACACTGGTGGCTTTGGCCCCCCTGACTGCCCTGCCGGCCTGCCAAAACCCGCGCGACCAGGCCCTGACCAGCGTCCAATCGCAACTGGCCACCCGAAACGCCGCGCGCCAACGCTCCATGGACCTGCTCCACAAGGCCCAACAGGCCGGCGAAGCCTCTCAACCGCAACAGGCGCGGCAATGCCTCCGCCAAGCCGTACAGGAAGACGATCGAAACGCCTCCGCCTGGATGGCCTTGGGCGCACTGGAATATCAACAGGACAACTACTACCAGGCCGCCGAGGCCTTCCACCGCGCGGCCCGGCTTGAACCAACGCGACATGAACCACACTTCAACCTCGGAATCGTTCTGGAATCGGCCGGCTTGTATCCCAAGGCCGCCGGGGAATATGAAACCGCCCTCAAGCTTACCCCTGACCAACTGGAAACCATGGAACACCTCGCCCGCTGCTACATCAAAACACACACCAACCTCCCCAAGGCGCAACGACTTCTTGACCAGGCCGCCTCCCGCGAAATACGGCCCCAATGGGTCCGATGGATCCAACAGCAACAGAAGGCGCAACGCGGTCCGGGATCAGACGCAGACGGGGCGGGCGGCGGCAAGGGAGAAGGCCATGGGGGAGACTTATCGACACAGAGTTCAAATACCACAGCTAAACAGTCCGCATGTGAAATGGAAAAAGAAAGGTAATCAAAGGGGCTTACAGATGAGATACGAAAGTAAAAAATGGGCGAATGTTGTCGTTGTCGCAATCGCGATTGTCATCGGGGGACAGAGGCTTTCGGCCCAGAGTGCGCCGGCTGCTCTGGATTGGACTGCGACGAATCAGGAAGAACTGGACCAACTGGCGACACGGCTGCAAAAGGAAGGCCCCGCCGCCAGTGAACAGAGGCGACGTTTGGCCGACTACTTGACGGACAATTACGCCAAGGCCCCGGCTGTAATAACCCCGTTTGCGGCTCACACGTGGAAGCACGTCCTTTTGGCCCTGCAAGCGGAGTTATCGGAATCCCAGAAGGCGCAATGGGCGGAGGCCCTTGCGGCCGCGTACGGGGAAGCGTGGATGAACGATGGGCGAGTCGTCACCGTGGCGGAAACTATTATGTCTCTCCGGCCGGTGACGGCGCGGCGGTTCGTGTCGGATTGGGTTCTTCATCACCAGGAATGGCGGTCCTGGGGTGGTTTCTATCTCGTTCGCATGGCCTCTTGCCTCCGCACGCTGAAGGGTGAGAGTCCCGCCAACCACCAGGAGGCCTACGATGAAACAATCAAGGCCCGCAGAATGTTGCTGGAACAGGCGATGCCCCTCTTGTCGGCCCGGCGAGAGGTGGTGCGTTCGATAGAGCCGCGGTTCTGGGAAGGAGCGGCGGCGGCATTGAGCGGGGATATGACGGATGCCCAGCGCCGCCAATGGATCGAGTTCATTCGCAGCACGCTGCCCAACGAGAAGACCCTTCAGGACATGCTGGTATTTCGTAAAAGCTGTCTGCTGGCCAACGCGCTGACGTCCCTGGGAGACCCGCGTGCCTGCGATGTGCTGGCTCTCTACGTTTGCGGACAGGCCCAACCGGCGGCGTTCAGTCCCGGCTGGCAGTTGGGTTTGTTGGAGTGTTTTCTGGATCAGTATGACCATGGGGACCTGGACTACGAAACGTTCCTGACCGATGTGCGGCAATCCTACGCGTTGTTCGCCGGAAGTCCGCCTGGGATGGCTTCCATGAAGATCGAGCCGAACGATCCTGTCGTGGGGTATATTGCCAAGCCGCACCCCAGATACAGGGGCAAGATGCAGTCGATGCTCGATACGGAGCGGCGGTGCAGCGAGTCGTTGCGGACCGTCGCGGTGGCCGGCGGGGGGGATATATTCAATGACTGCCAATGGGCGATGCTATGTTGGCGCACGATAGCGGCCCGGCCCGTGGATCGAGGCCGCGTGTGGCGGGAAGGCCTCGTCGCGCTTGCCCCCGACAGCAGGCTACCGGCGGAGAGAATCCTCGAAAGCGTCAGGGCGCTGCTGATCGTTTTGAAAAAAGAGAAGGCCGCCGACCTCACCCCCGATGGCGTGCTGGGGGATCTCCTGGCGTTGTCCCGTGACTATGATCTGACGGAAGCCCTAGCCCGGATGCGCCAGAAGAGTCGTCTGGAGCATCAACTGGACGCCTCGCCGGAGTTTCGCGACGCCTATCAGGCCGCGCTCGAGCTGGACAACCAGAACAAGACCACAGACGCCATCGCCGCCTACTCCAAACTGATGGAACAGGCGCGACAGGCGGGCAAACCGTCCCTCTCGGCTGAGCTTGGCACGGAGTTGATGGGCTTGCTGCTTAAGGGGGGTGACAGCCGGCTGAATGAAGTGGAATCGCTGTTGCAAGCCGCCACCAAGGAGGCGGGAACGGATTCGGACGAATCGTGGAACGCACAATGTAGCCTGCTCCTGAGGCGCGTCAAGTCAGCCGTGCCGGCTGGTAGAGCGGAGCTTTGGGCCAAGGGTTTGTCCGCTTTAAGGCGAGATGGCGTCCATGTCTGCCAGGACGCTCTGGAGGATGTTGACCGTCTGGTCCGGTCGTTAGCGCCGGCGGAGGCCGGTTTGGGCGACAAGGTCCTGGCGGACCTATTGTCCCTTGCACCGGACATCGCATCCATGCAGCGACTCCAACAGCGCCGGGTGAACAGGTTTGTGGGAGATAACCAATGGGAAAAGGCCCTCCCAGCCGCCCTGTTGGAGGTCATGCTCGCCAACGCCACGGGGGAAGGCCCCATCTCGTCGATTCAGCGGTTTGACGACGTCATGAAGTCCGCCGGTCCGTCGGGAACTGCCTGGGAGGCTATCCGGGCAAAGTGGTCGTCCAACGGACCATCGGCCCCCACGGCTAGCGGTCCGGCGGAGGCCGCTGCCCTGCGTCTTCCCTTCGATGACGGTCTCCGAGCTGTCGCCGCGGCGGCCCTGGCGGGACGCGATGAAATCTCTTCTCGCCGGCGTGGATATCTGTGCCTTTTTGTCGGGGACATGGACGAGTCTTTGCGGCGGATGCATCTGAACCTGATGCAAGCCGGTAGCGATCCACGGAAGGTTCGGGACGCCTGGGACGATCTATCCGTGGCGTTGGCCGTGGCTGAAGGGAATCCGAACGCAGTCAGCCGATTGGGACAATGGATGACGAGGCGATGGGCCGCGCCCGAATCCGTCTGGTCCAAGGAGGCGCAATCCAAGTGGTGTGACGTTTTAACGGATGTCGAAAGAAAGTCACGCGGTGGAACCGCCGCGGATTCTGCCGCCTCTAAACCGGTTGGAAAAGACCGGCCGGCGATGGCGGCCTGGCTGGTTTCCAATCGGCGGAACCGCTTGGTGTACTGGGGCATCGAGTCGCTGGTCAGCGGCGGGGGCCAGTGGGCATCGGGGCTATGGTCTGCGGCCTTGGACTCCTGCGATACACTTCCCAATGCCGCCTCCACCGTTGGGGACATTGTGTTCCTGGTTCGCCGATCGGACCAGATGGCCGAAGCCGTCGCCGTTTTGGAAGAGGCGTCGTCGCGCGTCGGCAATGACCTCCGCCGGCAGGCGGTATTGTGGGCAGTGGCGGAGCTGAACTGCGCCGTGGGCCGCTGGTCGCAGTGCCTGGAATCGCTCGATCGCCACGCGACGATCTCCAAGGACGCCAAGGGCGAGCAAAACGCCGCCGTGGGCCTGATCCGGGCACGGTGCCTCATCGGTCTGGGCCGGTTTGCCGACGCCTTGGTGCTGCTGGACAAGGTGGGCCGGTGGCAAGGGAGCGATGAACAACATGCCCAGGCCGGCTTCCTGAAAGGATGCATCCATTTACAGCAGGACCAGACCGCCGAAGCACAGGCGCAGTTCCAGCAAATAATTGAGGCCTATCCCAATGCCACCGTGACGGATCGGGCCAAGCAGATTGTCTTGGATCTGCAAGCCGTGATGGCAACGAAATAGTGATGAATCGGACGGAGATACCATGATTAACAACCACACAAGACGTTTCCAGACGACGACAAAGACGGGAATCGTCCTGATTTCACTTGCCGCGTGCCTGGCCTTTGCGTGGCCGGCGTTGGGTGGGGCCGCCGAGGGACCGACCAGTCGGCCCGGCGGTCCCAGTCGCGCCAAGGACGCCGCGCCCACGACGACCGGTCCAGCCACCATCGCAAAACGAGACCATCCATTTGTGGCGATGGCGGATGGTTTGTTTGAGGCGCAGTTTCGTGCCTCCGGTGGAAAAATATATAGCGCAATGTATCTGACTCGTCCGTGGCGCGAGGTAGCGGCTGAACTGGTGAGCAACCCTCCCCCGCAGAAAGTCACCGTCTTCCAGTGTCGTGGACCACAGGATGAAGTCCTGGAGGCATTCCGCCCGGTGGCCGACCAGTTCATTATTTTCCTCTTCCACCATGCCAGCTTACGAGCTCCCGGTCCCGACGATCGGGTCTGGCCGGGCGTCAATCATCCCCTGCTGAACCGCATTCGCGATGTTCCCCCAATTGCCGGGGGGGCCAGAGTCTACGCCCTCATACACGTCCTGGGCGAGGAGACCGCTGTTTGGGGGCTTAATGCGGAACGCGGAGTGCGGTTTGAAGAGGTTCAGTGGATGGCCGTTGCCGTGATGGGGGGCGACTATGGCGGAATTCTGTGGCGCACTGACGTAAACATCAGTCCTTGGCCGGACCGTCTCCACGCCCTGGAGACGGCGATTCGAGCTTATTCCGATGACCTTGGAAATTCGTCGGCTGTCGTGGGATGGGTGGAAGGTCCACCGGGCCAACCCATCACCACGCGTTGTTCGGACAAGAAACTGTTCATCTTTCTGCTTCATCCCGATTACATGTCTTTCGACCCGGCGGGCAAGTCAATCCGCGAGCCTGTGGAAGCCCGGGATTGCCAGGGGCAGGTGGTCATCCATCCGCCGGAGAGTTGGCGCGTGGAGTCTGGGCGAACTCTATCTGGCGCGCCTCTGAAATTGGACCGCGAGGGAGCGGTCTTGCGGACACACTATTATTTTCGGGGCGGCGGGGAGGTTCTTATCCTGGACCTGAAAGGCTCTGCGACAAGCGCCACCGAACCGATTGCCGGCGCCGGGGACAATTTACGGAAGGAATAAAACGATGAATAACTATTCATTCGCAAGACGAATGTCGGTGCTGGGGATTGTTACGGTAATGATATCGTCGATTGTGTCAGCCGGGGAGCCGGCCTCTCGGGTGGTCAACGTGCAGGACTTCCCCGCTTTTCGCCAAGAGGCATTGTCCTCCATGCAATCGGAGTTTCAGCGCGTCTGCGATTCCCGCCGCGACGCCGCGGGCATGGCGGAGTTCGTGGACCGCTTGGCGTTGGTCGACGAGGTGGCCGAGCGGATCGTTCGCAGGCTCCAATCCACTAGATCGGAAGTCCTGGGCGCAATCGTGAATGACATAATTGATGCGTCCAAGGCGAGCAGCGACCGGAAGGGCGACGCTATCATCGTTTCGCCCATGGACCTTTATCTGGAATACGCCGCTCGATTCCAGGCCCCCCTGTCCAAGCCCGATATTCCCGCCAGCGAGGCGGAACTGCTGAGGCGGTATTACGACGCAGCCGTCACGGCGGCGGAGACCTACGTGATACGGTGTGGAAGGACGGTCGCCGCCGTGGATAAAACCGCCGCCACGGATGTCGTGGAATTGTACATTCTCATGCCTTTCCTTCACGTTCCGGACGAACGCTGGTCCGCCCAGGATATCGACCGTCTCTCGGAATGGATGAAGAAACCTTCGGCTCTGGTGGCCTTTGAGGTGCTGGCCATTCGCACGGAGCGGCCGTTCACGGCGGTCCAACTGGCCCGTTATCGGACCAAGACCGATTGGAGCGACATTCAGACGGCAAGATACCTTGCCACCAAGGCCGCAGATATGGTCAAGGAGCAGAACTACCGGGCGGCTGTGTGCTGCCGCAAGGCCCAGGTTCAGTTGGGCGAGAAAGCGGCAGCCCCCGCTATTGTCTCGGAAGCCTACCTCGCACTGGGGGAATTGTACTCGCGGATGGACCATCCCGAGTTGGCTGCCGGGACGCTGGAGGCGCTGCTGAAGGAACATCCCGACACGGCCGACTGGGGCCAGACGGCCACGCTGAAACTCAAGTACCTCTACGAAGCCAAGCAGTTCGATCAAATCCAGCAGGACGCGCCGGTCTACCAGGCCGACCAACGGTGCAAACCGTGGTTGCCCCAGATCATGTATGTCGCCTGGGTGACCTATCGTCACGAGAACAAGACGGAGTCCGCCCAGAACACGCAACGGGCCTTCCTGGAATCGTTTCCGGACAACCCCCTGTGCGCGGATATGTATTTCGCATCGGCCATGGAGTCGCTGGCGGGGGGGGATTACGCGGAGGCCTCTCGTCTCTTGGACCTGATCGAATATCGTTTTCCGACAGCGCGGGTCTTGAAACAGGTCCAGAACATCAAGTCGCGTCTGTCGCAAACGGGCCAAGATAAGAAAGAATGAATGGCCATGATTACCGTGGATATTGACACTCTCAGCGGCCCCTTGGCCGGTCATCTGCCCCAAAATTGCGAGGGAGGCGGTTCTTCGCCGGAGGCCCCGGCCAACTTCTGGTATGCCCTGCACGTCAGGAGCCGGCATGAGAAGATGGTCGCCGGCCAGTTGGGCGCGTTGAACATTCCGCATTGGCTTCCGTTGATCGAATTGAGGAAACGGTGGTCCGATCGGTTCATGACGGTCCGGGAACCTTTGTTTCCCGGATACCTGTTTGTCAGTCCGCCGATGGAGGAACTGTTGTCCGTGGCGCGGTGCAGGGGCGTGGTGAGGCTCGTCGGCCCGCCCGGCAGACCGCATCCGGTGGAACCCAGGGAGTTGGAAGCCGTCCGGGCCGCCCTGGCGGGCCGGTTGCGGTGCGATCCCTGCCCATATCTGAGCGTCGGTGGGGAAGTGGAAGTGACCCGCGGTCCGTTGAAAGGATTCCGCGGCATCTTGGTCCGCAAGGGCAAAAATTGCAAACTGGTGTTGTCGGTGCGTCTGATTAGTCAGTCGATAGCCGTTGAGATCAATGCCTCGGACGCCCAAGGCGTCTAGTCGAAAGGGAATCGGGGTCTGGGAAAGGGTCGTTTGTCGGATGAGTCCCATGGGACTGACGGGGACGGAGTCTGCCCGGAAACAACCATTGCGACCGCCATCCCACCCAAGAATCTTGCTCGTCAGTACCGCCCAACACATCGCCGGAGCGGAGAACAGCTTGTTGTTACTGGCCGAACACCTGCGTGGAACGCACCACCTGCGAGTGGCCTGCCCGCAAGGAAGCCTTCTGGAAAAGGAAGTCCTCCGTCGCGGCTGCCCATGCATTGGGCTTTCAGCATCGTTTCCCGGGCCGGTCCAATCGTTGCCGGGCAGGTTGCTGGCGATCTGGATGGCGACCCTGGCGGTGCACAATGCCGCGGAAGCATGGCGGCCCGACATCATCCACGCCAACAGCATATATTCCCTTGTAGCCTGTGTTCCCGCGGCGATAGTCAGCGGCGCCAAACTGATCTGGCACGCGCGCGATCTTGCCGGCGGATGGATGGTCCGTCCGTGCGGCTGGTTCTGCCAGCGGGTGATAGCGGTCAGCCATTGTGTTGCCGGATGGTTGAAGGCTCGCGGCGTGAAGGACTCGAAGATCGAGGTCATCCACAATGGGTTGGATTCCCGCGACGAAAAATCTCCCGCCTCCGCGGCCGAGGCGCGGGCCAGCCGTCGTGGAGGCCCATTTGTGTTCGCCAACGTCGGCCAATTCGTGCCCTGGAAACGCCAGTTGCATTTCCTCGCCGCCGCCGCGCGTGTCAGGGCGGTTGGCCCTCACGCGGAATTCTGGCTGGTGGGCGACGACTTGTACGGCTGCCACGCGGCCTATCGGCGGAAGCTAAGTGACTTTGTCCGCGGACATGATCTCTCGCAGGCCGTGGTTTTCCGCGGATGGATAGAGGACCTGGCCGGCCTGTGGCGGGAGGTGGACTGCCTTGTGCATACCGCGCAGAGGGAACCTTTCGGCAGGGTGGTGATCGAGGCCATGAAGGCCGGTGTTCCGGTCATCGCGGTCAACTCCTGCGGTCCCGCTGAAATCTTGGATGATGGGCGCACGGGGATTCTGGTTGCCCCCGGGGACATGGAGGCGCTGGCCAAGGCCATGCTCAGGATTGCCACTGATTCCGGCCTGGCCGAACGACTCGCCCACGCCGCACGGGAAGATGTTGAGCAGCGATTCGGCGCGGCACAGACGGCGCGACGAGTCGCCGACGTGTATGCCGATGTCCTGGAAAACTAATCCGCTCGATTTGAACCCATGAGAATAGGTATCAACTTTCAAGCCAGGGATGAGTACTTCTCGGGAGTGGAATACTACTGCCTGAACTTGATTGGCGCCTTGACGGAACACGCCCCGGAGCACCAATACGTGGTTTTCACCAATCGTACATCGGTGGTGCGACAATGGATATCACCCGGCGGGGATGTGGAGATATGTCCCGCTAAATACCCCTCCTGGCGGGCGGGCCGAATCGCCTGGGAGCACCTGGTCCTTCCCCGGCTTGCCCGTCGGGCGAGGCTCGATGTGCTCCATTGCCCTTGTTACATAGGCCCCTGCCTGGGCGGCGGCGTGCCGTGCGTCGTGACGATTCACGATACCATCGCCCTGGATCATCCCCGCTGGTGCACCAGGTCCAACGCGGCCTACTATCATCTGGCGATGAAGGCATCCGCCCGACGTGCCGCGGAAATCGTCGCAGTGTCGCGGCGGACGGGCAGGGACATCCAACGATGCCTGGGCGTCGAGGGGGGAAAGATTAACGTGGTCTATCCGGGCCTGGGAGAGCGTTTCACCAGCGATGCAACACCGGGAGAGCAAGCGGCCTTACGCGACAAGTACGGCCTGCCGGATAAATTCCTTCTCCACGTCGGTAACTTCGAGCCTAGAAAGAACCTGGGCTGCCTGCTGCGAGCGGTGCAATTACTGCGACGGAAGGACGGGTCCTGCAAGCTGGTTCTTGTGGGAAAGCGACACTGGCGGACAAGTGAGTTGTTGGGGGAACTGTCCTCCGCGTGCGGTGACGATGGCGTCGTGCGGACGGGTTATGTCGATCGCCAGGACCTGCCTGGGGTCTATCGTCTCGCCGAGGCGTATGTGTGTCCGTCGCTTCATGAGGGGTTCGGCTTCCCGCCCCTGGAAGCCATGGCCTGCGGCGTGCCGGTGATCGCCTCGGACCGCGGCTGCCTGGGCGAGACACTGGGCGACGCCGCCTGCACGATTGATCCGACGGACCCCCTCGACATAGCCGACGCCATCGCTCGAGTGCTCTCAGACGCCGGGTTCCGGGAGGAACTTATCCGGCGTGGGCTGGCGCGCAGCAGGATGTTCCGCTGGGAGGCCGCCATCGGTCAGCTTCTGACGGTCTACGCCCTCGCCGCCGAGGCAGGCAAGACAGGATGAGCGTATCGGTGTCTCCATATCTCCACGGCGACACCAAACGCCTGCTGGACGTGGCGCTGGCGGCGGGGATGTTGTTGGTGGCCCTGCCGCTGATGGCCGCTATCGCCGTCCTGGTCCTTCTATGCGACGGCCTGCCGGTAGTCCTGCTTCAGCAGCGNNGAGGCTTCCAGGCGACATCATTGGGCAAATTCCTCCGCCGCCACAGGCTCGATGAGTTGCCGCAACTGGTGACGGTCTTGAGGGGGCACATGAGCCTGGTGGGCCCCAGGCCGGAACTGGTGGAGATTGTTTCGCAGTACCAGCCAAGGCATCGGAGGCGCCTGCTCGCCAAGCCGGGAGTGACGGGAATATGGCAGATCATGGGCAGCCGCCGCAGGCGCATCCACCAGGAACTGCGATATGACCTTTATTACCTCCGCCGCGCGACGATCCTGCTGGACTTGAAGGTGCTGTTGAGGACCGTTCCCTTCCTGTTTGCTCCTGGTGAGTGTCAGACGTGAAAGTCGCCTACATACTGACAACATACCCATCGCGGACGGAAACCTTCGCCACCCGTGAGATGCAAGCGATGGCAAGGGCGGGTTGGGAGATCACCGTCCTTGCCGCAAGAGGCGACGGTTCGCGCGCGGATGACATGGAGGGGATTCGGGTCCGATACAGGCCGCCGATTTGGTCGTGGGAGTCGCTTGTGTCGTTGGCGTATGTGTTGCTGCACTATCCCATCTCGCCGGCCCGGCTGGCGGCGCTGGCGGTGGAAGTCCTTCTGGAATCTCCACGGGAGTGCCTGCTCCTGCTGGCTAACATTCACACGGTCTGTTGTTTCATTCGATGCCTGGACCGTTCTCGCATCGGCCAGGTTCACGCATATTTTCTGAGTTGGCCGGCCTGCATCGGCCTGGCCATTGCGCGGGTCAGCCGTCGGTCATGGAGCATCTCCGCACACGCCAGGGATATCTTTGTGGAAGCCGGCGCAGCGGGGGCCAAGGCGCGGTCGGCGTCTTTCATAGCCGTATGCACGATGCAGGGATTGTCGCGGCTGAGGGAGTTGCTGCCCGCACGGGAGTACGAAAAGTTGCGGCTGATTCGACATGGGATTGATTCGTTTCTTTGGAGGCAAACGTCCCACGAAGCCTCAACGGGCCGGATTTTATTCGTAGGCCGGCTGACGCCCAAGAAGGGCGCCGCTTACCTGATTCGCGCCTTTGCGCTGGTTCATTACGAGCGGCCTGGGAGCGTCTTGACCATCATCGGAGACGGCCCGCAACGAGCCGGCCTGGAGGGCCTTGTCCGTTCGCTTGGTCTGGGCGATTGCGTCAAGATGCCTGGTTGGCGGGATTCGGCCGCAGTGGCGGAAGCCATGCGACGATCCTGCCTGCTGGCCGTACCTTCCATCATTGATGCCGATGGCGATCGCGACGGGGTCCCCAATGTCATTCTGGAGGCCTTCGCACTGGGAACCGTGGTGGTCGCCAGCCGGCTGGAAGGCATCGGCGAGGCCGTGACGGACGGCGTCAATGGCCTGCTTGTGGCAGCGGGTGATGTCGAACAGTTGGCCGGGGCGATCCTGCGCCTGTTGGGAGACGTCCAGGACCGCGCCCGGCTGAGCGAAGAAGCCCGCGCCTTTGTCGCTCGACATTACGACCTCGACAGGAACGTGACGGTATTGAGCGAACTGATGGAGAAGGCGGCAGGATGAACCGCCGGCCCATTCGAATGGCGCACGTGACGGAAGCCTTCTGCGGCGGCGTCCTGGCTTACTTGAAAACCATCTTGCCGCGGCTGGCCGGTTGCGGTTGCGACGTGTCGTTGATTTGTTCCCTCCAGAGGCAATGGCAGGGCATGGAGCAGGCTGTGGAGGAACTCCGTCGCGCCGGCGTGGCCGTGCGGGTGGTGAATATGGCCCGCGACATCCGCCCCTGGAGCGATGCGATCTGCCTGGCTCGGCTGACGGCGATCCTGGCGGGCGGGCGATTCGACGTGGTTCACACGCATGGTTCCAAGGCCGGTTTTCTTGGCAGGTTGGCGGCTCGTTTAGCCGGGGCGGCCGTGGTGGCGCACACGCCCCACTGCTTTGCGTTCCTTCGCGGACCAAGCGAGGCGAGCAACCGCCTCTACCAGGGCATGGAGAAGGCATTGGGCAGGATGACGGATGTTCTGATCGGCGTCTCGGAGCGAGAGGCCCAACTCGCGCGCGATCTGGGGACCATTCCGGCCCGGCGATGCGTGGTACTGGAAAATCCACTGGATGATCTGCCACGACGTGACAGTGATGCGATGGCAGCGAGCCACGGGTCATCGGCTGAATCTTTCGGAGTCCCGCCGGGCCGGCCCGTTGTTACCTTGGCGGCCCGGTTGGTCCCATACAAAAACGTTTTGGCCTTCGTTCGCGCGGCAGGGGTGAGCAAATCCCCCGATGCGATATTTCTCATTGCCGGCGAAGGTCCACAGCGCGGCGCGGTGGAGGAGGCAATCGCTTCCCTGGACTTGGCGGACAAGGTGCACCTGCCTGGAGAAGTCAGGGACATGGATCGTCTCCATGACGCGACGGACCTGGCCGTTTCATGCTCGGCCGCGGAGGGCCAATCCTATGCGGTGCTGGAGGCCATGCGTTCCGGCCTGGCGATCATTGCCGCCGATACGGAGGAAAACCGCCGGCTTCTGCGGCATGGTGTCAGCGGCTGGCTCGTCGTGCCCACGCCCGCCAACATCGCCGCCGCCATCGACCGCCTGCTTGCGGATGACAGGCTCCGAGCGGCGTTGGGCGCCGCAGCCGGGGAGGCATTCCGATCCCGCCCCGGTCCCGGCCTCCAAGCTCAACGTTTGACGGAGATTTACCTGGCATGTCTCAACGAACGCACACGGCGGACGCCCCGCCGCGAGCGGCTGATCCTGGCATGAGCGGCGAGGCAAAAGCGGTCTCGACGATGGAATCCCGCCTGGCCGGTTCAGCGCTGGCTATCTCGGCGATTGCCATCGGCGGCAAGCTATGCGGTTTCGGCGAGAAGATCGTCGTGGCCAAATACTTCGGCGCCACCGGCGCGTCGGACATCTACTTCGCCGTGATGGGCATGCTCTGGTCGGCGGTGTTCGTGGCCAAGGAATTGGTCCATCCGTCCCTGTTGCCGGTCTTCAGCGGGACGCTGGCCGGGGCGCCCGGGCGGTCCGACGGGCTGTTTCAAAAGATGTTCGGCTGGGTATTGGTGGTTTCCATGGCGGGATCAGCCGTGGTACTGATCGGCGCCGGTGCGATCGTTCATCTCCTGTTGCCGGGATTCGATCCACCGCGTGCGCAGGCCGCCGCGTCGCTGTTGCGCGGCTTGGCCCCAGGGGCGGTGTTGTTATCGCTGATGGTCGTCACGTACACCTGCCTCAACGCCCGCCGGCGATTCGCCGTCTCGGCGATGGGAGAGACGGGCCTGCGACTAATCATGGTGTTGGGCCTGGCGGTCTTGGCCCCCTTTTGGGGACTGGGTTCCCTCGGCTTGATTGTTGCTTTTGCCGGGGCGGCTTGCCTGTTGTTTCACATGTG
The DNA here is from genome assembly GCA_003153915.1 of Phycisphaerales bacterium. Lineage (GTDB taxonomy): Bacteria > Planctomycetota > Phycisphaerae > SM23-33 > SM23-33 > FEN-1349. Next base: position 22,667 of record PMBX01000063.1, read on the forward strand.
GTTTTTACCGGAAGCCAGGGGGATGGCGGCAATGCGACCCGCCGGACCGATAGATGGCGAGGCGTCGGCGGTGGGCCGGCTGATCGGTCCTCTGGTGGTGGGGGTGGCGTTGTCCCACGCCAACGGCCTGGCGGATAACCTCCTGGCCTCGCTGCTGCCCCCCGGCCAACTATCCTGCCTGGGTTACGCGAAAAAGATCATCGACGCGGTGTTGCTGATCGGTCCCACTGCCGTCGTGACGGTGGTGTGGGCACACGCCTCGGCCCTTCACGCCGAGCGACGGTGGGAGGAAATGACAGCCCTGATCCACAAGACCATGCGGCTGCTGCTGTATGTTTCGGTGCCTCTAAGCTGCATACTGATCGCCTTGGCGGCGCCGCTGACGAAGTGGCTGTTTCAGCGGGGACGGTTCGACGCCCAAGCCGGCCAGGCAACCGCCGCGGCGGTGGCTGTTTATGGACTGGGCCTGGCGTGCTTTGCGATGGAAGGGTTGTTCGTTTACGCCTTCTACGCCATGTCCGACACCCGCCGTCCGGTGGTGGTGGGGGCAATTTTTGTGTTCGTGGACGTGGGTTTGGCGATCGTGCTGATGCAACGGTGGCAATACCTGGGCATCGCCGCCGCGGCAGTGCTGGCCAAGAGCGGCAAGGTGCTGTTACTGGGACTGTTATTGCGGGGAAAGCTTGGCGTGGCGTTCTCGGCGGGGTTGTGCCGCTTCCTGGCGACATTGGCGTTGGCTTGTGGGATAGGAGCGGCGGCAGCGGTGGTCTGCGGAACTCTGGCGGCCGGATATGCGGGTCTCCGTTGGTCGGGAATGACAATTCCGGTGTCATTGCTGGCCGGCGCCGGGGCGTTCCTGGCATCCTCCGGCCTGTTGGATATGCGCGAACCGCGGTCGCTATGGTCACTCATACATGCGGCGCTGGGGCGATTCCTGGCGCTTGGGAGGGCAACGAATGTGTCCTGATCAATTTCTCGCCCAGGTGGCGGCGCCCAAAAAGACCCGACTTGGGGGCCAACTGGGAAATATCGCCGCCGTCCTTGCCGTGGCGGCGGCCTGCGTGCTGTCCTGGAAAGGGGGCCTGGCCGTAACGCCCAGGCTGCCCATCCTTTTGGCGATAGCGTCGGCGACATTGTGGTTCCACTGGCCCGGCAGATCCGGTGGAGTGCTCCAACACATTATCGGTGCGTATCTCTGCTGCATCCCGGTCAACGAGATCAGCGGAACCGGCGTGGAGTTTAGCGCCTTTGGTTTGGACATTTCCCTTTCGTGGGGCCTGCTGCTAGTGGGTGTGATCGGGATAGGCGCTGTCGCGGTTTGGTTTTTTGCGGGCCGTGCAAAGCCGCATACCCGCCCACTCGGCGGCCTGGGCGCCGGTTGGATGGCTTCGCTATCCATCCTGGCTGTTCACATTGCCGCGTTGGCGGCCCTGCTGTGGATAATCTACGGTTATGGTTACGACAAAAGCCCCTATTCCCTCGGCAGGGCGAGCCTGTTCTTCTGCCTTTATTTATTGCTTGGAAGCCCGCTGCGATCATCGCCTTGGCGGCGGGTTCTTACTGTGGCGCTGACGGCATATTACTCCGCGATCACGGCGGGTCTTGGGGGAGCATCATGAATAATTCCGGGAATGATCTTGGCGTTATGAACGCATCACACGCCGCGGTAAGTGTCGGCATCCGACGGTGGGCGGCGATACTGGCCGGCGCGGTGGTGGTCTGTTCGTCGCTGCACTTCTGGCCATGGCAAGGCCGGCGCATTTGGGAGGTTCTGGCCCCGGCCAACACCCTGGTGCTGGTATGGATACTGTCAGTGGGGCTGTGGTGCATCGCCAACAGGCAATGGGCCTTCGCCGCCGCGATTGCCCCACCCGTAAGTCTTACGGCATACGTCTGCATTGTGATCCTGTCGGTCGCCTTCGCGCCGGATTCCTCGCGAGCGGCCTACTACGCGGGCAAACTGGTCCTGACGGCGTGGGGAGGATACACGTTGTTTGCCTGCGTGGCGTCGAACGCCACGGGCCGGCGGATGGTTTATGGATTGTTTTGTCTGGCTGTCGCCGTGGCGGTGATTGGTTGTCTGGGGGCGAGGTTTATCGGGACGGGCGATGAGTTTGGATTTTTCCGAAGCGCGCTTAAGTATGGAACTTACCTGGGTATGTTGGTCCCCCTCTGTGCCGTCTGGCTGATGCTGGCTAGGTCCTGGCCCGTCAAACTTATGGGCGTTGGACTTGTCATCGCCGCGGTGTTGTCTGCCGGAACCGTCGGCTGCGTCATGGCCATCGGCGCCGGCCTGGTTGCCGCCGCATTGGCGGCGCCGCGGTGGTCCTGGCGGTTGGGGTTTGGCGGGGTTTTGATTGCCGCGATGTTGTCGGCGGCCTTCTGGCCGGGCGGGTGGATGGGTCCATTGCGTCGCGACGCGGCGATACGAGAGGCCGGCGGGACTCACGTGCGGCAGCGATACATCCAATGGCAGGCGTTCATCAACCTGCTGGAGGACCGCACAGTCACCGGAACCGGCGCCGGCTGTGTCAATGAGTACCGAAGCGCCTACTACGGCAGGCTGCCGAAGCTCAACACACTGGCGCCGTTTGACGAGAACGGCTACCTTGTCGTCGCCGACGAAGGCGGTATGTTCGCCCTGGCATGTCTGGGATGGATCATCGTCCAGCATGTCGCCGCGGCGTGGCGGCGTGCCAGGAGGGCGTGGCGGCGGGGCGATCGTCGGGAACTTCGCGAATCCCTGGCGGCCTGGGCGGCGATGGCGGGGGCCTGCCTGGCCAACGTCTTTTCGGCGGTTCAATTCAACGGAATCCTGATTGTCTTCATTGCCGTGCTGGCATTGGCGGGGTCGGGAAGCGACACCGAGGAGGTGGCCTGTGATTACTAGACTATCCAAGTGCGCGGGACTGGTCCTGATGTTGTCATCGCTGTTGTATGCCGGGATTCGCGTCCGTCCCCACGATGTGGGGCGCGTGTGGATCGACGCCAGCCGGCCTCGAGAGATTCACGCCCCCTTCGACGTGGTGCCCATCGGTCCCGATGGGCAGCGCGGCCTGTGGATCGGTCCAGGCGTGGGCAGGGGCTGGCGCGGCGAAGCCGGAGGGGACGCCACGTACCAATTTGAAGCGCCCTGCGACGGGACATACAACATCTGGGTCTACTGCCTCTGGCACGACGAGTGCACCAACGCCATCTATGCCCAAATAGACGACGTGGACAAGGTGATACTGGGCAATGATCCCATCTTCAACCAATGGCATTGGACGCGCGGGTTCTCGCTATTCCTGAAGCGCGGGCCGCATCGGCTGGTGTTGTCCAATCACAGCGACAACATCGCCGTGCTACAGTTGTACCTGACCAACTCGCCGAGCGACCAGCCCGACCGAAACGCCCCGTCGTTTGTCGAGTTGTTCTATGAGGGATTCGACGGCTGCGATGACGGGAATTTCGTCGCCTGGAAGCGACACGCCGGGCAGTGGTCGGTCAAGCATCCCGAGGAAGTCGCGGACCTAAGCAAGAAGATACTCATCGGCCAATCGCGCGACGGGGCGATGATTACGTTTACCTCCCAGGACTGGCGGCAGTACGCGATGAACGTATCCGTCAAGACCGTGTCCATGGACGGTCCNNCCCAGGATCGGCTGGGAGAGTTTTCCACCCCTTGGGCGCGGGGCGCATGGCATGACGTGGAGATTCGCACCGAGGGCGACTCGGTCGTGGTGAAGGTCGATGGGGTGCGGCGGGGCCAGGCGGGGCTGAGCGATCCGGTCCACGGAGGCATCGGTCTGATGCTGGCGGGCCAAGCCGAGGTTCATTTTGACGACATTCACGTCCGAATGATCGACAGCCCGGTCAGCTCGGCGCCAGGCCGTGCAAAGGGACAAGGGCAGTAGCACGCCTCCAACGGGAAATATCTTCTGGCGATGAACTCCCTGGACACAGACACAATTGCCCGCATCGCGGCGACACATGGGACGCCGTTCTATGCGTATCACTGGCCCACGATGGAAGACCGGTATCATCGTCTGGCGGCAGCGGTGGGGCATGGGACGCGGATTCTCTATTCCATGAAGGCCAACCCGCACCCTCGTATAACGGGGATGATCGCCGGCCTGTCATGGGGGGTAGAGGCGGCTTCCGGTGGAGAGCTTAGCCTGGCGATGTGGAGCGGTGTTGATCCAGGCAGGGTCTTTTTCACCGGACCGGGCAAGACTGACGAGGAATTGGCCCTGGCGGCCAGGGCCGGTCTGCTTGCTGTCAGCATCGAATCCGTGGGTCAGGCACGGCTGTTGGATCGGATATGCGGTGACCTGGGCGTCCGGCGGGACGTGGCGATCCGCGTTAATCCCACCGAATCCATCGCCGGCGCACGGCTGCACATGGGAGGCCTGGCCGGTCCTTTTGGGGTGGACCAGGAAGACGTCCCGGAAGTCCTGCGATGTTGCCTGGGGTGGAAAAACCTGCGGTGTATCGGGCTGCACGTCTACGCGGGAACGGGTGTTCTCGATGCCGCCGCCCTTGGCGCTCATGTCGAACAGACCGTCGCATGGGCGGCGCGGGTGTCGTCGCCCCACCACCTGACGATGGTGAACGTCGGTGGAGGGTTTGGGGTTCCCTACCGGAGGGACCAGAAACCCTTGGACCTTTCCGTCGTCGCGGAGGCCTTTGCGCGAGCCAGACAATTCCTTGGATCGCTCCCCAGCGGCGTGGAACTGTATGTGGAGTCGGGGCGATACCTGGTAGCCGAAGCCGGCTGCTACGTCGCGCGGGTCCTGGATATCAAGGAATCGAGGGGAAAGCGGTTCGTCGTGTTGGACGGCGGGATCAATCATCTCCTTGCCGTCGGCGGGCTTAGCCGGGCTGTCCGGGCAAATCCATCGCTACGCGTGGTGGGTAGAGAAGGGGCCTTTGGCACTGATCCGGTAACAGTGGTCGGTCCCTTATGCACCCCGTCGGACCGTCTGGCGGACGGCATGGAGCTTCCCGCGACGCTGGCTGTCGGCGACNNCCTAGCCTTTCGGCCTTGGACATCTGGCAAATACACAAACAGTGAGATGATCTTTCCTGAACGACAGATTGCCGTTGAAGGCTACGGGGCGGTTTTGCAGGCCGTGGTATGCGGGGAAGTTTCGCAAGGCGACTGCGTGGTCATGTGCTATCCGCTCTTTGAGGAGCGAAAACACGTCCAGCGCGCCTATGTCAGCCTCGCGCGGGCGTTGGCCCGGCGATCCATCGCCAGCATTCGCTTCGACTACTTTGCCTGCGGTAACAGCCCGGGACGTTTCGACGAGGCCACTTTGAGTCAATGGGTTTGCGACACGATCGCCGTCATGGACGTTGTTGCCGCATGGCGGCCCGGTCGCGTCATGGCCATGGGCCTTCGCATGGGCGCCAACATCGCCCTGGCCGCCGCCCAGGCGCGCGAAACGTGCCAAGGCCTGCTGCTGTGGAATCCCGTCGGCGATACGCGGGTGTATCTTGCCGGGGAATATCGCCGCAACGGCATCCGTGACATGCTGTATTCGGCTGGCGGGCCCAAGCCATCGGCGCCCCAGGCCCACGATCAAGTCCACGACATCGCCGGATATCCCGTCGGCGGCGGACTCATCGGCGAACTACAGAGCGGGATACTGAACGTGTCAGAGCCCCCTTCCCCTGCCGAGCGGATCCGCTGGGGCGTCATCGGTTCCCCGGGGGCAATGTCCATCGCCTCGATGAGCATGGGCGGCCTGGAGGCGATCCGGGCCGGTGGATCGCCGTTCTGGCAGACCAGCGACGGGGGGGACTTCGATGGTTTCGTGTCGCTAAGCGTGGAACATTTTGCCGGCTGGGCTGACTGATGGAGGAACCGTTCGATCTCGATGTCGCCGGTGGAAAGGTGCGGGGATACCTGCGCCCCCCTGGCGAGGGTGTAGGGATGGTGGTCGTGATCCTGCACGGCTGGATCGGATATTGCGCCGGTCCGCATCGAATTCTATACGAACTGGCCGAGGCCCTGGGCGAGGCGGGTATGGGCACGGTGCGCTTTGACTTCTTTGGCCGGGGTGACTCCGACGGGGTCTACGAGGACTCGACCTTTTCCCATGCTGCCGACGACACGCGACGGGTGGCAAGCTATGTCCGTCGTCGCCTGGGGGATTGCTCGCTGGCGATGGCGGGAATGTGTTTCGGCGCGACGGTGGGCTGGCGATGCATGGACTTGTGGGATTCCATGGTGCTTCTGTCTCCCGAACGAGTACGCAAACAAGCTCCATGGATCACGCGCCTGACTGCTCTTGGACAACACAGCCGAAGAATCGCGCGAACCGTGGCCTCCCCGCGCGCGTGGGCCAGGCTGCTATCCGGCCGGGCGCGCGGCGGCGCGGCTTATCGGTTCTATACGAAATCCAATGCCCTTCCATACACGCCCCAACTTCCACCACGATCGCCGGGGGGCAACCGCAGGGTCTTGATGATCCTCGGCGGCGCCGATCCAGGCAGGGCCTTCATCCGGCGGCAGTATGGGTCGCTGAACCGCAAATTCGGCGTCGGCTGCGATGTCCATATCGTGCCCGGGGCGGATCATAGTTTCTGCTCGGTGGGTTGGAAGCAGCAGGCGATATCGCGGGCGGTCGGCTGGTTGTGCCTCCAACAGAGTGAAGCTGACATGGGAGACAATACATGGACTGTTCCATCGACGACCTGTTAAGCGGCGCGGCGGCTGAATGTCCCCGCCAAGTCGCGGTGACCGACGGCGACAGGCAGTGTGGGTTTGCGGAACTGGACGGATACGTCAGCCGGCTGGCCGAGGCGCTTGTAGCCCAGGGAGTATCCAAAGGCGACCGCGTGGGGATATGTACGGACAAATCCATCGGACAGGTCATCGCCATCCTGGCCGCCGCCAGGGCAGGGGCCGTCTTTGTGGTAATCAGTTCGAAGCTCAAGGCCGAACAGGCGGACTTCATCTGCAAGGATTGCCAGATTCGTCTGCTGGTAGCCGACAAGCCCGGCTTGGGACAACTCAGCGTCACCGATTGCGCCCGCGGCAGCGTTGCTTCCTCCGTGGCGATGGGGCCTTGGGAGTTGACGCTGCTGAGGGATGGGCCAACTTTCCGGGAGATAAGCGAGCTGGCTGGCTCTATTGAGCCGGCCGGTCCCGTCATACGCAGCGATCTGGCCTGCCTGCTGTACACCTCCGGATCAACCGGCAGGCCCAAGGGCGTCATGGTGACACATGGCAACCTGTTGGCAGGCGCCGAATCCGTGGGCGATTACCTGGACCTCCAGAGGCAGGACCGAATCGCGGGGCTTCTTCCCTTTTCCTTTGATTACGGCCTAAACCAGCTTCTTTGTTCCCTCATGATGCGTTGTCGCCTGGTGTTGACGCGCGCTATCTTTACGCAGGAGATCGCCAGGACCATTCACGGCCAAGCCGTGACGGTCTGCGCGGGAGTGCCTCCCCTGTGGGCGCAGATGTTCCACGCCCAGCGGGGGGTCTGGGCGATGGCGCCTTTCCCCTCCGTGCGGATCGTCACCAACTCCGGCGGCAAGGTATCCCCGCCAATGCTGAGAGACATGGAACGGGCGTTTCCG
>PMBX01000063.1:30261-54698 GCA_003153915.1 Phycisphaerales bacterium
GACACGGTGGCCAGGGGATACTGGAACCGCCCGCAGGAGTCGGCGCGGGTGTTTCGCTCGCATCCCTTCCCGACAGCGGGCAATACCCATCCCGAATTGGTGGTTTACTCCGGGGACTACGCGACGCGGGACGAGGAAGGGTTCCTTTACTATCTAGGCCGGCGGGACCAGCAGCTCAAGGTCGCTGGGATGCGGGTCAGCCCCGAAGAGATCGAAACCGTCATCGCTTCCATCGACGGGGTTTCCGAATGCGTGGTAGCCGGTGCAGGGGGGGATGACAACGGAGATTGGATCGTGGCATTTGTCATCGCGCAAGGCTCCTTGGACGAGGCGGGCGTCCTGCGGGCCTGCGCCCAGCACTTGCCGCGCCACATGATCCCGCGCGAGGTCCGCTTGTGCCCGTCGTTCCCGCGGCTGGACAACGGCAAGACCGACCGGGTCGCCTTGAGAGACAGCTTGCGACGCTTGCCAGGGGAAACGATCTGGCCCGCCACGCCCGTCGGGTCCGACCAGCTTGGGGGTGGGCATGGGCGCTGACTGCATTTTGTGGTGTCCCGACGTGCAGGTTGCGCCCGGCAGATGGAAGCCCAGCCACCAATTGGGCATCCTCTACGTTGGGCGGGTGGCGGCGGAAGGGGGGCACAAGGTTCGCTTCATCCGTTGCGGGCATGACGTGGAGGCCGTGGCGGAGGAGGTCCGACGGGAACGGGCAGGGATCGTTGGTATTTCCGTTACCACCAGCGATTGGCGCAGCAACCTGTCGCTGGCGGCGGAACTGTGCGGGCGGGTCAAGCAGATCAGCCGGGGGATTCGCACCGTGCTGGGCGGGATCGTACCCACGATGTTTGCCCAGGAGATACTTACCCGCTATGGCGATGTGGATATTGTCGTCAAGGGGGAGGGCGAGCAGACATTCCTGGAAATACTTCGAGGCGAGCCAAGCAGCGATATCGCGGGTATCGCCTGGCGGGACGAGGATGGCGCGGTCCGCCACGGTCCGGCTCGCCGTCCCCTGGGTGACCTGGACGAATTGCCCCATGCCATGGCCGTGGAGACCGAAGGCACGGCCACCACCGAATGTGCCGGATTGCTTGGAAACGTGTATTACGACTCACCCACCCGTTGTGCCAGCCTCCTGACCAGCCGCGGCTGCGAGGGGCAGTGTACCTTCTGCGTCAACCCGTGGTACTACCGGCCCGTCCGCCAGCGAAGCATCCCCAACGTCCTGGAAGAAATCCGCCGGTTGGCCTGCCACGGTGTGCGATACCTTAGGATATGCGACGCGAACTTCGCCTCTGACCACGCGCGGGTGATGGACTTTTGCGATGCGATTGAACCTTTCCGGATGCAGTGGTCTTGTTGGCAACGTGCCGATATGACGGATCCGGGCCTCTACACGGCCATGCGACGCGCGGGTTGCCGGATCACCACCATTGGCATCGAAAGTTTTGACCAAGAGATTCGTAATCTCCGCTACCGCAAGAACGTTCCCGACGAGCAGCTTTACCAGGCCGTGCGTTACGCAGCCCAGGCGGGCATCGACACCGTAGGCGAAATCATAATCGGACATCCGCTGGAGGACGCGGACCGGTTGAGACAGGGCTTCGACAAGGCCAGGGGCATTCTCCGTTACCTGGATTATGTCAACATATCCACGCTGACGGTGGTTCCCCACACGGCGTTGTGGACGCAGCTTACCGCCGATATGCCGGAGGACCGGGTCGCCAAGTTGAGGCTGCGGTCCATGTTTCAGTGTCCCTCCGTGTGGCGATTTGCCCGCAACGTCGATCCAGGCGCCCTGGAAAGCATGTCCCAGGACTATCTCCGGCACGTCTACCACGGCCCGGCGTACCTCCTGCGGCAGTTCACCAGGACATTGGCGCAAAGAAAACGGCTGACGTGGTTCAACCGAGACAGGATCGTCAAAACGTTGTTAGGAAAAGCCCTTCGCCGTGTCAGGAGACCAAGGTAATCCTTATGCGCATCCAGATCACGAATAGACTCTCCCCGGTACAGCGGGCCTATCTGACTAGGCAGTTGGCTGAATTTAATGCCCGGCAACTGGCCACCGTCGAGCAGAATCAGGACGATCCATTGGCGGCGATGCTGTTGGACGATTCGGGTCAAATCGTCGGCGGCCTGATCGCGGTCATTCGTTGGAATCTGCTGGAGATCAAGGTTCTGTGGGTGGTGGAGGGCCAACGCGGCCGGGGGCATGGCTCCTCGCTGCTGGCGGCCATCGAGCGGGAAGGCCTCCGGCGGCAGTGCAGCCAGTCCGTGGTCGATACGTTCAGTTTCCAGGCGCCGGACTTCTACCTGCGACACGGTTACGAAGTCTTTGGAGTCCTCAAGGATTGCCCCCCCGGGCAGCGGCGATACTACCTCCGCAAGGACCTTCCGTGAATGGCCATCCCCTCTGCGGCGCCGCGGGACGTTGACGGTGGGCGTTGCCGGGCGAGAGAGCAAAAGGAGTTTTATGAAATACCAGGAAGCGGTTAATGGAGTCAAAGAGGTGATCGTCTCTTTGTTCGACCTTGGCGTATCCGCCGGTCAAATCCGGGACGACGAGGCGGTCTTTGAGACGGGTATCGGCCTGGACTCGATGGCGGCAGTGGAACTGCTGGAAGGGCTGGAGGCAAGGTTTGGGATCGTACTGGGCAGTACGGACCTGGACATGGCCAACTTCGCCACCATCGGTGCCGTCGCCAGGCTCATCTCTCGCAAGACCGGGGATGGCCAGTCCCTTGCATCCGGCGGCTGGCGGGGCGGGGGAGACGCGGGCGATGAATAACTCCGCTGATTCGTCAACGGCGGCGACGGGGACCATGATTGCTCTTGAAAGCGTCACCATGCGCTACCCGTTGCCCATGCGGTATCGCCAACTGCTGCTGGCGCCGCTGCGGCGGCGATATGTGACGGCGCTACGGGGCGTGAATCTTGAGGTCCGGGCTGGGGAGTGCGTGGGGATCCTGGGACCAAACGGCGCGGGCAAGACCACGCTCCTGAAAGTCATCGGCGGCCTGCTGTATCCCTCCGAAGGCTCCGTTGCCGTGGGCGGCTACGACACCTGCCGGGACAATCCCGCCGTGCGCCGCCAGGTGGGCTTTGTCCTCAACGAAGAACGGAGCTTCTACTGGCGGATGACGGGGATGCAGAACCTGGAATTTTTCGGCGCGTTGGACAACCTTGCCAATCCCTACCTTCGCCGCCGCGCCACGGAACTGTTGGAGTTGGTGGGCTTGAACTATGCCGCCGGCTCGCGCGTGTCGGATTATTCCTGCGGCATGCGACAGCGGCTGGCCATCGCGCGCGGCCTACTGGCGGAACCGGCGGTACTTATCCTGGACGAGCCTACCAAGTCGCTGGATCCGTTGGGGGCGGCGTCCCTGCGGTCGTTGATCTCGCGCGAGCTTCACGCGGGTTTCGGCAAGACGCTGGTCATCGCGACCCACCATATCGCCGAAGCCATGGAACTTTGCGAAAAGATCGTGATCCTCTCGGGCGGGCGGATCGTCGATTGCGTTTACACGCGGGACATCCCCGGCGGGGCCAACGGGCTGGCCGGCCACTACAGGCAGGCCATGGAACAAACGGAGGAGACACGATGCTGATGCGAAAGGCCCTGGCGTTCCTCAAGCGAGATTACCTCATCGAGTCGAGTTACAAGTTCGCCTTCGTCTTTGAACTGCTCACGACGCTGTTTCCGCTGATCAGTTTCTATTTCATCGGCCAGCTCGTCGGTTCGCGCAACGACAGCCGGCTGGCGAAATATGGCGGAGCGTACTTTCCATTTGCCCTGGTTGGGGTGGCGTTCTCCCAGTACCTCCTGCTGGCGTTGGGGACCTTCAGCCGCACGATCCGCCGCAGCCAGATGGCCGGCTGCCTGGAGGCGACGCTCAGCGCCCAGACCTCGCCGCAGGTGGTCATCATCCTGTCCTCGCTGTATTGTTTCGTCACCAAGTTGCTGCATATCGTTTTGGTGTTTGTTTTGGGCTGGTTGGCGTTCGGTCTGGACTATCGAAACGCCAATTTCCTCAGCGCCGCGGTGGTGCTGGTACTGACGGCGGGGGCCTTCAGCGGGCTGGGAATCCTCTCCGCCGCCGCCATCGTGCTGCTCAAGAAGGGCGATCCGATCGAATGGATTTTCGGTGCGGCCAGCTCGCTGCTGGGCGGGGCCTTGTTCCCCGTCGAGATCATGCCCCGCTGGATGCAGTGCCTGGCGGTGGTCTTCCCGATCACCTACGCCCTGGAGGCCATGAGGATGGCGATCCTTCGCGGCCAGACGGTGTGGATGCTCTGGAAACCGCTGGCCGTCCTTGCCGCCACGGGGGCGGTGCTGATTCCCCTGGGCGTGTGGGCCTTCGCAGCCGCGGTAAACAAGGGCCGGCGGGACGGAAGCCTGATGCATTACTAGCGATTCCAGGCCGCACGGTGTCGCAACCGGTACGGTTTGTATGGAAGGGTGGCGGGGCTCCGTCCCGCCACCTTGGATGGAAGCGCGGTGGGACTCAAGCCCCCACCGCGCGAAATACGTCCGGCTGGCGGAAACCAAGACTCCAATAAGGTGCAGAAACCATGAAACCAACTTGGGTCGCTATTATCGGCGGCGGGACCGTCGGCGGGGCGATGGCGGAACTTTTCGGCGGCGCCGTCGTCTACGACATTCGCCCCGGATTCTGCCATGATCGCCCTGCCGTCAATGCCTGCGATGTGGGCTTCGTCTGCGTGCCGAGTCCCCGATCCGACAGTGGCGCCGCTGACACTTCCGTCGTGGAAGAAGTCATATCCTGGCTGGAGACGCCGTTGATCGTCATCCGTTCCACCGTGCCGCCCGGAACCACGGATCGATTGAGGCAAGAGAGTGGCAAACGCGTGGTGTTTCAGCCGGAATACCTGGGAGAAACGCCCCGACATGTCTATCGTAACCTCGCCGAACAGGACTTCATCGTCCTGGGCGGGCCGATGGAGGACGCCTCCGCGGTGGCGGATATCTACAAGCGATACCTTAACGCGACGGTGCGGTACCATTTCTGCGACGCAAAAACGGCAGAGCTGGCCAAGTACATGGAGAATGCTTTCTTCGCCGCCAAGGTGACTTTCGTCAATGAGTTCCACGACATCGCCCGGCTATTCGGGGTGGATTTCAATCTGCTTCGTGAGATTTGGCTGGCGGACGGCAGGATCAAGGCCGACCACACGGATGTGTATCCCTCCGCGCGGGGGTTTTGCGGAAAATGCCTGCCAAAGGACCTGGACGCCATCGTTGCCGCCTGCCGCCAAGGCGGTTACGAGCCAAAACTGCTGACGGCGGTGCGGGAAACCAACAATCAATGGACGCGCCAAACGGGATCAGATCAACAAATCCTTCAAGGGAGCCACAGACCACTATGAAGCATCGCAACACTCATGGAATTCCATCCCGATGGTGGATCGTCGCGTCGTTTCTGGTATCGGCGGCCGCTGGGCAGGTTTACGCCTGCACGGCAATTATCGTCGGAAAATCCGCTTCCAAGGACGGTTCGGTGCTGGTGGGGCATAACGACGACTACGGCGGAACGCGTTGCCTCAACTTTCGTGCCGTGCCAAGACTTCGCCATCCCCCACAGGCCATTGTGGAAGTCGCCGATGGGTTGACCATGCCCGAAGTCCCCCAGACGTGGGCCTATCTGTGGTCCCAGCTTCCGGGCCTGCCATACAGCGACATTTATCTCAACGAATGGGGCGTCACCGTGCTGAATAATTACACTCCGTCCCGCGACACCGAAGAAGCCGCCGCCCGGCGAGGGGAACTCCTCCAGGGGGGCGTCCAGTTCATGCTCAAGCGCATCATCGCCCAGCGGGCCAAGTCCGCTCGCCAAGGACTCGCCGTCGCCAAGGATCTTATCGAGCGGTTTGGCTACGGGGGCGGCTGGACAACCGTCATCGCCGACGGCAAGGAGGCATGGCTGCTGTCTTTGGCGCCGGGCAAGCACTGGGTGGCCCAGCGTGTTCCCGACGACGCGGTGGTGATCCTTCCCAACACCTATATCATCTCGCAGGTGGACCCCAACGACCAGACGCAATTCCTGGCCGCCTCGGACCTGATCCAACACGCCTGTGCTCAGGGATGGTACGATCCCAACGGGGGCGTTCCTTTTAGTTTCCGCGACGCATACGGAACCGAACGCATCGGCGCCATTGACGGCCGGCAGCGGAGGGGCCAAGGCATGATGACCGGAAAGGAAATCCCCTCATCTGGCATCCCGCAATTGCCCTTTGCGGTCCGGCCCAGGGACAAGATCGGCTTGAGGGAGGTCATGGCCTTTCTGCGGGACCGCGGTCCGGGCTACTCCATATGCAACGAGATGACGCAGGAATCCTCCATCTTTCAACTGAGGTCGTCCCTGCCTGCCGCAATCGGATGCGTGTACTGGCATTGCCTGGCCCGGCCTGACGTAAGCACGTTTGTCCCCTGGTACGCCGGCATCGGTGACGTGCCGGATTGCTATCACAAATCGGTCCCGCTGGAGACGCAACTGTCGTTGTCCTACCACCTATCGCCGCCGGGCGGGACCTTCGATGTGGATCCCAATCACGCCTGGTGGGACTTCAAGGCCCTGGCGGCATCGCTACTGGGCGAAGAACCCCAACGACGCGAGACGGCGAGGGCAGTTATGGACGCTTTCGAGGACAGAGAGCTGGAAAACCAACCATCCACCGAGGCCAAGGCGCTCCAACTGCACGCCGTCGATCCCGAAGGCGCGCGGACCTATCTGACGGATTATTGCTCCCAGTGGGGCCGGAAGGCCCGCCGTTTGGCCGAGGAATTACCCCATCGACTGCGAAGACCGCAACGCCCCATGCCCTAAAGACAGATCGGGTGCGGACCGGCCTGGCCATATCCATATCGCGACGGGGACGCCTCTTGGATGAACAAAGACCGCCATCGCGCGCGGGCAGCGACGTTGAATGAGATTTTTCAGGAAACCATACGATTTGCAAACCCGGCTTATGATCCGCGCCGGGCGGGGGGACGCTGAGGCGTTCAGGCAACTGTATGTTGCGATGCAGGAAACGGTGCGGGCTTTCCTCGCCAGCCGCGACGGATGCATGACCTGCCACGACATCGACGACATGACCCAGGAGGTCTTTCTGCGCGCCTGGACCAACCTAGGAGACTTCCAGGCGCGTTCGCCAGTCCAAACCTATCTGCTGGGCATAGCACAGAACGTGCTTATGGAGACGTGGCGCAAGCGAGCCAAGACATCCATTAAGCTGGCAACCTGTTCCTCCCGGCATGAGGATCCCAACCAAGAGCCTTCGGAAGAAGGCGGGAAAGCTCACCTCCGCCGGGCCATCGACCGGGCCAAAAACGAAATGACAGCCGAACAACGTACGGCCTTTGAGCTGGTTTACGTGCAGGGCCTGCCGGATGAGGAGGCAGCCCGGCGATGCCAATGCAATCTTCATCAGTTTCGCAATCGCCTTTGGCGGGCCAGGATGAAGCTGAAGGAAGTGATACGTAATTTTCAGAACACCGTGTAACCGTAACATCGTGTTGCCAAACTCCCCGCCGTCAGTCGGCGGACCGCCATGCTCACCCCTGCGTGAGCTTTTTTTATCATGTCCTTGCCGCTTGCACCGGCCTGACAGGCCGGATCGGACTGGACCGACTGGCGAGGGTCGCTCAGGGCGTTAGCGTCGCCCAGTAGGGGTACGTCTGCACATGGTCGAACGTCGGGGTGGTGATCGCCGTGGCGCCTCGGCCGTCCGCATCGGCGACGTAGAGGGCCGAGTATCCGTTCCGCCTCACGCCGAAGGCCACGAGTTTTCCGTCGCTCGATAAGGCCGGATAGTAATGCTCGGTCCCGCCCTTGGAATGTGTGAGTTGTTGAACTTGCCCGTCGGTAGAAACTCGCATCAGTTCCACCGACTCTCCCACCTTGGCCGTGTAATAGATCCACTTGGAGTCGGGAGACCAAGTCGGCAAGTCGCTGCCATCGGAATGGAAGTCGGGGCATTTGAGCGGTTCGAAGCTGCCGCTGTAATCGCCCCGGTCGGCCAGCTTTCGCAGGCCCGTCCCGTCGGCGCGGACGATGTGCGGGTGGCACTTGTAGTGCTGGCCGGACAGGAAATGCAGCCACCGCCCATCCGGCGACCAGGTGGGGATGAACTGGAATGTGTGGTTGGGGTCGTCGTCAACCCGGTGCGGATTCGAGCCGTCCTTGTCGGCGATGTAGACCAGGTAGCTCTTGTTGTAGGCGATATGCATGCCGTCGGGGGAGACGCTACAGCCGTAGGTGAAGCCCTCGGGGCCGCTGGAGAGGTCCTTCTTATTTCGCCCGTCGATGTCCATGACGAAGGGGTGCTGAATCCCGTTAATCAGGGGCGCGAATGTCACGCGATTGGGGTCGCCCGGCCAGGGCTTCAGGCCGGCGTTGTAGTTGCTCACCCTCTCGACGGCAGCGAGGTTCAGTATCGTACCGGTGTGGATGTCCACCAGGCAGCTATCCAGCAGCCAGTTGCCCTCGGTCATGCGGAAGGTCTGATGTTCTTTCTCCCAGGCGTAGTTTTCGGGGCTTTCCCAGGCCAAGCCGATGACCGCCCGCCCATCCGGCCACCAGCCGCCAAAGCCAGTCCAGTGGTTCTCGTCGCTGATCCATGAGCCACCGATTTCGCGGCGGCCGGTTCCGTCGGCGCGGATAATCACCGCCCGGCGAGTCCGCCAGTTGTAGAACTGGCCTCGCGGATCGTCGCACTTCATGTCCGTGTAACCGATAAGGTATTGACTGCGATTGGC
Organism: Phycisphaerales bacterium; assembly: GCA_003153915.1. Classification (GTDB taxonomy): domain Bacteria; phylum Planctomycetota; class Phycisphaerae; order SM23-33; family SM23-33; genus FEN-1349. Next base: position 39,041 of record PMBX01000063.1, read on the forward strand.
CATCCGCTGACTCCTCTGGCATCCCGCCAATACAAGTACCACGCCTATTCCTATCCCACAGACCGTCTTGGCCAACATGGCCGTTCCTTTCTTTCAACCGCCATCACCGTCAAGGGGACGTCGTGGCAAGGCGAGGTCTCGACTGATACAGGCGGTACGGCGATCATATCGCAACACGGCATATAACAGGATCATCCGCCGGCGGCAACGGCCAAGGCGGCTTTCCCAAGACGCATCGTGTATCGGCTGCCTGGCGGGATTCCAATTGGTGTTACATTCTCCGCTTTGGTTGCAGGCCCTTCGATATAAGGGATTGTGCCGCCGGCGGGGATAGGCCAGAATGTCCGGCGAAGCGAGGCTGGCGCTTCCAGGTGGGTGGGAGTATTGTTTCCGCGTGTGTCGGGCCGCAGGCAGTGTGAAAGGCATGGGCGCATGACCATCCGGGCCGTGTTGATCGGCATGTTGCTGGGGCTGGCGATTGCGGCGATGGGCTACTTCAACGACTGGGTGTTGAGGCTCAGCTTTGTCGCCAGCGACCTGGTCCCCATCGGCGTCTACGGCCTGCTGATGATCGCCGTTTTAGCCGTCAACCCGCTGCTGGGGATCATGCGTAGCCGGCGGTTCACCGCCGCGGAGTTGGCGGTGATCGTTTCCCTTACGCTGGTGGCCTGCGTGATACCCGGCCCGGGGCTGATGTGGCATCTGGGCAACTCCCTGGTCATGCCCCAGTTCTATCAGCAGGTCGAGCCGGGCTGGCGAAGGCATCAGCTCGTGCAATATGTCCCGCCGGTCATGCTGGCGGATGTCTCGGAGGATTACCAGAAGGTGGTTGGGGGCTTCTGCGTCGGTCTGCGAACCAACAATGACATCGGTCTGGGGGACGTGCCCTGGAACGCCTGGACCAGGACGCTGGCTTTCTGGTTGCCGTTGATCGCGTTGAGCTTCATCGCGGGGATATGCCTGGTGCTGATTGTTCACAGGCAGTGGGCGACTCGCGAACGTCTGCGATATCCCATCGCGGCCTTTGCCTCCGAGATGCTGGAGACCCCCGAGGGTAAAGTCCGACCGGCGATCATGGGGAACCCGCGCTTCTGGATGGGCCTGGCGCTGGCGGGCGGCGTCTTGCTGGTCAACGGTTTTGCGTGTTGGTTTCCCAAGAGCATCCAGATTCCAACACAGTTCGACATTAGTCCGGAGTTGCTCGACCGTTGGCCGGAACTGATCAAGATTCCCTTTCCCATTAACCAGGCCCTGATCTTCCGGTTGTTCTTCTCCGCCGTCGGGCTGGCCTATCTGGTCAGCACGGAGATTTCCTTTTCGGTGGGCGTGAGCCTGTATCTGTATGTGGCGGTATTTATTCTGCTGGCGATATTTGGCGTGACGCCCACCGGGCACTACTTCGAGGGAGGCTCGCAAGGGTTCCTGCTGTTTGGGGCCTATATCGCCATGGGCATGACGGTCTTTTACCTGGGGCGGCGGTTTTACCTTGCCGTCTTGGCCCGTTCGTTGGGAATACCAATCGGAGAAAGCGTCGAGACCTGGATTGTCCGGGCCTGTCGCATCGCCCTGGCAGCCGCGGCGACCATTGTTTTGATGCTGACGTGGATCGCCGGCCTGCATTGGATACTGGCGTGTCTTTTTGTCCTGCTGACCGGGTTGGTCTTCCTGGTGGTAACGCGGATCACGGCAGAGACGGGCATGTTCTTCATTCAACCCAATTGGCACGCGCTTCCGGTGATCGTCGCCCTGTTGGGCATGGAGGCGGTCGGACCCAGGATGCTGGCCATACTGGCCATGCTGTCACTGGTCCTGACCATTGACCCCCGCGTGTGCCTGATGCCCTTGGTGGCCAATGCCCTCAAGATAAGCCAGGACCAGCGCATCAGACCGGCGCGGATCGGCGTCTGGATGGGCGCGGCGGTCTTGGCGGCGATGGTCGCGGGCGTGGTTGGGACCTTGTATGTCCAGTACAACTACGGGGGGGGCACGCTATACGAATTTGCCAACATGGCCGCCCGGTTCCCATTCGAGATGCTCCAACGCAATCTCGTCAAGCTGGGTCCGGATTTCGGCGGCGGAGGCCTGCGCGTGGGCAACCTTCATCCGGATTGGAGGATGTTGTCATTTGCGGGCGTCGGGATGGCGGGCGTGTTCCTTACCGGCGCGATGCGGCTGAGATATAAATGGTGGCCCATTCATCCCGTGCTGTTTTTGGTCTGGGGGACGCTTCCCAGTGCCCTGTACAGCTTCAGTTTTTTACTGGGCTGGTGCATCAAGGCGGTGATCACGCGCCTGGGAGGCGGGAGGAGCTACCTGGCCTGGAAGCCGTTGTTCGTGGGGCTGATCGCCGGTGAGTTCCTGGCGGCCATCCTCTGGGCCATCGTGGGGGTGGTCTACTACATCAAGACAGGCACTGCCGGCCCGATATTCCGCACTCATATGTGACGCTGTATGGCGAAGGCAGCCGCGGGCGCGCCCCCGGTGACATAACCGGCCGTTGTGGGTAATGTAGTTTCGGTTGGTTTGTCGATCCCGGTATCAACGAGAGGGACAATTCGTGGCCGATGTTCGCGCGACGGCGTACCGCAACCTTTCCATCATGCTCTCTGCCGGCCTGTCGCTACTGCGGGCCTTGCAGACAGCATCGCGGGGAGGCGGCTACATGGACCGCTCCTTCCGCCGGCTGGAACTCACCTGTCGGGCCGGCCACAGCCTCTCGGATGCGATGGCGGCCCAACCTCGCATCTTTCCTCCGCTGGACGTCATGCTGGTCCGCGCCGGCGACACGTCGGGAAACCTCGCCGAGACGCTCAAGTTGCTGGCCGATTGGTATGGCCTCTGCCATCGCCTCCGTCAGGCGATTAAATCGGGTCTGGTCTTGCCAGTGGCCATCCTGCACATAGCGGCGCTGATCGGTCCGCTTCCAGACCTTTTTCTCGGCAACGTCAGCCGCGTGGGCTACGCGCAACAGGTGCTGACGTGGTTATTGTGTTTTTACGTCCCGGCGGCAGTGGCCTGGGCCATTGTCCGCCTTACCCCAACCCGGGGCGCGCTACGGAGAATCCTCGACTCTTGCGTGGCGATGGTCCCCCTGCTTGGCGAGGCGGTGCGAAACCTGGCGCTGAGCCGGTTCTGCTGGGCGTTCCACATGCTGCTGCGGTCGGCTGTCCCGGTGGCTCGGTCCATGGACATGGCCATCGACGCATGTGGCAATTGGCCGGTGGCGAGAATGCTGCGGGGCGGCGCCGCCTCGGCCCGAAACGGCCGTGATGTGTCCGAGGGCCTTTCGCGACGATTGGGTCGGGCCTTCCTGGACGTCTGGGAAGTCGGCGAGGAAACCGGCACGTTGGACGAGGCCGCCCAGCGTCTTGCCGTCATGGCCGGCGAGACGGCTGAGCGACGCTTCCGTGCCCTGGCGACGTGGACGCCGCGGATCGTCTATTTGCTCATCCTGCTGCGCATCGCCGCACAGGTGCTGCACAACGCCACGACCGTCGTCAAAACCATCGTGCCGCAATTTTGATGCCGGAGGCCTCCGTCCCGATCCGACGAACTCACAAGCTCACGAAGACACGGCAGGTTCGCTGTTGTCCTCGCGACAAAAAAGTTATAATCGTATTTGTGACGCGGGTCGCGCATCCTGGGGGCGATGGAACCGGCGGTTATGGCTGAGTGGAAATTCAACGAACTGCTTCGCTCGCTCCTGGCGGGTGAATCCCTGGACCGAAACCAATCCCGCTGGGCCTTTTCCCAGATCATGGACGCCCAGTGGTCCGAGGCGCAGGTGGCCGGATTTCTGGTGGCCCTTGCCGCCAAGGGCGAAACCGCCGACGAGATCACCGGGGCAGCCGAGGCCATGCGACAGCGCGTCACCCGCATCGAAAACGGCGGCTCGGACGTAATCGACACCTGCGGCACGGGCGGCACGGGCCTGTCCACTTTCAACATATCCACCGCCGCGGCGATAGTCTGCGCCGGGGCTGGCGCCAAGGTCGCCAAGCACGGGAACCGCACCAGCACCCGCGCCAGCGGCTCGGCCGACGTGCTGGCGGCGCTGGGGGTCAACATAGACGCCTCGCCCGAGTCCGCCGCTCGCTGCCTGGCTGCCGCGGGCGTTTGTTTCTGTTTCGCCGTCCGCTGCCACCCGGCAATGAAGCACGCCATGCCAATCCGCCGCGCGCTGGCCGTGCGAACTATCTTTAACGTGCTTGGCCCGCTGACCAACCCCGCCGGCGCACGACGGCAACTGATGGGTGTCTTCGACGACCGGTTCACCGAGACGATGGCGGAGGTGCTGGGCGCTTTGGGAACCGTCCGCGCGATGGTCGTCCACGCAGCCGACGGGCTGGATGAACTTTCCACCACCGGGCCCACGAAAATCGCCGACCTGATCGACGGCAGGGTAACAGTCCGCACTGTCCGCCCAGAAGACTTCGGCCTTCATCCCGCCGCGATGAGCGACCTTGCTGTCGCTTCCGCCAACGAATCCGCCGAGGTGATCCTCTCCGTGCTGGCCGGAAAGAGCGGACCGGCCCGGGATATCGTCCTGCTCAACGCCGCAGCCGCGATTGCGGTGGCCGGCCTGGCAGCCGACATTGCCGCGGCCATCCCCATCGCGCGGGAGGCCATCGACAGCCGCCGGGCGGCAGAGGCGCTGGACAAGCTAATTGCCGTCAGCAACGCCTGACCGTTCCCCACGGCGTCACGTGAGATAGCGTCGCCCGGATGGGCAAGTCAACCATTCCAAGTAGCCACTTTTGCCCGCCCGTCGCGGTACGTATAATCCCCACTTCGTTCAACTAGCTGTCGGGCGGTATTTCGCCTGACAAAACAAGAAAGAGAGCAGGCACTCGTGGCATCCCAGCAAGCGTTGCACGACCGGTTCGGGCTTCCTCTGGCGTTTTCACTCAGCGCGGTCCTGGACGACCAGGCCGATCCGCTGGCCAGGCTCCTGGCTGCCATCTCCAAGGCGGGCGGCAGGCTGGGGCACATACAACTCGTTGAACAACCACAAGGAAAAACCGTCTACGATTTGCAACTGTTCCTTCGCAACGACGAGCATCTCCAGCAGGTGGCCGCCGCCTGCAAGGCCGTCTCCGGCGTGGAAGTCACGAAACTGACGGACCTGGCGATGGAGAGCCACCGCGGCGGGGCCTGCGAGATGCGCTCGCGGACGCCCATCCGATCCAATACCGACCTGCGGGTCGTCTATACCCCAGGCGTGGCGCGTGTCTGCAAGGCCATCCAGGCCGATCCGGCCAAGGCCAGGCAATTCACCAACATCGCCAACAAGGTCGCCATCGCCACCAACGGCACGGCCATCCTGGGCCTGGGCGACATCGGGGCGCTGGCGGGCCTGCCGGTGATGGAAGGCAAGGCCGCCATCTTTTGGGAATTCACCGGCATCAGCGCCGAACCGGTGCTCATCGACACGCACGATCCCAAGGAATTCGTCAACATCATGGAGAAACTGGCCTGCGGGTTCGGGGCGATCCAGATCGAGGATGTCGCCGCGCCGGAATGCTTCTACATCACCCGCGAGTTGGACCGCCGGTTGAAAATCCCCGTCTTCCACGACGATCAGCACGGCACGGCCACCATCGTGCTGGCTGGATTATATTCGGCGCTGAAGCTGACCGGCAGAAAGATCGACCAGGTTCGCGTGGCCATCAGCGGGGCAGGGGCAGCCGGCACGGCAATCGCCGAACTGCTCCAACTGGCGGGGGTGGGCGACGTCGTCTTGGCCGACCGGGCGGGCGTGCTGTATCGAGGCCGGACGGAGAACATGAACCCGGAAAAAGCCGCCCTGGCCCAGCGAACCAACAAGGACAACATCCAGGGAACCCTCGCCGACGCCATGCGAGGCCGGGAACTGTTCATCGGCGTCAGCCAGGCGGGCATCGTCAGCAAGGACATGGTCCGCGCAATGGCGCCCAAGCCGATCGTCTTTGCCCTGGCCAATCCAGTCAGCGAAATACCGGTCGCCGACGCCTACGCCGCCGGGGCTGCGATAGCCGCCGACGGCAGAATGATGAACAACGCCCTGGCCTATCCGGGCATCTTCCGCGGCGCGCTGGATTCCGCAGCGGAGTCCATCACCGTTGAAATGATGCTGGCCGCCGCGGCCGCGCTGGCGGGCCTGGTGCCACAAGGCCAACTCATGCCCGAAATGATGGACCCCGCCACCCACCAAGCCGTGGCCGAAGCGGTCAAGTCCGCTACCGCCAAGAAACGCTGAGACGACCCGCCAGCGATTCGACTATAAAGGAGATATTATGACGCGGTTCAAGAAGCCCCAGGACATCAAAGTCGGAGTGGTCGGTTACGGCGGGCAGTTCAACATGGGCCGTTCCCACCTCAACGAGATGAAGCAGGCTGGTATGACCCCCCTTGCCGTGGCGGAGATCGACCCCGCCCGTCGTAAGGTCGCCGAGGCTGAGTTTCCCGGCATCGAAACATACGCCTCCGTCGCTGAGATGCTACGCAAGTCGCAAGTCAACCTGATCGTGCTCATCACCCCACACAACACCCACGCCAAGCTGGCGATCCAATGCCTCCGCGCCGGTAAGCACGTTGTCTGCGAGAAACCCTTCGCCATCACCACCGACGAGTGCGACGCGATGATCGCCGCCGCGCGGGACAACAAGCGGGTGCTGTCCACCTACCATAACCGCCACTGGGACGGCTGCATCCTCCAGGCCGTCAAGGCCATCCGCTCCGGGATCATCGGGGATGTCTTCCGCATCGAGGCCCACATGGCCAGCTACGCCAAGCCCGGCGACTGGTGGCGGTCCAGCAAGAGCATCTCCGGTGGGGTGCTCTACGACTGGGGCGTGCACCTGCTGGAGTATTCCCTCCAGATCATACGTTCGGACATCGTCGAGGTGGCCGGCCTGGCCCGCAAGGGCTTCTGGGCGCCCAAGACGCGATGGAAGGGCGACACCAACGAGGATGAGGGCCTTGCCCTGGTCCGCTTCGCCAACGGAAGCTGGCTGAGCCTGTGCATCAGCCAACTCGACAGCAATCCCAAGCGAGGCTGGTTGGAGATCACGGGCAGCAAGGGCAGTTACATCTTCGACGGTAGTACATGGGAGGCGATTACCCACGATGGAGACAAGACCGTCGTTACCAAGGGCAACAACCCTGCCTCGCAAGGCGGGCGTTTCTACCAGAACATCGCCGACCACCTGACGGCGGGAGTGGATTTGGTCATCACGCCGCAATGGGCGCGCCGGCCGATCCACATCCTGGACCTTGCCAATCGCAGCGCCAAACAGGGCAGGAGCATCAAGGCGGTCTACAAGTAACCCGGTGGCAATGTCGCCACGGGCAATGTCCCCGTAACCCAAGCAGGAAGGTTTGCCATGAAAGCATTAATCGTCTACGGCGGATGGGAAGGCCACGAACCCAAACAGGTTTCCGAGGTACTGGCCAAGGCGCTGCGAGCCAACCACTTTGAAGTCGAGATGTCCGACACGCTCGACGCACTGCGCGATGTGGCGAAGCTGAAGGCCCTGGACCTGATCGTTCCGGAGTGGACCGGCGGGACGATCTTGCGGGAGCAACTCCAGCCGCTGCTGTCAGCCGTGGGGGAAGGCGGAGTGGGCCTTGCCGGTTTGCACGGTGGAATGGGCGACGCCTTCCGTAGCGAGACGGATTACCAGTTCATGGTCGGCGGCCAATGGGTGGCTCATCCCGGAGGGATCGTCGACTACCGCGTGCATATCGTCGATCACGCCGATCCCGTCACCGCCGGGCTGAAGCACTTCGCCATGCGCAGCGAGCAATACTACATGCATGTGGACCCCTCCAATCACGTCCTGGCAACCACGACCTTCGAATGCAACGGCTGCACGATGCCCGTGGCATGGAAGCGGATGTATGGAAAGGGCAGGATTTTCTACTCTTCGCTGGGCCACGTGGCAAGCGACCTGAACGTGCCCGAGGCGCTGACCATCATCACCCGCGGGATGCTCTGGGCGGCCGAGGGCAAGGGAGTCGTCCAGCAGGGATGACCTATCCGCGGCCGGCCTTGGATCCGCCCCGAGCGGTGGGAATCGCTCCACCGGTCTGTCCGCGGGCGTCCAGCAGCGCATCCAGTTGGGCCGGCGGCAGGACTTTCTTTTCCAGGCATACCTGGCGAATCGTCTTGCCGGAGGCCGCCGCCTCCTTGGCCAGCGCGGCGGCAGCGTCGTAGCCGAGTCGCGGCGCCAGCACCGTCACCATCGCCAGGGATTGTTCCACAAGTTGGCGGCAACGGGCCTGGTTGGCCTTCAAGCCGCGAATGCACTTGATCTCAAAGACCCACGCGACGTTGGCCAGCAGCCGAATCGCCGTCAGCAGGTTCCAGGCGATCACCGGCATGGCTACGTGAAGCTCCAGTATCCCACCCACCCCGCCGGTGGCGGCGGAGGCGACGGCGGCATCGCAGCCGGCCACCTGGCAGGCCACCTGGATGACCGACTCACAAATGACGGGGTTTACCTTTCCGGGCATGATGCTGCTGCCCGGCTGGGTTGCCGGCAGGATTATTTCGCCAAGCCCGCAGCGAGGCCCGCTGCCTAGCAGGCGGACGTCCGAGGCGATCTTGCCCATCGCCAGCGCCACGCCCCGCAGCGCCCCCGACGCCGCCACGGCAGCGTCTGCCGTCGCCTGTGCGGCGAAGTGGTTGGCCGCCTCGCGGAAGGGCAGTCCAGTCTGCTTGGCGAGTAATCGGCACACGTCGCGGGCGAATCCCTTGGGGGCGTTTAGCCCCGTCCCAACTGCCGTTCCGCCGATGGCCAGTTCGCACAGGCGCGGCAGCACGCCCTTGAGAGCGAAGGCTGCCGCGTCAATTTGTCCCGTGTAACCGAAAAATTCCTGACCAAGGCGGATGGGCACGGCGTCCATCAGGTGCGTCCTGCCGATCTTGACCACTCGGTCAAACTGCCTCGCCTTGGCACGCAGGCTTTTGCCCAGCACCGCCAACGCCGGCAGCAAGTCCCGCGCAATCGCCACCGCCGCCGCGACGTGCAGCGCGGTGGGGATCACGTCGTTGGAAGATTGCGCCATATTTACGTGGTCGTTGGGGTGAACGGAGGGGAGGGAGCCGCTCTTTCGCCCCAGCAGTTGTGTTGCCCGGCGGGCGATGACCTCGTTGGCGTTCATGTTGGTGGAAGTGGCGCTGCCGGTCTGAAAGACATCGACGGGGAAATGATCGGTGAGTTTTCCAGCGGCGACCTCCGAAGCGGCGGCGATGATGGCGTCGGCGGTCTTGCGGGGTAGCCTTCCGGCCTGGCGGTGGGATGTAGCCGCCGCCAGCTTGACCAGCCCGAGTGCCTCGATGAACCGGTCCGGCATCGGCCAGCCTGAGATTGGAAAATTCTCCACCGCCCGGGCGGTCTGTGCCCCATACAGCGCCTCTGCCGGCACGGCCATCGCGCCCATCGAGTCGTGTTCCGCTCGTGTCTTGCCCATGACGTGGTTCCTTTCAGGTGTTGCGATTATACTCCTATTGTGGCCGAGGCAAAGTGGTTGCATCGGCCGCTGTTACGAGGATGCGGGTTTGTGATCGTGGGCGGACTCCGTGGATGTGGCATAAGACGATCCTGAAAGCATGGCGCGAGTTGGCCGGCGGCCTGGGCGACCTGGCCCTGCCTGCCGTCTGCGCGGCCTGCGGAACCGCCGATGTCGCGGCAGAAGGCCTGTGCGCCGACTGCAACGTCAAACTGCTGTCGCTGGTATCGCTGCCGTATTGCCAGCGATGCGGCGCGACGATCGGACCGGGCATTCCCGTTTACCAGGATGGTTGTTCCGCCTGCCCCAACCCCTTGCCACGGTTCGCGCGGGTGGCGCGCCTCGGCCCATATGCCGACCCGCTGCGGGCCGTTGTCCGTGAACTGAAATACCGCCGGCGCGAATGGCTTCACTCCCATCGCCTAGGTCAAATGCTGGGCAGGGCGGTGGAGGCCTCCAGCCTGGAAAATCTGGACCTGGTAATGCCCGTGCCCATGCACTGGCGCCGCCGCTTGGCGCGATCCTGCGATCATGCCCGCGTGCTGGCCGGGGCGGTGGCCAGGGAGTTGAACCTGCCGTTAGGCGATGAGTTGATTCGTATCCGACACACTCCCCCGCAGGTGCACCTCTCGCGGACGCGGCGGATCGAAAACGTCCGGGGGGCTTTCGGGGTACGTCGCGCCGCCGGATTGTCCGGGGCCAACGTCCTGCTGGTCGACGACGTCACCACCACTGGCGCAACGGCCGACGAAGCCGCGCGAACGCTGCTGAAAGCGGGCATATCCAAGGTTGTGCTAGCCGTGATAGCCAAGGCCGAACCACCCACCGCCTACGCCGCGCACTGGGCCTAGGCGCGTCCCCTGTGACCCCGCCGGCGTGGCGCGAGGGCGACGACGGCCCCAAACAAAGGCCGTCGAACGAACCGGTGGGAAAACGCTTGCGAAATCCCGGATACAAGAAACAATGAATGTTAGCGCCCCCGTGGCATCCACGTCAGACGTGGCCGGGGCAGGCGGCGAAGTGGACCGCGACACCTGAGCGACTCGAAGAAGATTTCCGTGACAAGCATGATGGTATGCCTTGCATTGGCGACAGCCGTGATGGTTGCAACTTCCACCACACAGCCCGTCGGCCTTATCATCTATCCGCCGCCTGACGGCGAGCCGGCATCGGCGGACTACGTGGTTACTGTCGATGGTCGGAACGTCTTCTGCTACACCACGTTCCAATTCATTCCAGCCGACGCCAGGTCCACCGGCGACACCGCCCTCAAGGCTTCTGGAAATATCAATGGCCGAGGTGTTTCTCCAGTCTCCTTTTGCTCGTTTGACGCCTCCGGCCCGGTCAAGGTGAAGGTGACTTTTCTCAAGGGGCTTAAAGACGCTGGCATTGACACCCGCAACGTGATAGTCCGGCCGCTGGCGCACAACATCAAGCCGGCCATGACCACTGACGGGTGCGAATTTACCATCGATGAGCCTTGTCAGCTCAGCATCGAGCCAGGCGGGTCGCTGCTGCACCCTCTCCACATCTTCGCCAATCCGCCCGAGACCGGCGTCACCGACCCTAACGACCCCAACGTGCGGTACTTCGGCCCCGGCTTGCACTATGTCGATTCGATGACTCTCCAGAGCGGGCAGACGGTCTATCTCGCCGGCGGTTCGGTGGTTTACCTCAAGCCCAGGGACACCGGCACGCTCATCGCCAAGCCCAACCCCTACGGCGGGACGCTGTACCCAGCCGAGCCTATCATCCAGGCCGATGGAGTCACGAATATCACCATTCGCGGGCGAGGCATCCTCTGTGGGCGCAAGGCGATAGAGAACCGGCAGGAGGGGCTTTTTGTAAAGATGAGCAGGATCAAGGGTCTCAAGATAGAGGGTGTTATCCTGCGGGAGGGGGGTGGCTGGTCGGTCCGCGTACATAACAGCCGCGACGTGCACATTGACAACGTCAAGGCCCTGGGCTACTGGATCAGCAACGACGGCTTTGCCATCGACGGCAGCGGCGACGTGCTGGTGGAGAACAGCTTCTGCCACAACGCCGACGACTCATTTGAAGTGAAGGTCCATGGCGCCAGCCGTAATGTCACGTTCCGCAACTGCGTCACGTGGAACAACCTGGGCGGCAGCTTCGGTTTGATGCACGAGTCCTACTCAGACTCCTGTGACATAACGTTCGCCGACTGCACGTCCATCCACAGCATCGACAACGTGTCGGCCTGCCCGGTTGTGGGCATAAAGCTGGGTCCAGGCCCCGGCAACGCCAGCCGTTACCGCTTTGAAAACATTGTGATCGAGAGCGTGAGCGGACCTCGCCGTCCGCCCATCAAGGTCATCAATAATTGGGATGGCTGGAGCCTCGACGACTACTCCACGTCGCAACAAGCCCCCTATGAAATGGAGCACAAGCCCACTCGCGACAAGCCAAACGGCAGGGTGGCCGACATCCTGTTCAAGAACGTCACGGTGTTGGACTCCTCCAACAGCCAGGTAGTGCTGGTAAGCGACGGTCCCCAAAGCCCCATCACCAACATCGTGTTCGATAACGTCGTGATCAACGGCCGGCCGCTCCAGCCCAACGACCCGCGATTCGTCATCAGCGACAACGTCACCGACATCCGGGTGTTGCCAAAGTCAACCGACGCGCGGAGTTCTCGTCAGGTGAAGTGACGATTGGCTGGCCGGTCTGAACCGCCGCCGCGAGATCCGACGCTTGCGTCGTTGGCTCAAAAACTCCCGCAGCAATTCTTCCTGGCGGGCGCCCATCTTGACCGAGCCGCGGATGGAGGAGTCCTCATAGCCCATCAGGTGCAGCAGGCCGTGGACCAGGTATAACATCAGTTCCCGCTGCGGCGAGCAACCCAGCAGCTTGCCCTGCCGGACGGCTACGTCGCCGCAGAGGACGATCTCCGCGCTGATGCCAGCGGCGGGGGAGTCCGACAGGTCAAAACTCAACACATCGGTTGAGCCTCGGTGGTTGAGAAACCGCCGATTTAGGCCGGTCATCGAAGCGTTATCAACAATGGCGACGTCCACCTCGGCCAGGCGCGCGCCCTCCGCCTTGGCGACAAAGGCAGCCAGTTGCGTCAGCCGCTTTCGCGGCACACGGCAGGGGAGTTGGCAGGCGCATATCCGCACGATGGGTTTTTTCCGCGGCGAAGCCTTCATGCCGCCAAAATAACGCCAGCGCGGGGGACTGTCCACCGAAACGGCGTCCGTCCTTGTCGCCTCGCCGGACCATTCTCGATGGCGTACAAATGCCCGTGGCGGCTCAGGCCTCTTCCATTGCCGGATTACCCTCGGATTCATCAGGGGGGGTGGGGGAGGTCTTTTCCACATGGTGTCTTAAGACGAGGAGTTCGGCCGCCGAGGGCCTTCCTCCGGCGGGGGTCGGATACGATACGCGACTATGGTACATCGCGCAGAGGCTGCGTATCAGCGAAAGCTCGATTTTGTGAACCTCCTTGAGCGTCAGGTCGCACTCGTCGAGCTGGCCGTCCATCAGACGGCGATTGACTATGGTGTGGACCTGGTTTTCGATCCTGCCGGGGGTCGGTTCGGACATGGAATGCACGGAGGACTCGGCAGCGTCGGCCAGCATGAGGATGGCGGATTCCTTCATGCTAGGCTTGGGGCCGGGATAACGGAACTCCACCTCGTCGGGGGGCCGCTGGGCGGCTGACTTTCGCATCTGGGTCGCAGCGGCGTAGAAATATTGTACCAGCGTCGTGCCGTGGTGTGTGGCTATGAACTCGTACAGCACCGATGGAAGCCCATATTCTCTGGCCAGTTCCAGGCCGTCCTTGACGTGGGCGATGATAATCAACAGACTCATCGCGGGTGAGAGCTTGGCGTGCCTGGAGGATCCTCCCGTCTGGTTTTCCGTGAAGTAGTCAGGCTTGTTGATCTTGCCCACGTCGTGATAGTAGGCGCCCACGCGAGCCAGCAAGCCTCGCGCGGAGATAGCGTCCGCCGCGGCCTCGCAGATGGCCCCCAGTTGCAGGGAATGGTTGTACGTGCCGGGGGTTTCCATCGCCAGCCGTTTCAGCAACGGCTTGGAGGCGTCGCACCACTCCAGTAGCGTCAGGCTGGTGGCGACCCCGAACAGCCGTTCGATGACGGGCAGGAGGCCCTGAACGATAAATCCCACCAACAGGGTAAAGCCCGTCGCCCACAGGCCGTCGATGAGAATGAATTTCCATCCAGCGGCGGCGGACAATCCTTCCGCCGTCACCGCTGCAAGGACCACCACTGCCGCCACTACGGAAACCTCGATCAGGCGGCTGCGACGTCGGATCTCGCGAAGTCGGAAGGCCACGATCATCACCCCCGACAGCAGGATGATGAACATCTCAATGCCCAGCCGCAGTTGCAGCACCACCAGCACGGCCAGGATGGCTCCGACGACGAAGGCAAACCTCTGCTCATAAGCGATGGCCAGCACGGTGGCAGCCATCAGGACAGGCAACACCACCACGTGCGGATTCCATCCCAGTATCGTCACCATGGCCTTGCCTGCCGCCAGCATCGCCAACAACAACGCCACCAACGCCGTTCCGCGCAGGGAGTCTCGCGCGGTTCGCGGCTGGCGATGGGCCACATAGACACATAGCAGCGCTGTTATGAGCGCCAGGATGACGGCCCGGCCGCCGATTTCACCCCAATGCAGCCAGGGAAGGCTGGTTTCCTGGCCGTGGCGGTAGGCCCGATGCTCGGCGGCCAGCAGGTCCAGTTCCGATGCGTCCAGGCGATGGGAGATCGCTTCCCCGGAAGATCCTTCCCGTCGGCTGGGCCGAATGAGGCGCTGTCCGGCCTGGTAGGCTTCCTTGGGGGGATCGGCGGCGATGGCGTTGAGCCTGTCCTTGATGTCCTGCCCGGTGCCTTCTGCATCGTAGACATACAGCGGCCGGTTCTTGGCAAACACGTCCAGCAGATAGCTCTTGACGTTCTCGGCGATAGCGGGATCGACAAGCCTGGCCATGCGAGAGACTTCGTAGTTGACGGCATCGGTCTTGCCCAGGCTGATGAGAGAGGATGCGTGTTTTTGTCCCCTTCCGTCGCCACGGGCCATCCAGAACTGACTGGTGCTTCGTTCCAGTTCCTCGCTCCGGACAATGGGGGTCTCCGACAGCGCTTCGCGGAGGCGCTGAAGTTGTTGGGCGTAGGCGTCTCGCCGGACCGGCTGAGTGTAGCTCCGCCAGACCTGGAGCGACTCGGTCCCCGATAGACCGAATTGCTTTTGTGCCTCGACGTCCACCTGGGCCGGTTGACTGGTGGAGGCCAGTTTTCCAGGCAATGCCTTCAGCGATGTGATGATCTCATCGACCAGAGGCTGGTTGAGCCGGAAAGTTACCGCCGTGGTGTTGCGCGCGTTGTCCAGTGCCTCGCTGAGAAGCCGCTGGGAGGGGACTTCAAAACTCACGCGGGCATAAATATCGTTGGGGATATATTGTCCCAGGCGGTAGGGCAGAGGATCGGGGGGCCAGGCGTCCATCACCAGTACGCCGATGTAAAAAACCACCACCAATAGCAACGAACCTGCCCCTCCGGCGGCCAGGAATCGCCTCCAGGCCGAGCCCCCGTTGACGGAGGGACCGCGGCGGGTCTCCAACCTCCGCTGGCGAGCAGTCTTTTTAGAACTCCATGTAAACATGGTGGTTACGTTACTCTATCGGCTAGTCAGCCCGAGGTGATGACTTGTCCGCACTGCCGTTTTCGCCCCGACGAGCGGTTTGGGACCGGGCGTTTCGAGAGGCGTATGCCCCCACGATGGCCTGCACCAGCCGGTGTCTAACGATATCCTGCTCGTGGAGGCGAACGAAGGCGATTTCCTGGATGCCCGCCAGGCGGTCCTGGGCGTCGAGCAGGCCGCTGGTGACGCCATCGGGCAGGTCAACCTGGCTGTCGTCACCGGTGACGATCATCTTGGAACCGTGGCCCATGCGGGTCAGGAACATCAGCATCTGGGCGACCGTCGTGTTCTGTGCCTCGTCCAGGATGATTATGGAATCGTTGAGCGTTCTGCCGCGCATGAACGCCAGGGGTATGACCTCAATGAGGTCGTTAACCATGAACCGGCGGATCTGGTCATACTCCATCATGTCATGCAGGGCGTCAAAGAGCGGACGAAGGTAGGGGTTCACCTTCGCCTGCATGTCGCC
>PMBX01000029.1 GCA_003153915.1 Phycisphaerales bacterium
ATGAATCAGATACGATGGTCGGGCCATTTTATGCCAACGGTACCATGAGATTATGGAAGCGTATAAAGAACAGTATCCAGTCGGTTCGCGAGTCCGCGTGGTAGATGCTGAACGACTTAAGAATTTCCAGCAAACATGGAAATACCACAACAAACTGATGCCTGAACAACTTCAGTATGCAGGTCGTTCGGCGGAGGTAGCGAAAGTGGGGTTCTATCATGGCGGAGACGTGCTTTACGAACTGCGAGGGTGTCTTGGCATCTGGCACGAGCAGTGTCTGGAACCAGATATTAATGGAAACGGGTTGTTCGTGACGTCGACGTTAATAGAAGAACATAATCGTGTTTTCGATGAGGCCCGTGCGCTTGTCTTGGGGGAGATAATAATACAGGACGGTTTTCAATGCAACGCGGGCTGTCGAAAATCAGTGCGATCGAAGCTGGAACGAGCGATCAAGTTGTTTTCACGCGTTCTTGAAATTAACCCCAAGAACTGGTCGGCTATGTGGTTGGCAGGGAAAGTGCATCAGCGTCTAGGTGACCATTGCACAGCGTTGGCATGGTTCAAACGGTCCTACGAGGTTAATCCTTCACAAGCGGACGTGGCGAGGGAGGCTTCGATTAGTGCCATGTACCTGGGGAGTTCCGAGGAGGCCATCTTCTACGCATACGGCGCACTGCAATCTCGGCCATCTGACAAGGGCTTGCGCGCAAACCTTGCGTTGGCATTTCTGCTTGCCGGGAGGCTTGACGATGCAAAGGTGGCCATAGATAATCCCTTGGCAGGTAACTCGATAGATCAAATCGCCACGACTCTCAGAGCTATGATTGACCATTTCATTGACAGTGGGCAGGCTCCCCCCAACACAACAGAGGCACTAGAGAGTTATTGGAAGAAACGTTAGTAAAGTATCTGTCTGTAAGAGAAGCGTGGTCTTCAAAGGATGTAACACTTCACCCGTCTGCAATGGAAAAATCTTCGTGTTAGGGCAGGGTTAGTATGGCATCGGCAGGTGGCACGGCCAAGTGATTTGTGCCACCCCCCAAACGAAGCGTAGCGTAGTTTGGGGGTGTACGGATTGGTGGTGTCGAACGTGGCACACCCCCAACCCAAAGTCTCGTAGGGCACGCGGGTTAGCGACCAAAGGCCAGAAGGCCCAGGCGTGCCATACCAGTTACCAGCCCTACCCGTTACCAGCTTGACGCCCTGGCCCGCTTGGCCGGCGGGGCGCTAAATGCCTAAAATTTCCTTTTCGATAAACCGCCAGGTCTTGAGGTAATCGTCGCAGCCGATGAGCCTGGAAAGCCCCTTGCGGTCCCAAGCGCCCAGCTTGGTCCACAGCCTGGTCGTCACGCGGGCGTTGGTCTCGAAGGTTCCCATGATGTCCAGCCGCGTCGGGGAGGTGTCGGAGGTCAGATAGCCGTCGTAACCGTATTTGCGCAAATAGTAGAGGAATTCGACGTACGCGAGGAAATGCTTGGTGGCGACGGGATAGTCCCAGTCCCACAGGCCGTCATTGTCATTGATGTGAATGTACATCGGCCTGCCGCTCTCGGCCATCAGGACCACCGATTCGGCGGGATTTTCCCCGCCGTAGGTCGAATGGCCGAAGTCGATGGTGATGCCCATCGTTTTCTCGCCGATGTCATTGAGCAGGCATTGGGTCTTGGCGCAGGTGTCCAGGAAACACTTGCCTCGCGTCTCGCTGGGCTTGTATTCGATAAACAGCGGAATCTCCCGGCGGTAGGTCCCGGCCGCCCCGAAGGTCTCCACCAGCCGCTTCCATGCCTGGGCGTAATCGGTCTGGAATTGGTACTCATAGCCGTCGCCCAGTGGGCAGCAGGTCACCTTGTCGGCGCCGACGGCCTTGGCGAAGTCTTTGGCTTCCTTGATGAACCGCACGGCCTTGTCGCGAACGGCCTTGCTGGAGGAGGTCAGCCCGCCGTTGCGAAACTCAGGCTCGGCCTTGATGTTGACGTTGACGGCCGCCACCTTGAGCTTGTACTTGCGAAGCAGGGCCTTGAATTCCGCAACGTCGTTGGCTTCATAGGGGTAGACAACCTCCAGGCCGTCCACGCCCTTCATCTTCGAGACCATCCGCAGCTTGCCCTCCAGCGTCTGCGGCTCGTTGTACTCGTGAAAGCGGTCCCTGGTCCTGCCCAGAAACCCCGTGATGACTCCGATCTTGGCCATGGTTTATTTCCTTTCTACTTTCCCTGGAACGGCAAGACGCAACAGGATTCCAGATTATGCCTTGTGTGTCAAGCACAACAGTCGCCGCGACGGGGTGATTTTGGGTTGTCCCCACAAAACCGGCGCGGTATTGTGTTTGTCATGGATCACTTAAACCAATCTCTGGCGGCGTTCGGTTTCGGACCATGGGAATGGGTCGTCGTGATCATGGCGATTCTGCTGCTCTTTGGCGGCAAGAAGCTGCCCGAGCTTGCCCGTGGGCTGGGAAAGGGCCTGCGCATCTTCAAGGAAGAGTTGCAGGGCATCACGAAGGATCTGGAGGACGATAAGCCTCCCGCGGACCAGCCCCGCCCCACGCGGCATAGCAGCCAGGACGACACCGAGGATCAAACCAAGTCCTAGTATCGTCGGGGCCGGTTCAAGAACGCCTTGAATCGCAACCGGCAATTCCCGGCCGGGGGTTTCTTGTCTGCCGGAACCGTCAATCCGCCGGGGATCGTTGTTTCCTGGTCACCAGCAGGTACACCAGCAGCACCCCCAGTTCGTATAGCAGCCACATCGGTACGGCCAGGACGATCTGGTCCAGCGGGCTGGGCGAGGGCGTTGCGATACCGGCGACAATCAGGATCAACACGATCACGTGCCGGCGGAAGTGGTTCAGCATCGCCAGCGTCACCAGGCCCATCTTGGCCAGGATCAGCACCACCAGCGGCATCTGGAAGGAAAGCCCGCAGACCAGCATCATCATCGTCATCTGGTGGATGTGCTCCTCCAGCGTGACGATGGGCTTGACCTCCAGCCAGTTGCCGAATCCGATGAGGAACCGCAGCATCGGCACGGCCATGACAAACAGGTAAAACGCCGCCCCGGCGACAAACAAGCCCACCGACGCCGGTACGGCGGCCGTCACGTACCGCCGTTCGCGAGGATACAGCCCCGCCGAGACAAACTGCCACAACTGGTAGAAAATCCACGGGGAAGCCAATATCGCCCCGGCGATCAGGGTCACCTGAAAGTACACGCCGATCCCCGCCGTGGTGGACAGCACGGCCAGCCGTTCGTCCATGCCGTACTCCCGCATCACCACCTCAAATGGGTGCTGGAGCAGGTGAAGGGTCCAACGTCCCAAGGCCAGGGACGCCACCATCGCCGCCACCAGGCCCGCCACCGCGTAGAGGATGCGCTTGCGAAGTTCCTCCAGGTGCTCGCCGATGGTCATGTGTTTGGTTTCGGGTGCGTCGGTGTCGGGCATGGCCGGACTTTCGCTTTTTTCCACGGGCTGTCGGAGTGAGTATAACAGCAGCATCCATAAATTGAAAACGGCGTGAGGATTCGCACGTCGCAAACCTTGACGCCGCCGGAGGGCTGTCGTACAAACGTCGCCTTCGACCGGCGAGGGCTATGGACGCCTAGTCCGCCGGAATAATGGAAGTGGAGTAAAAAATGTCCGACCAGGCACAAATCGTCGAGGCCACCGGTAAATATCTAATCGCCAACTACGCCCGCCTGCCCGTGGCGATGGTCCGCGGCAAGGGCGCGCGAATCTGGGATGCCGACGGGAAGGAATACATCGACTTTTTCGCCGGCTTCGGTGGAGCGGGCGTGGCGGGGCATTGCCATCCCGCCGTCGTATCGGCGATACGCAAACAGGCCGGGCTGCTCCACTGCCACGGAAACATCTACACCAACCAACCGCAGGTTGACCTGGCGCGGATGATTACCGAGCGGGGCTTTGGCGGGAAGGTGTTCTATTGTCACAGTGGCGCCGAGGCCGTCGAGGCGGCGTTGAAACTGGTCCGCCTGGCCGCCGGGGGCGGACGCTACAAGATCATCAGCTTCGAGCATTGCTTCCACGGCAGGACGATGGGGGC
>PMBX01000155.1:0-2238 GCA_003153915.1 Phycisphaerales bacterium
CCGATCTCTTCGGATGTCATGCCAACCGTGATAAATTTCTTCAGTTTTCCCGCATCATCCAGCACACCCAGGGCTGCATATTTCGCCTGTGCCTGCTCACAGGCCAGCGAGGCAATGCGTTCCAAAAGGGTTTCAAGGGAAACGTCCCTGACCAGTTCCAGGCTTGCCCGGTGTAGTGCGATCAACCTCTCTTGCAATTCTTCGCGTGTCAGGAGCATTCGGTACCTCGAAAATAATTCTACTCGATATGTCCGATTTCGCCAAGTTTGATAGATTTTGCCAGACGGCCGGAGTAGAATCAGCATCGAAGGACACGAAAGGCATCGAATTATCATTATGACAACTTCGCGAATCCCCGGTTTTTACAATCTCCCGCTCGCTGAACGGCTGGACAAATTGGCCGAGGCAGCGGGACTCACCCCCGAAGAACTGGCCGCCTTTAACAGTGGAGGACTCACCTCCGAACAGGCTGATCCGATGATTGAGAACGCGGTCGGGACTTTTGGCCTGCCACTCGGCATCGCGCTGAACTTCCTCGTCAACGGACGGGAGGTGCTCGTACCGATGGCCATCGAGGAGCCGTCGGTGGTGGCCGGGGCCTCGTTCATGGCCAAGCTGGCGCGCACCGGCGGCGGGTTCACTGCATCCACCTCCGCCCCGGAGATGATCGGCCAAATGCAGGTGCTGGATGTGCCCGACCTGATGGCTGCCAGCATGAAATTGCACGAACACAAGGCCGAACTGCTCGCCGAGGCAGATACGATCGACCCTGTCCTGAAAAAGTTCGGAGGCGGGGCACGTGACCTGGAAGTCCGTCTGATCGAGGAATCGCCCATTGGACCGTTTCTGGTGGTGCACCTGATCTACGATGTGCGGGATGCGATGGGCGCCAACGCGGTCAACACCGCCTGTGAACGTCTGGCCCCGCGCGTGGAGGCCATCACCGGCGGGCGCGTCCACCTGAAAATCCTGTCCAACCTGGCAGATAAGAGGCTGGCGAAGGCCACGTGCAAAATACCGGTCAAGGAATTGGAAATGGTAGGACAAGATAATATTTTGTCCTATGGCGGGGAACGTGTGCGTGACGGCATCATCGAAGCCTGGGCCTTCGCTGCCACGGACCCCTACCGAGCCGCCACGCACAACAAGGGCATCATGAACGGCGTGGATGCGGTGGTGATTGCCACCGGCAACGATTGGCGTGCCATCGAAGCCGGGGCACACGCTTACGCCGCCCGCGACGGGCGCTACACCAGTCTAAGCACCTGGGGCAGGGATGCAGATGGCAACCTGGTCGGTGAACTAGAAATGCCGATGGCGGTCGGTATCGTCGGCGGGGCAACCAAGGTACATCCAGCCGCCAAGGCTGCCTTGAAACTGATGGCCGTCAAGAGCGCCAGCGACCTTGCAGAGATCATCGTCTCCGTGGGGCTGGCACAGAACCTGGCCGCCCTGCGGGCATTGGCCACCGAAGGGATCCAACGGGGACACATGTCCCTGCACGCCCGGCAGGTGGCGATCGCCGCCGGGGCAACGGGGGAGCAGATCGAGAAGGTCGCCGCGCAGATGGTGGCAGACAAAACGGTGCGCGTTGACCGTGCCGAGGAAATCCTGAAATCATTGAAATGATTTTTGTTGGGACACGGCGATGCCGCTTCCCAACGGAGGCAACCCCATGACCGAAAACAACACGCTCTTGAAACCCTCCCGTCCTGTTGGCATTGTCGGCTACGGAGCCTATGTGCCGCGTTACCGCCTGCCGGCCAAGGAAGTTGCCCGCGTCTGGACGGGCGGCAAGGGCGGCCTGCCGATCAAGGAAAAAGCCGTCCCCGGGATGGACGAGGACGTTATCACCATGTCCATTGAGGCGGCCCGTAACGCTCTGAAACGCGCCGGCATCGACCCGGTCGAGATCCGCGCCGTGTGGATCGGGTCCGAGTCGCACCCCTACGCGGTCAAGCCCAGTTCGACCATTGTGGCCGAAGCCATCGGGGCCGCGCCCCACATCCAGGCGGCAGATATGGAGTTCGCCTGTAAGGCCGGGACGGAGGCGATGGTCATGGCGATGGGGCTGGTGGGTTCGTCCATGGCGCGTTACGCCGTCGCCATCGGCATGGACACCGCCCAAGGCAAACCCGGTGACGCTCTCGAGTACACCGCAGCGGCGGGCGGAGCGGCTTTTATCATCGGTCCTGCGGAGGAGAGTCTGGCGGTCATCAACGCCTCCTACTCCTTCGT
>PMBX01000155.1:2270-4114 GCA_003153915.1 Phycisphaerales bacterium
TTCCACCAGCCGAACGCCAAGTTCCCACAGCGGGCGGCCTCGCTGCTGGGCTTCACCCCGGAACAGATCGCCCCCGGGCTGCTGTCACCGGTCATCGGCAACACCTACGCCGGGGCGGCCATCATCGGCCTGACCGCCACGCTGGACGTTGCCAGGCCCGGCGACCATATCCTGATGGTCTCGTTCGGCTCCGGAGCCGGGTCGGATGCTTTCGATATCACCGTCACCGAGAAACTGCTCGAACGGCGCGACAAGGCTCCCAAGACGCAGGATTACATCGCCCGCCGCACGGAGATCGATTACGCCACGTATGCACGGTATCGTGGGAAGATTACGATGAAATAGCCAATCGCTAATAGCTATGAGCGGTTAGCAATTAGCCGTTAGCTTTTCAAGGAATTATTATGACTGATGTTGTCATTGCTGGTATCGGACAAACTCCCGTCGGCGAACACTGGGAAATCTCCCTGCGCTCGCTGGCTGTGAAGGCCATGCTGGCTGCCGTCAAGGATGCCGGCGGATTGAGACCGCAGGCGCTCTTCGTCGGCAACATGCTGGCTCCGGCCCTCTCCCGCCAGGCGCACCTGGGGGCGCTGCTGGCCGACTACGGTGGATTCGGAGGTATCGAGGCTGCCTCCTTCGAAGCCGCCGGAGCCTCCGGCGGGGCGGCACTGCGCCAGGGTTACCTGGCAATTGCCAGTGGATGGGTGGATGCGGCGCTGGTGGTCGGTGTGGAGAAGTTCACCGACGTAGTCGGCCCTGACGTGGAGGCTGCCCTGGCGACCGCCACCGACAGCGACTTCGAGTCCGTCCAGGGGCTGACGCCCACCGCCCAGGCCGCCTTGTTGATGCGGCGGTATATCACCGAGTTCGATGTCCCGGCAGACGGGCTGGCCGGTTTCCCGCTGACGGCTCACGCCAACGGGGCGGGCAACCCCAATGCCATGTTCCGCAAGGCAATCTCACTGGAGGCCTATCGAAAGGCAGAACCGGTCTGCGACCCGTTGAACATGTTCGACGTTGCTCCCAACGCCGACGGCGCAGCCGCCGTGCTCCTGACCCGCAGCGAGTTACTACCGAAGAAGTTTGCCCACCCGCTGGTGCGGATCGCCGCTTCCGCCAGCGCTTCGGACAGCCTGGCGCTGCACAGCCGTCCCAACCTGCTGTGGTTCGCGGCGGCGCAGCTCTCGGTCGAACAGGCTTTCAAGCGGGCCGGGATCGAGCGCGGGCAGATCAGTCTCTTCGAATATCACGATGCTTATTCGATCTTCGCCGCCCTGTCGCTGGAAGCCGCCGGTTATGCTGCGCGTGGTGAGGGCTGGAAACTGGCCGCGGATGGGNNACGCTGGGCGGCTGCAAGGCCAGGGGCAACCCGGGCGGCGCCACGGGCGTGTACCAGGCTGCCGAAGCCGCGCTGCAGCTGCGGGGTCAGGCCGGGCCGAACCAGGTGGAGGGGTCACGCTACGCCCTGCTCCAGTCCCTCGGCGGACCGGCGTCCACAGCCATCACGCATATCCTGGAAACGTTAGAATAAGATTACAGTTTCGACAGGCGCAAGCTCTGATAGTTCTTGATAGTCCGGTTCGTTAGAATAGGAAGTGAAGGAGAATTATATCCATGGAAATACCCCGTCATTGGCGTTTGAAGCGACAACGCTACAGCCTGGTTGGTGAAGTTTGCCCGCACTGCGAGGCCAAAATATTTCCCCCACGCGATGTATGTCCGAGTTGCGGAGGCGAGGCCAAACAGGCCTATGCGTTCAGCGGACGCGGCGAAATTTATTCGTATACCACCATCTACGAAGCCCCGAGCGGCTTCGACGATACCGCCCCCTACACCGTGGC
>PMBX01000182.1 GCA_003153915.1 Phycisphaerales bacterium
GGCGCCGAATACGCCAAGGGGCCGGTTACTTTGCAGGCCATCGGAAAGAGCGGCACCTCCCACTTCCATGGCGCGGCCTACTTCTACGGCAGCGGCCCGGCCCTCAACTCCACCGAATCGTATGCCAAAAGTCTGGGCGCCACCAAGGCCATGTACCGTGGCTCTTACTATCCCGGCGTGGAGGTTGGCGGNNGGCATGGTGCAGACCCCGGCGCCGACGTATCGCGCCTACTTCATTCCGACCGAGCAGATGCTGAGCGGCAATTTCTCCCAGGCGTATCTGGACAGTCTCGGCGCCGGTTTTGCCGGGACCAAGGGCGCAGCCGCTCTCCAGCCCACCCAGCACGGCGCGGCGGCCGCCTATCCCGGCGGCATGATCCCGGCCAGCCTGATCGACCCGAACTCCCTTGCCTATGCGAGGACCTTCCCCCACCCGACGATGGCGCAGCCCGACGCGAGCGGCAACAACCTCTTCTATGCTTACAACTTCAACGTCAACCGTTTCGAGTTCAGGCTGCGCCTCGATTACAACATCAGCGACAACACCAAGTTCTTCGTCTCCTGGAACCGGCAGGATGAAAACGATGTGAACCCCATCGGCGTCTGGTATTATCCGGGCAACGCGCTGCCCTATCCGTCGACGATGCCGGCACACCAGGTCGCGAACATCTATAGCGCCAACCTGGTGCACGTATTCGGCCCCAGCCTGACCAACGAAACCGTCCTCTCGCTGGCCAAGTTTCTCAATCCGGTCCGGCTTCAGAACCCGGGAGCGGTCGATATCTCGAGCGTCGGGCTGACAGGTTACAAGCCCCTCGCTGCCGACCCGTACATGGCGCAGATCCCAAACATCAACAGCCAGTACAACCTAGTCCCCGGTTATCACGCACCGGCATTCGGCACCAGCTTCCATAACGGAGCTTTCGGCAAGATGTCCTTCGACCCATCCATCGCGGACAATCTCTCCAAAGTCGCGGGTACGCACACCATGAAGTTCGGGTTCTATTGGGACTTCGCCGAGAACAACCAGACCGGAGGCCTTGGAAACTGGGCGCAGGGCATGCTCAATTTCGCCAACACGGGCGCCACTAGCAGCGGAAACCTGTTGGCGGACTTTCTGACCGGCCGCGTCCAGTCATTCCAGCAAGTGCCCGCCCTCAGCGTGTACGACTTCAAATACAGCCAATACTCGTTTTACGCGCAGGACCAGTGGAAGGCCAACCGCAGGCTGACTCTGACTTACGGCGTGCGCTTTGATCACATGGGCCAGTGGTACCCCACCAGCGGGCAAGGCCTGGTGGTGTGGGACCCCGCCGGATATAACAACACGCCGGCGGCCGGCCCGTGGACCGGCCTGCTGTGGCACGGCAGGGATAGTAAGATCCCCATGTCCGGCTTTCCGTCCAAGCTGTTCTCCCCCGAGCCGCGAGTCGGCTTCGCCTTCGACCTCTCCGGAATCGGGCGGACCGTCCTACGCGGCGGAATCGGCTTGTATCGGTACCAGATCTCGTATAACTCGGCATCCAATGCAGGCATCTACGATGAGGCGGCCGGCATCCCCAGCTATAACATCCTCAACCCGGCGAATCTTGGTTGGAACTTCGCCCAGTACAGTCAGCCGGACGTAGCCGGCATCGGCACTAACATCGGCGCCATGCAGCAGGGAGACACCAGGACGCCGCATACCTACACCTACAACATCATCCTTTCGCAGCGGGTGCCGTGGCATTCGACCGCCGAAATCCAGTACAGCGGCAATCGAAGCCGCGACCTGCTGCTATCGGGGAACGGCTTCAATATTCCCTTTCTTGGGAACCTGAACAAGACCCCGCGCGGCGCTTACTTCTTGCCCGACCCGATCACCGGGATGGTAAATGATCCGGCCCTCGGCGGTGTGCCCAGCCAGGACTACCGCTCCTATCACAACTATCAAACCATCTTGCTGACCAGCCACGGCACCTATCAGAACTACAACGCCCTGGTCGCGTCATGGAACAAACAATCCGGGCGAGCCACTTTCATGCTGAATTACACCTTTGGCAAAGTGCTCGGAATCCGCGACGGTGAATCGGACAATGGCTCGGGCAACGGCCCGGCCATGGACCCCTGGAACCTCCGCAATAACTACGGCCCGCTGGCTTATGACCACACCCACATATTCAATGCTGCCTACCTGGTCAATCTCCCCAGCCCCGTCCATCACAGCTTCTTTCTGGGAGGCCTGTTGAACGGCTGGGCCGTTTCCGGCATCACGCAGGTGCAGAGCGGCGCGCCCATTCAACCAAATACAGGGGGAAACCTGAACCTCAACACCACGGGAGGCCTGAACAGCCTGATGTGGCTGGGAACAGATTCCGAAAATCTCCGCCCCGTGCTCACCTGCGATCCAAGAAGCAATCTGAAGGCGGGCCAGTACTTCAATTCCAACTGCTTCGCCCTGGGACCGCAGGGAACGAACGGGCCCGTCGTTTGGCCCTACATCCATGGCCCGAGCTACTTCAACAGCGACTTGTCGATTCACAAGACCTTCCGGTTCAAGGAGCGCCATCAGTTTGAGTTCCGCGCAGCGGCGTTCAACTTCCTCAACCATCCGCTCAAGGCCTTCAACGTGAACGGCGCATACTCCGACCTGTCGCTCCTGTTCGCAGCGCCCGTGGCCGGCACCACCAATTCCAACCCCCTGACGTCGGGGGCGCCCCTGCACACCACGGGTTACCGCATCGGGCTTCTTTCGCTCAAGTACACGTTCTAGGAGGAGTAAGGCATAAGTGGGCAGGAACCTTTATCTGTTTCTGAGTCTCGTATGGAGCCTGGACGCGATTTCCTACGTCCTGATGTCCATCTTTTGCATCCGCAACTACCGCGTGCGCAGAACGCGATGGGGCGGCGCCGCTTACTGCGCCCTGATCGTCAACTTTGCGCTGGTATACGTGAACCTGCTGACGGAAGAAGCGGTTCGGATCGCGACGGGACATACCCTGGCGGTCTTTAGCGCAATCGACCTATTTGCCTCCGTAATGGCTGCGGTGCTGCTGTTCCACACCTTCTACAACGGCGAGCGGGAGTATCTTCCAGGACCCAGGATCTGGAAGGCGTTTGTCTGGCTGTCGTACGGGATCGCCGTGTCCACGGCGATCGGCGGGGTGGGCTTCTTCATGGGCGTCTTTAGCCATCTTCCGATCCCGCCGCGGTTTTGGATACCGCCGCCGCTGGCGGGCGGCGCCATAGGCGCCATCGGTGTCCTGTGCGCGTCGCGCCGTCCCGCAAGCGGCTCGACCGAGCGCCGCCAGCGCCGCTGGGTAGTGGGTTTTTGCATCGCCTGGGCGTCGACGGCAATGCTCTGGCTAACTACGGCCGCCCCGGTATTCTCTCTGCCGAAGGACCTCTGTCCCTTGATCTTCGTCTTTATCGTCACTTACTACGTGGAGCGGCTCGCCTTCTTCGATGTCCTGATCAAGAAGGGAGTGGTGACTTTTATCTCGTTCGCCCTCCTGGCCATGTACTTTACTTGGGTGGGGCCCTGGATGATGCGCTTCCGGTTGAGCATCGTGGTGTGGGCGATCTCCGCCAGCCCCATCGTCCTGATCCACCCCTGGCTCTACCGCGTGATCTCCGCCTGGCTCGACCGCCTCTGGCTCGGCCGCCGCTTCTCGCCCATCGAAGCCAGCGAGTATTTTCTGGACGGGCTGCAGGGCGCCATCGGCGAACCGGAGCTGGCCGCCCTCGCCGAGCAGCGGTTGCGGGACATCTTTCAGTCGGACTCCGAGGTCATCATGGGACCGGCCTCCGGACCGTCACTGGACGCCGAAGCTGGCGGCGATCCCATGCAGGCGCCGATCCGTCTGGGCAGCGAACAGGTTGGCGTGGTCCGCGTCCGCCCTCGCGCGCACAACCCGCGCTTCCTCAGCGAGGATTTCGCCCTGCTGGCGTCGCTGGCCGAAATCTTCTCGTTTCTACTGGAGAACCTGCGCTTGCGCGAAAAGCGCCTGGAGCACGAAAGACGCGAGCAGGAACTGGTCCTCAACGCCAACCGTTCCGAACTGAAGGCCCTGCGCGCGCAGGTGAACCCGCACTTCCTCTTCAATGCGCTGAATACCATTGCCAGCCTCATTCCGCGCCACCCGGACCGCGCCGAAAAGACCATCGAGCAACTCGCCGAAGTGTTTCGATACACCCTGCGGCGCTCGGACCGCGAATGGGTCACGCTCGAAGAGGAACTGGAGGCCGTCCGCGCCTATCTGGACGTCGAACAGGAACGCTTCGGCGATCGCCTCGTGGTGCGCGTGGCCTGCACGGACGAGGCCATGAATGTCCGCATTCCGGCCATGGTGGTCCAGACCCTGGTGGAGAACGCGGTCAAACACGGCGTAGGCGGAATTCGGACTCAGGCCACGGTCGAAATCGAGGCCACTGTCGACGCCTCCGGAATCTCGATCCAGGTTCGCGACAACGGGCCCGGCTTCCCCGCGACCGCCCTGGGCGGCTTCCCCGCCGGCAACGGCGGCTACGGCCTGCGTAACATTCGCGAGCGCCTGCAAGGGCACTTCGGAGACGCCGCCAGCCTGCACATCGACCGCGACACCGCGCTCGGCATGACCGTCGTCGCCATTCACCTGCCGCGCACGGCGGAAGCGAGGGCTCAATGATCCGCACCATGCTGGTGGACGACGAACAGGCCGCCCGGGAGCGGCTGCGCCAGATGCTCGGTCCCATCCCGGGCCTGGAGATCGTGGGCGAAGCCGCGGATGGCGAGGAGGCCATTCAGAAGGTGAGCGAACTGAAGCCCGACGTCATCCTGCTGGACATTCAGATGCCCGGCTGCAGCGGCATCGACGT
>PMBX01000078.1 GCA_003153915.1 Phycisphaerales bacterium
CAAGCACGTCTTCGTCGAAAAGCCCCTGGCGCTGACCATCGAGGAGGTGCGGAGGATTCATCTTGCCCACTTGTCCTGCCCGCGACTTTCGTTGCTGGTGGGACACAATCGCCGTTTTAGCCGCGCCGCGGAGGAAATGCGGGCGTTCTTCGCCGGCCGCTCCTCGCCGATGGTAGTCCTCTACCGGGTAAACGCCGGCTGCGTGCCGCCAGATCACTGGACACGTGGCGAGGAAGGCGGCGGACCGTGGCTTGGCGAAGGCAGTCATTTCGTGGATTTTGCCGCTTTTCTGTGCATGTCCGACATCGTCGGTGTCTTTGCGGCCAGGACCGATGGTAAAGGCTGCGGCATTACCGAGGGCTGGAACATTACACTCGCATTCTCCGATGGCTCATCCGCGGCTATCTCGTATTGCGACATGGGTAACTCTTCCATGCCCAAGGAGCGGTGCGAGGTGTTTGCCGACGGCAAGGCCGCCATCCTGGACGACTTCCGAAGATTGGAGCTTTACGGGCCTGGCGGCAAACGCATCCTCAGGCTCAATGAAAAAGGCCACGCTCGCCAGATGTCCGCGTTCTTCAAGCATATTTCCGAAGGCGGCGACCTTGGCGTTACTCCTGGCGAGCAGTTCGCCGCGGCCTGCGCGACGATCCTGTGCAAGCAGTCCGCCGAAACAGGGCGGCGTGTCCCGATAGACCTGGATGGCCTGCTTGCCGGCAGGAACCCATCCAGCCAGACCGAGGCGGCGTCATGCTGCTGAGACGGCTCGACCTGTTTAGAATCGCTTTCGCCTGCTTCCTGATAGGTGCCGTCTTCCACGAGCAAATGCCCAAGGTTGCGCCCCTTTACCACCAGATTCAGCAGGGTCGCGTTCTTACTGTAATGATTACGGCATTGGTTTGCTTCCTGGCGGGCCAATGGCTGCGCGATAGATGGGATAAAGGCAAGGTCTCTCTTGCCGCCGATGCGGACCCCAACCCCCAGAGGCTATTTGTCGCCAGCGTGCTTCTGGCCTTCTCCCTACTGGGATTGGCCGTGTTTCTACTGGCCATGCGGGGCATCCCCATGCTGGCGGATGACCCGGGCAAGGCATCCGCCATGAAGTTGGCTCTCAACATCAGGACATTCGGTTTGACGCGGGTTACGGATGTGTTTCTGCCATTTCTGTCGGTGCTATGCTTTGGCATGTCGCTGCGGTACTCTCAAAAGAGACATCCCAGGNNAAGGCCAACGCGATCTGGCTGGTGTTGGGTCTGTTGACGGTTTACGACCTGGTTCAGAAAAGGCAGGCGCGGCTGTTCACCGCCAGGGTGTTGCTATCCATGCTTGCGTGCCTGGCTGTGGGGATATCCATCATATACGTTACGGAAGGCCAGGAAATGGTTTTCACTTTAAAGTACCTGGCGGGGCGGGTCTTTATCTACTCCTGGGAAGGCTTCAACTTTATTCTCTTGAAAAAGCTTCCTTGCGACCTGGGCTGGCAGCTTGAACGTTTTTTCTCAATCGGCGGCGTGTACGAAAGTCCCGACGTCATTTTGTCGCGCGAAATAACCGGGGGGAAGAGTATACATTTCGCGGTTATTCCGACGCTATTTGGTTTTCTCTACAGGAACGGCGGGCTTCCCTTGGTCGCCTGTGGTTTCCTGATCCTTGGGGCGCTCGTCCGCGGCGTTGTGCGCAGGATAGAGCGCAACTGTGGCAACGTACTGAACGCAACCGCTTGGTTTTTCGTGTATTTGATGCTTTTAGATATATTCCTGGTCGGCAACGTGTTTGACGAGATACGCGGTATGGGCATTTCCGTGCTGGTGATGTACTTGGCGCTTAGATTCCTCAGCGTCGTGACTTTCTCCAAGAGCCGGTCAGTCGCGTAGTACTTTTGCATAGAACGCCTCCAGCTTGTCGGCGATGGCGTCCCAGTTGTGGTTGGCCAGGGCATGTCTCTGTGCGCGGGCGGCCATCTCCCCGGCCACGGAGGGGCCGCGGATCAGGTATTGGATCTTGTCGGCAAGGTCGCCTACATCGCCGCTTCTGAATGAAACGGCGCAGCCCGATGCGGCCTCGATGTTCTCGGGGATGTCGCTGATCAGGCAGCATTTCCCATAGCTGAAGGCCTCCAACAGCGAGATGGACATGCCCTCGATCTCCGATGGCTGGACGAACAGCAGGCAGTGGGACAGAAGCTCGCGCAGCAGCCGCCCGGAGACGAATCCCGGAAAGAGAATGCGGGTATCACCGCCCGCCAGCTCGACAAGCTCCCGCTTGTATCGCTGCTCGTGCTGTGCATCGCCGGCGATGACCAACCTGCGGTCCGTATCGAGACGGTGAAATGCCTTGATGAGGTGATGTGCGCCCTTTTCCGGTACGAGTCTGGACAGGAAGAGGATATATCCGCCGCTTGCCAGGCCCATTTCGTTGATCAACTCCGGCTGTTCAAGCATCGGCGGGTTGACTCCGGAGGGGATGTACTCGCCGGTGACGCGGTAATTCCGCCACAGGTATTCGCTCAGGCTCTTGGATACCACGGTGACGGAGTGGGGGAATCGCACCGACGGCCTTTCCATGAGGCGCAGGAGGAACCTGGCCGGCCCGCTCCACCGTGCGCGATTCCACTCCAGGCCGTGCCCCTGCACCACAACTCGCCGACCCGCCAGCCGCGGCAATATGCAGAACATCGCCGGTCCGAAGGCGTGAAAGTGGATGATGTCGCTCTCGGCGCGGATCGTCTGGATGGCGGATGCCAGAAACGTGGCCGCCAGTTTCTCGACGCTCTTGTGGCGAATCGTGCCGACGGTGCGGACTTCCATGCCCCTGTAGGCGCCGCTTCGGGCTCCGTAGTGCTTCATGGCGTACACTATGACCCGATGGCCTCGGGCGGCCATGCGGCTGCCGACCTCCTCGGTGTATTTCTCGATGCCACCGCCCAGCGGCATTCCCTTGACGGCTATGTATCAGATACGCATGTTATCGGGACACTCCCGACAAAAAGAACTCTGGCCGTCGACACGGGGCCTTGCACGTGCTCACAGAACGGTTCCATCTTACGTTCTCTGGAGGCGCCGTCAAGCCGCGCATAATCGCGCCAATTTTAATTACCGGCGATTTCTCCGGGACTCTATTGACCTTTGTATCACTAAAATCGTTGACCGCTGTGTGTTGATGCCGCTCGCAGAGGCGAGTTACTTGGCCTCTGGATGATGCCCATAAAATGGGACGAAAGCACTGGGAAAAGCAGGGCAAGCAAAATATTCAACTCTCGGAGAATTGCCCGCATCCCCTTAGCTTGGCTCGATATCCAAGATGATCGCGTATAGTAGAACTCCACGATCTCCACATGGCTCTTACGCACGATGTCTTTGAAGTACCCAGGATCGATGGGGGTCTCGTAAGGGGAGTGAGAGTAGTCCCCGGAGTACAGCTTCTTCAATCTCCGCTTCAGCGGGCCAGGAAAACAAAGTGGGAGCCTTGTGAGGGCAAAACGGTTCGGCTCGACAACGTGAACGTGGCCCGAAGTCGTTCGAAGGAGCTCCTTTAGGGGATCTTCGATTGGCCAGATGTGATGCAGCACCTCAAAGCAAACTGCCAGTTGGAAAACCTCATCCTGGAATGGAAGTTTTCTCGCATCGCCGCATATGCAGAAGCTGGCGCCTCTGCGCTTCAAATAGAGAAGCGATTCCAGCACGATGTCCTGCTCGATGACGTGACATCCAGCCGACAAGAACAGTTCGAGCAGTAAGTCTCTTCCAGCCCCTATGTTCAACAGGTGTTTCCCGGACAGATCGGGACAAGATCGCTGCACCAAATCAAAAAACTTACCTCGGCCGCCGGCTGTGCTGTCCTGCTCAAGTTGCTGCCTGATCTTCTCTGGTCGTCCCTCCACCAGTGCAGGGTCCGATTGCTTCCATATCTCCCAGAACGCCATCTCCCAGCTCAGTGCGTCCGGTGAAGCCGCACATTCCTCGGCAAATTGCTCCAACGCATCGCCCGTTAGATGCGCCAGACTCTTGACCTTGTTGCGAGCTGTCAATAGGCGAGAGTCATACGCGGAAGCATCCAAGAGGAGTTTTGTCCTGTTTTCGTCGATAAACATGACGGGAATGTTTTCAACGAGAGGATATCCTTTGCCGCAAGAGGTGCATGTCACCTCGCGATTGACTCTGGGAAAGCCCCTGTATTGGTCCGGAGACTGGGGTGCCCTCAAGTGCCCACCGCAATGGACGCATCTAAGAATCTCGAAGTAGTCTTCCCATGCGTCCATTCTGGCATCCTCATGTCCGGGTTCTATGATCCGGTCCCAGACATTGTTGGCGATAACTACTCCAGCACATTATGCCGGTCGGGAGCGGCCATGCGGCTGCCGACCTCCTCGGTGTACTTCTCGATGCCGCCGCCAAACGGCATCCCCTTGAGCGATATATAACAAATACGCATATTGCCATGGCCCTTACGGTATCACGACGTACGCCGGCGGCTTGGTGCCGGTCATGCCCATGTAGGCGGCGTTGAAGGCCATGATAGCCAGTCCGCAGAGCAGTTCCCCGGCTATGACACCGATCATGAATACCTTGGCCCTTCGGTAGACCGGCGAGCCTCCCACCCGCGTGATGAGCACCTTGATCAGCCAACCGAGCATGAAGGAGTGTCCCAGCGTTTCAATAGGCGTGCCTGCCCAGACCACCACCAGCACCGGATGCAGCGGCCACCAGGTGTATCGCAACCGCAGATAACCCAGAAGGAATACCCCCGCCATCCCGCCGCCGATCCACCAGAAAATGGCCCGCTCCGGTTTCATGTGAAGGACTCGCTCGATTGGGCTGAAATGCTGCGAGCGTTCAAGCGTTCCGCGAAACCGGAGCTCCGTCAGCACGCCGTTGACCGTGTTGTAGGCCTTCTGGGGCACCCAATAAGTGCTCCATTTGTCGGAGCGGTTACGGATGCCCGTGTTGTAGTCGATCCAGAGCACCACAGGCACGGCTATCGCAAGCGCCACGGCGTAGGCGGCGACGGATGACCAGGCCGTGCGCACCGGTTTTACGGCGAAATCATCGCAAATCTTCAGTCCGTTGACCACGAAGGGCATCAGCGCCTCTCGCGGGTTGATCGTCAGCACCGCGTTCATCAAGCAAAGGATAGCCACTACCTTGGGACCTAGCGCCTCGGCGCCAAACAGCCCAAAGATTACACCCGCCGGATACCACCATGCCTGACACCAGAACAACCCAGTTTCGGCAACGATGCGGGCCATGCCGACAAAGACAAGCAGTGTCATCAGGACGGCCATCAGCGCGAACGGCCAGTCCAGGCCCAGGCGGACCAGCCAGACCGTGGCGGCGCCGAGGGCGATGAACAAGGCGCGGCAGGCCCAGGGATTGGCGTCGTTGCTCCCTCTGCGCAGCGAGACAGCCGCCCGGAGCGTCTGCCAATAGTGCCACCGTCCGGTGTATAACAGGCCCAGGGCGACCCCCAGGTACCCGCCGAACATCTGCCAGTTCACCTCCCCGCCGGCCATGGACCTGTCAAGCATTGTCACGCCTGCGGTGGCACAGACGGCGGAAAGCACCAGGAAAAACGGGCGCGCCAGGCCCAGGCTCAGCCCAACGTCGCTGGCAAGGAAGAAACTGAATGCCACGGCGACCGGATAGATTGCAATTTGCACGAAATAATTGAAACCGGCGCTCTTGACCAGGAGGGGCCATGCTCGCCGAATCGCGGGGAACTCGAAGATCAGCGGTATCTCTATACTGTGGGGAAACCATGCATTCAGATAGTTGATCGCCCGGATGAAGACGATGACGATTACCGCCATCCAGAACAGCTTGTCGCGGAGAACCGCCGCGGGCCTTCCGTCCTGCTGAACCAACAGGGAACTCATGAAGTCGGCGACGGGATAGCGCAGACGCTCGCTGGCGGCCCACTGCCGGTGGACGATCAGGGCAAGGGAGATCACCGCCACCGCCAGCGCAAAGACCAGCGGCAACCAGGTGGCCAGCGGCGGGGTCCACTGCTGCCAGGGGACTTTGTCCAGGCCAACCCAGCGATCCCCTCGACGCAGGCCCGTAAAGTAACCTTCGATGACTTCCGGTTCGTATCGCCCCCCGGACACCAGCATCGAGGGGGGAGCGTATTGGAGCGCCCCGCTCCTCTGCCAGCCCGGCGTGACGCTGTTGACCTGGATCGGCACGATCGCCGAGGGAATGAACATCCGCATCAGACCGTAGCTTGGCACGCTGCACGCAACGCACGCCATCACCAATACGACGGCCAACTCACCGGAGGTAAAAGCCCAGGCGGGCTTGAGCCTGCCAAGCAGCGGATTGCCCAGCAACACGAAGACGACCATCGAACCGAACACGCTGACGGGCAAGAAGTTGCCCACAAAATTGGTCAGGTCCAGGACCATGTCATTGGCGTAAGCCAATGCCGTAACAACCCCTGCCCCAATCAACCCGATAATCACGGCACGCAGAGTCATGCGATACCCAAACCAGTCAAACCGTTTCAGCCCGGAGGCATCCTACTGTGCCCATAACTGCATGGGGAGGGCAAGTTGCTCGCCCAACCCGCTCAAAACGCCGCTTCGTGGCCTTGGTAGCTGTCTGAGGAAGCGGTCTCAAAACGGGTGAAGCTGTTGATGAACTGGAGCCGCACGATTCCCGTTGGCCCGTTGCGCTGCTTGGCGACGATCAGTTCGGTGACGTTGGTAGGAGCGTAGCCTTCCTCGCCCTGGTGGAAATAGTCCTCGCAGTGCAGCAGGGCAACGACGTCGGCGTCCTGCTCGATGGAACCGCTCTCGCGGAGGTCGCTCATTCGCGGCCGATGTGTGGGACGGTCGGTGGGTCCGCGGTTGAGCTGGGCGGCGCAGACGACGGGGATTCGTAGTTCCCTGGCCAGTGCCTTGATACCGCGGGAGATCTCGGTGATCTGCTCCTGGCGGCTGTCAGCGCGGCCGGCGTAGGTCATCAACTGGAGGTAGTCGATGAAGACGCACTGGATGTCGTGCGCGGCCTTGATTCGCCGCGCCTTGGCCCGCAGTTGGAGGATCGTCAACATCGGGGAGTCGTCGATGAATATTGGGGCCTGTTCCAGGTCTCCGGCGGCCAGTTGGAGCTTTGTCCAGTCCTCCGGGGAGATATTTCCCCGCCGCATTTGTCGAAGGTCGTATCGGGAATGGCTGGCGAGCAGTCGCTGGGCAAGTTGCTCCTTGGACATTTCCAGCGAGAATACCAGCACGGGGACCTTGTCCACGACGGCCATGTTCTCGGCGACATTCAGCAGGAGGCTGGTCTTGCCCATCGAAGGCCGTGCCGCCAGGATGACCATCTCCCCGGCCTGGAACCCGCTAGTCAGTTCGTCCAGGGGGTGGTAGCCGCTGGCCAGACCGGTGATGAGCCTTCCGTCGTGCGCCTGGAGGGTCTCGAAGGTTTTCTGAAGCAGGTTGTTGAGGGAGACGGCCTCTCCGGTGATATGCTGGGAGGCGATCTGGAAGACGCGGTTTTCGGAGCGGTCCAGGACTTCCCCGGCGGCATCGCGGGAGTCGAAGGCCTCCTGGACCATCTCGGTTCCGGCGACGATCAGCTCGCGGAGCATGGCCTTGTCGCGGACGATTTCGGCGTAGTATTGGGCGTTGGCGGCGCTGGGCACGCCCTCGGCCAGGGCGACGAGATACTCCACGCCGCCGACGGCATCCAACTGGTTGCGGAGCTTAAGTTCCTCCCGCAGCAGGACTAGGTCGATGGGCTTGCCCGTCTGGCGCATATCCACCAGAACCTGATAGACCAGTTGGTGGGCGGGCCGGTAAAAATGTTCCGCCCGGGTCACCTGCACCACGATGTCGATACAGGGGGCGTAAAGGATCATCGAGCCAAGGACGCAGGTTTCGGCCTCGATGGCTTGTGGCGGGACTCGCAGGGGAGCGCCCTGGGAGGGGACGTAATCCCGGCCACCGAGCGTGGGAGCGTTCGCCGTTGTCACCTTCCCTGGCCTCCGGTGCATCCGCCCCGATGGCGGGGTAGACAGTTGCCTTATGCCTCATCCACCCGTCGGACCGGCCGATAAATGGGTCAGTCCACGGTTTTCGTCGTGTCCTGGTCGCTCGGGGAGTAAGACTCAGCGCCTTGCTCCGCCAATCGAACCACACAGACGTGAATGGCTACCTTGATGTCCTCTCCGAAGACGACCGGGACGTCATATTTATCCAGCCGGCGGATCGGGGAGTCAAGGGCAATGTTCTCGGCGTCCAGGAAGATGCCCGCCGCGGCCAAGGCCGCGATGATCTGGGCAGGCCCGATCGAGCCGTAGAGATGACCTTCCTCGTTGGCCCGCGCGGAGATGGTGACTTCCCTGCCACCGATTGCCGCGGCGCGGGCTTCCAGGTCGGCTCGCTGGCGGGCCATTTCTTCCAGATAATGGGCTTTTTCCGCCTCGACGCTTTTGACGTTGGCAGCCGTCGGTTGCACCGCAAGTTGTTGTGGCAGCAGATAGTTGCGGGCATATCCTGGCTTGACGTCGACGACCTCGCCGATTTTACCGAGTTTCGATACGTTCCTTCTGAGCAGCACTTTCATGCCGAGACCCTCGAAAATCTGTCTTGAGGATTCCCGCCGCCTAGCCCACGTAGGGCATAAGGGCCAGGAACCTGGCTCGCTTAATCGCCTGCCTGCAAGACCGCTGATGCGTGGCGCAGTTCCCGCTGCGTTTGCGGGAATAGAGCTTTGCTTGTTGGGTAATCAGCTTACTGAGGGAGGCGATGTCCTTGTAGTCCACTTCCTTAACCTTGTCGCGGCAGAAGCGACACTTGGCCTGTTCCCGGACGCGAACCTTCTTCTTTCGCTTGAGGGCGCCCGGACGGGTTCCGAAAGGTTTTCTCTTCATCATTCTTGGCATAAGGCCTTTTCCTTTACCTGACAACCGCGCTATGCGCGGGGTTTTTCAAGCGGAGCCGTCGCCGGCATCGGCGCCGGTCGAATCGGTCAAAACGGTATATCGTCGCCTCCGCCACCGTCGTCCGTTGGTGGCGCTTCGTGTACGTCGCCGGGGTCGGCGTCATGGCTCGCCGCCGGTCCCGCCGGACCTCGCGCGCCGGCCGGGGCGCTGCCTAGGAACTGGAACCGCTCGACGACAACCCGATGTTTGCTGCGTTTGACTCCGTCCTTGCCCTCCCACGTGTCGTATTGGAGCCGCCCTTCCACCAGTACGGGCCTTCCCTTGGCCAGGTGCTGGTTGATCGTTTCGGCCTGTTTGCCATAGGCGCTACAATCGATGAAACACGTGTCCTCTCGCTGCTGGTTATCCTGCGACCGCCACCGCCGGTTGACCGCCAGGCCGAAATCCACGACGGCCATTTGAGACGGCAAGTAACTCAACTTCGGGTCGCGCGTGAGGTTGCCCACTAGGATGACCTTATTGTAGTTTGCCATGGGAAGGCTCCGTGAAAAGTTGGCGTTGTCGCGCCGGTTGCCTCGCCTGGATCATTCCACCGCGGGATCCTCGGGGGATTCCGACGATTCGTGGACCTCTTCCTTATCCCTGACTTCACCGCGCGGAGGCCCGTCGCGGCGGCCGCCGCGGAAGAAACCACGTCCCGCCCGCTCCTCGGCCTCGGCGGCCCGGGCCTCGGGATCAAAACCTCCCGGAGGACGGGTCGTGCGGTTCCGTTCCGCCTCGATCTCCTCGCTTTTCAACCGGTCGCGCCGGATGATCAACACCCGCAGGAGCCGTTCGTCCAGTCGGCAGTCGTGCTCGATTTCCACGATGCGGGCCGGATCGGCCGAGAAGAAACACAAGGCGTATAATCCTCTCTTGTGGCCGCGGATGCCGTAGGTCAGCCTCCGCTCGTCCCAGGACTTCAGCATCAGGACGTCCGCCTCATACCTGGCCAGGATGTTACGGATGGGTTCCGAGGCGGCCTCGAAGTCCGTCTTGTCGCTAGTCAGGAGAAACATGCCTTCGTAGGATCTTTTCGTCGCGCTCATGATCACCTTCCATCGCTGCCTTGGCCGCGTCGGGCCGTTGTGCCCGGGCTGGCGGTGTCGGGGAGTTCCTGCCCCGTCGCCTTGCTATTATGTTTGCCCATGGCGTATTCGATACCTTCTATGACCCAGTCCTCAACGGCCTGGGCGGCGTGTTCGATCGCCTGTTCGATTTTTTCCTTTTCACCGGCCCGGAAAGGCCGCAAGACGTAATCCGCCGCGTCCATGCGAGGCGGCGCGGCGCCGATACCCACCCGCAACCGCGAGACGTCCCCTGCGCCGAAGGCTTCCAGCACGTCGGCCAGGCCATTGTGCCCACCGGCTGATCCACCGCCACGGAGTCGAAGCTGCCCCAGGGGCATCGCCATGTCGTCCAGGACGATCAGAAGGTCCGCACGGTCGATCTTGTGAAAACCCGCCACGTCCCGAACGGCCGAACCGGAGCGGTTCATGAACGTGTGCGGCTGAAACAACAGCACCGGGACCGGCGAGGGACCGGCGAGGGTTTTGAAAAGCTTCCCGTTGAAAACTTTTCGTCCTCGACCCGCGTTCCATTTTCGCACCAGGGCGTCCACCACGCGAAACCCGACGTTGTGGCGCGTATCGGCATACTCCCGGCCGGGATTTCCCAGACCGACCACGCACCTGGTCGCAACGTTCCGTTGATGGAGCACGCAAGTTTCCAGACCTTTCCCGGTTCGCGCCCAACGATGAAAACGGCGCGAAATACCAAAGGATTATTCTTTGTCCTTGGACTTTTCCTTGGGTTTTTCCTGGCCTTCTTCTTCCTCTGCCGGTTTGCGTTCGGTGATGACTTCCGGCTCGGCGGCGGCCACTTCGCCTTCGGGAGGGGCGACCTCGGCCTCGGTAATCACCGTGACGGTGCAGACGATGATGTCGGGGTCGCCGACCAGTTTGGCGCCGGATGGCAACGGCAGGTCGCGCAGGCGCAGCACGTCGCCGACCTTCATTTCGTTGACCGGCAAGCGGATTTCATCGGGAATCGCGCGGACCATGCATTCGATGGACGCCTGGGCGACGATCTGCTGAAGCACGCCACCGTCGGCAGCCCCAGCCGGGACGCCGCGAAGCACGATGGGAACGGTAACTTCCACCAGTTCGTCCAGGTTGACCCGCGCCAGATCAATGTGCAGGACCTCCTGGCCGAAGGGGTCGTACTGGACCTGCTTGATAAGCACGTTCTGTGTGGCCCCGGCCAAGTCCAGTTCCAGCAGCCGTTCCCCGCGCGATAGGGCCTGAACCAGGTCGTGCTTGTCCAGGCTGAGGGAGACGGTCTCCTTTCCGTGGCCGTACATTACGCCGGGAATAAGTCCCTTGCGGCGGAGAGATTGGACCCGCCGCGTTCCGGTTTCCTGCCGCTGGTTAACCTTCAACAATGCCATGATGATTCTCCCGCGCCGCGTCCTCGACGTTCGTCACGGACGGTTGCCCTCCGTCGAGAACAGGCTGCTGACTGATTCGTCGTTGTGTATACGGTGAATGGCCTCGCCCACAAGCTCGGCCACGGAAAGCACGGTGAGTTTTCCGATCCCCTCGATCTTGTCACGGCCGACGGGGATGCTGTCGGTGACGACGATCTCGTTGATGGGGGCGCTTCGTAGCGACTGGACCGCCTGGCCTGAGAGTATCGCGTGGGTGGCGCCGACGTAAATTTCCTTGGCCCCGCAATCCCTGCACAACTGGGCGGCGCGGCAGACCGTCGCGGCGGTGGTTATCATGTCGTCCATCATCAGGACCATCTTGCCCTTGACGTCACCGATGACGCGGCCGGCCTCGACTTCCCCACCGCTGATCCGACGTTTGTCGATGACGGCCAACTCTCCGCCCAGGCGCTCTGCGTAGACCCTCGCGCGCTTGGTATTGCCCACGTCGGGGCTGACCAGAACCAGGTCCTTGAAATTCCGCTGCGACCAGTATCGGCTGAGCACCGGTTCGGCGTAGAGGTTGTCCACTGGGATGTCGAAGAAGCCCTGTATCTGCCCGGCGTGCAGGTCCACCGTCAGGACGCGATGCGCCCCGGCGGTGGTGATCATGTTGGCCACCAGCTTGGCGGTGATGGGCACGCGGCCTTCGTCTTTGCGATCCTGCCNNTGCGGTCCTGCCGGGCGTAGCCAAAGTATGGCATCACAGCCGTGATACGTTCCGCCGACGCCCGCCTCGCCGAGTCGATGAAGATCAGCAGCTCCATCAGCGTTTCGTTGACCGGCGCGCAGGTGGGCTGGATGATGAACACGTCGCGTCCGCGGACATCTTCTTCCAGTTTCACCAGCAGCTCGCCGTCGGGGAACGGTGCGGTTTTGACGGCCCCCAGCGGCGCGCCCAGGTAATCGCTGATCTTCTGCGCCAGCGGAAGGTTCGACCGGCCGGTAAATAGCTTGAGGTTTCCCATCATGCCCTGCTCCCCATGGCCGTACCCCTGGCAGCCAGGATGGCCTCCACCTCTCGCAATTGCTGGAGGTCGTTGATGCTGAGGACCTCTTCGGGCGGGACGGCGGCGACGGCAGCCAGTTTCTTGCCCGCCCCACGCAGCAAGGCCAGCGCGTCAGTTAGATAATACTCGCCCTTGGCGTTGTGGTTGTCCAGCTTGTCGATGACGCTTCGCAGCGCGGCGGCGTCGAAGCAGTACACCGAGACGTTGACCTCGCGGATCGCCCGTTGGGCCTCGGTGGCGTCGAGGTATTCCACGATGCCGGCCAGTTCACCATTGGCATCGCGGAGGATCCGCCCATAGCGACCCGGATCGTCCAGGATGCTGGTGGCCAAGGTGCAGGCAGCGCCGCGGGAACGGTGCGTCTCAAGCAACTTCCGCAATGTCGCGGGACGGATCAGCGGGCCGTCGCCGGCCAGCACCAGCACCGGCCCGGAGAGCCCCGCCAGTTCGTCCCGGCAGACCATCACGGCATGGCCGGTGCCCAGTTGCTCGCGCTGCTCCACCCAGCGAATCGCATGATCCGAGGCGGAAAACGCCTGTCGAACCATCACGGCCTCGTGACCGATGACGGCGATCAGGCGGTCGCAACCGGCGATAGCGCAGGCGTCAAGGACGTAACTCAACATCGGCCTGCCAAGGACCGTGTGGAGCACCTTGGGCAGGTCGGACTTCATCCGCGTGCCTTTACCCGCGGCCAGGATGATCGCGCTGATCGACATTATCACCACGTCGCCAAGTTCACCGGGCGTTAGCACCCGGCAGGATTCCTTCTACCCGGCCAGGACTCGAACCTGGAATAGAAGGACCAAAACCTTCTGTGTTGCCAATTACACCACCGGGTAAATCGATCCGGCCAAGAAAACTCAGCCGCTGTTTTGCTGCGCGTCGGCCGAGCTTGGCCAAGTTGTCGCGGCGGTGGGCTCCGTCCGGAAGCCTGAGCCGGCGGCCGCGACCTGGCCGGCACATTCCCGATCCAGCAACCGATGCGTAGGCAGACATGTCTGCCCGGCATAACGATTGCCGTCGATCGGGGCGCCCCGTGCGGACGGAAAAACGCCTAACGTCAAGGCCGGAAACTTTACCTCCCCGTCGGTGGCGGGTCAACCACGTTTTTTTGTTTCTTTCTACCTACGTTATTTTTTTGTCATGGCATTGAGAAGACAGGTTGATGAGGTTGTTGCGATTTTTCAGTTATTCACGTCGTCCCACGGA
Source organism: Phycisphaerales bacterium (assembly GCA_003153915.1). Taxonomy (GTDB): domain Bacteria; phylum Planctomycetota; class Phycisphaerae; order SM23-33; family SM23-33; genus FEN-1349. Next base: position 13,633 of record PMBX01000078.1, read on the forward strand.
TATGCCGATTACCCTAGTTACATGTAAGGCATTTGGCCTACAAAGGCATAAGGAAGGTTTCGATGTCAGGAATCGATTTACTAGTAAATCGCGGCTGTGCCGTCGTTACCGTTTCTCCGGGCGAACAGGTTGCCCAGGCCGCTTGCGTCATGGCGGAACGCAACATCGGCTCGGTGGTTGTGGTGGACCAGGCCGGAGGGATCGTTGGAATCCTCTCGGAGCGGGATATCCTAAGGCATTTGGCCCGATTGCCCGGCGGACCGCTCCAATCGCGCGTGGAGGAGATAATGACCGCAAGCGTCGTCTCCTGCCCGCGGACCGCCCGGCTGGAAGAGGTCAACAGGCTTATGATGGACAAGAACATCCGCTATCTGCCGGTGGTGGAGGACGGCAAGCCCGTGGCGGTGATTTCCAGCCGGGACGTCATGGCCCGCCAACTCGACATGGTCAAGGAGATGCGGGATGCCGCCGAGGAAATGGCCAAACTGCTCAAGTGCCTCAAGACCCTCAGTGTCGAGGAGGTATTGGACGTGGCGGTCTCGGAACTGCCGCATATCTTCCGCGCGGAACGGCTGGCCATCGGCCTCCGCGAGGGCGAGGAACCGTCATTGGTCCGTCGGTGTAACTGCCCCTGCCGGGAAGAAGACTCGCTGATCCGTGACCTGGAAGCACAAGGTTCGTTCATCCGCCAACCCGTGCCCGAACACTGTCAACGCCAAGGATGCCACGGAGATCGCATCCTGATCCCCCTTACAGTAACGGTTAAAGGGAACGCCCCGGATTCCGTGGCGCCCAGCGCCGGTTTCCTATGCCTGTGCGGGTGGGGGTCGCTGGAAAAACCGTCCGGTGAGTTGCTGGCCTACAAGGCGGTCAAGGCGCAGGATATCCTCGGTGCTACGTTTAGCAACGCGATTCGTTTCCACCAAACACACCGGCGCAGTATCACAGACGCCCTCACGGGTCTTTGGACCCGCCGGGCGCTTCAGGAGAGATTGCAGGAAGAGGTGGAGCGGGCCTTGCGATACGATGTGCCCTTCTGCCTGGCCTTCCTGGACGTGGACCACTTGAAATCCATCAACGACTCTGCCGGACACGCCGCGGGCGACGAGATCCTACGCGGACTGGCGAATGTCCTTTCTACCAACGTCCGCGCCACAGACTGTGTTTGCCGCTATGGTGGGGATGAGTTCGTCGTGCTCCTGCCGCACACCCATCTGCCGGAGGCCCATATCGTCATCGACCGCCTGCGCGCGCATGCCCAGTCGCGATTGAGCCTCCCCAACGGCCGGGTGGTCACCATCAGCGGGGGCGTGGCCCAATGGAACGGCCAAACCCAAGGAGAAGATATCCTTGCCCAGGCCGACTTGGCCTTGTACGAGGCCAAGCACGCCGGCCGCAACGGCGTTGCCGTGGCGTCGTAGTTGGATTCGCCAGGGAACGTCCAAACCGATCAGGTTTTTCCTCTTGAAGCATGGGGGTCGCGCCCCGAGGCAGGTATACTTTACTGCCGAAAGGGCAGCCATGAAGAACAGGGAAATCGCCACCGTTTTTGCCCAGATGGCCGACTTGATGGAGATACTCGGCGAGAACCCCTTCCGCGTCAACAGCTATCGCAAGTCCTCCCGAACGCTGGAAGAATTGACCGAATCCGTGGAGGAACTAGCCGCGACGGACCGGCTGATGGAGATTCCGGGCGTCGGAAAGGGCACGGCGGAAAAAATCCGGGAATACCTCGCCAATGGCTCTATCGCCGCGCATCAGGAACTGCTGGCAAAAGTGCCTGCGGGGTTGCCCGGTCTGCTGGCTGTTCCGGGCCTGGGACCAAAGACGCTGGCCAAACTGTGGAAGCAGGCTGCTGTTACGACGCTGGAGGAATTGAAGACCGCCCTGGGCGATCCGGCTCGCATCCAGGCCGTTGATGGCATGGGACCAAAGAAAGCCAGGCAACTGCTGGATTCGCTGGCCTTTCTGGAAAGCGGAACTCATCGCATCCGGCGGGACCAAGCCGAGGCGCTGGCGGCGCGGCTGATGGCGGCCTTGTGCAAGGAACCTTCCGCCAAAAAAGTCCAGGCGGCGGGGAGCCTGCGGCGGGGCAAGGAGACCGTTGGCGACATCGACCTGCTTTGCCAGGCCCCACCTTCTGCGGCCCAGAGGATCATCGCAGATTTCACCACGGCTTCGGGCGTGCTGCGGGTGCTGGCCGGGGGCGACACCAAGGGAAGCGTCCTGCTGGAAGGCGACATCCAGGCCGATCTTCGCGTGGTGGGCGCCAAAGGCTTCGGCGCGGCTCTGATGTACTTCACCGGTTCCAAGGAACACAACGTCCGTCTGCGCGAGTTGGCGGTAAAACGGGGCTTGAAACTCAATGAGTACGGGCTGTTCCGTGGCGATAAGATGGTCGCCGGGGCGGACGAGGAAGGCATCTACAAGTCGCTGGGATTGCCTTTTGTTCCGCCGGAATTGCGGGAGGATCGAGGGGAACTGGCCGCCGCGGCAGAGGGAAAACTGCCCGCGCTGCTGGAGCTTGCGGATATCCGTGGCGACCTGCACATGCACACCACCGCCTCCGACGGGACCAACACTATCGAGGAGATGGTCGCCGCCTGCCGCGCGCGGGGTTACGCCTACCTGGCCATCTGCGACCACTCCAAGTCGCAGGTACAGGCACACGGACTGGACGAGGCGCGCCTGGCGCGTCACGTCGCGGAAATCCGCCGTGTGGCGAAAAAGCACGACGACATCCTCGTGCTGGCGGGGGTGGAGGTGGACATCTTCAAGGACGGCTCGTTGGATTTTGCCCGCTCCGTCCTGGAAAAGCTGGATTTCGTGACGGCATCACCGCACTCGGCGCTGGGCCAGGGCGCCGCGGAAGCCACCGCTAGGCTGATTACGGCCATCGAAAGCGGCTGCGTACATTGCATCGGGCATCCCTCCGGGCGATTGATTAACGCCCGTCCGGGAATGGAGCTGGACATCGAGGCAATCGCCGCCGCGGCAGCGGGGCACAACGTCGCGCTGGAGGTCAACGCAGATCCCATGCGGTTGGACCTGCGAGACATTCACGTTCGCGCCGCCATCGCCGCCGGCGCCAAGATCATCATCAACACCGACGCCCACCGGACCGAAAGCCTGGAGTTGATGCGATATGGGGTGAGCAACGCCCGGCGAGGCTGGGCCACTCGCCACGATGTGATTAACACCTACCCCCACCAAAAGCTGCTGAAATGGTTGCACGATCGCCGCTGAGGCTTTCGCGCCGTGAGTCTTGCCGTTGGTTTCCGGCGCTGATTGCCCGTAACGGCTACTTGCCGGGGATCGCGCTGGGTGGCGTGACGTCGACGGTGAACCGTTGCGTCATGACGATAAGGATTGCCGCAGGCTGGCCCTTTTCTTCCACACCGGGCACCAGCGAGGCGATGCGCAGTCGGCAGTTGCGGCTGGAGACGGAGGGCACCGTCCACTTGATGGATTTTCCGGGCTTGAGTCCCTTAGCGACGGTCTGCCAGGATTGGCCATCGTCGTTGGAGAACTGTAGCTCGACATTTTCGTATTGTCCGGCCTGGCTGGGAACCCAGGCGAGGGTCTGGCCGCTGCCGCCCCAGAGGAACGATCCTGGCTGGGGCCAGCCGGGCTTGTCTTCCATGCTGGGATAGGCGACGGACTCAAATTGCCCCGCGGGTCGTGCGGCGGGTTGGGAAGTCGCCGCTGTCGCCGGGGCGACAGCCAGCGTCTCGCTGAAGGCCACCGCCAGATTCCCGGCCTTGTCTGCCGCCTCGACGCGGAACTTCAATCCCCCGTCTCGCGCGGCTTCGGGAGGTATCTGGATCGGTTCGCTGCCGGCGTCGGGGAGTTCCTGGGGGAAGCGGCCCCACAGGAAATTCTGCGGGAACTTGGCGAAAAACGTGCTGAGTCGCACCGTTGCGGGGGCCAGGTTTTTGTCGGAGACACCCCAGGAGACGTTTACGGTGTCGCCGACCTTGTAGACGTGCGGGACGGTTTTCTTTTCGTCTTCCCACGGCGGGGGCGTGACGGTCACGACGACCGCGGGAGGATTGCGGTCCACGATGTAGATACGATGCGGCGCCTCGGCGGGCATGTCGGAGGACCCCTGGCCAGGCCCGACGAAGCGTATCCAATAGGCCCCGTCTTCCTTGGCGCGGAAGAGGAAGTGCGTCTGCTCCACGCCGTAATAGCCGCTCTTGACCCAGTTGGCCCCCGCGTCGGTGGAGTACCAAACGGCCATGCGGGGATCGCCGTTGACCTGGTATCCGCCGGGGTGACGGATGAAGAAGCTTTCCTGTCGCGTGTAGTAGACGGGAATGCCTTCCCCGATGGTCTCGACGACGGGGAGGTCTTCGCTAGGCCGATAGTACATCGGAGCGTCGTAGGTCCAATCAGGCAGATCGGCCTGGGGATTCCACTTGGGATTTTCGTCCGGCTGGGTGCAACCTACCAGGACGGCGCCGGCCAGGATCAACCATGTCGCGAAGCGCATAATCAGGCCCTTCCAGACAAGAATGTCATTAGAGGTTTTATCGGACGGAGAAGGGCCTTACATGACAATTTCACAGGCTTGGGGGCTACTGCAAGGCGGCATAAGCGTTGGTGAAAAACCCCCTGCCGTCGGCAACTTCGATTCCCCCCCCGGTCCAGCGTGGATGATGGGTAATCTCGATAAACCGTTCCGGGTGGGGCATGAGGCCCAGCACCCTGCCGGTAGGGTCGCAAATCCCGGCTACATCGTCGATGCTGCCGTTGGGGTTGGCTGGGTAATCGGGCTCCGGTTCGCCGGCAGCGTCGACGTATCGCAAGGCGATCTGGCCGTTGCGGCGGAGCGTGTCCAGAACGGTAGGGTCGCGCGGGACGAACTTACCTTCCCCGTGGGCGACCGGCAGTGTGATGACCCGCCCTTCCGGTATAAAGACGCACTTGGAGCTGTCAGCCCGCAGGCGCACCCAGCGGTCCTCAAAGCGCCCGCTGTCGTTCCAGGCCAGTGTGGCGTCGCGATGGGCGGCGGCTGGGTCAATCCGCGCCCAGGGCAGCAGGCCGGCCTTGATCATCACCTGGAAACCGTTGCAGATGCCCAGCGCCAGTTTTCCTGCCGCCAGGAACTCATTGAGCGGTTCGGCCAGGCGGTGGAGCATCTGGTTGGCCAGGATCTTGCCCGCGGCAACGTCATCGCCGTAGCTGAATCCCCCGGGAATGACCAGGAACTGGAACTCCCGCAGCAGCGCGGGGTTTTCCATGAGGCGAAAAATATGCACTCGCTCGGCGGCGAACCCCGCCTGCTCGAGGGCAAACTGCGTCTCGCGATCACAGTTGGTGCCCGCGGCCCGCAGAACTATCGCTTTTGGTGTTGGCATGGAGGCGTTTTCTAGTCACGAAGACCTTACAGGCGAAATGTTCCTTTCCAGGCGGCAGCGGCGGATTCGATGGTCTGGTCGATGACCGACCCGCTGGTCCCGGTAATGACGATTCTGCCGGACTCGTTCACGCGGCCCAGTTCACCGAAGGGGCAGTCCTTCACAAGGCGCAGGAACTTGTCGTGGTTATCCGGTGCGACCTCCACGAGGAACCGCCCGGCCGACTCGGCAAACAGCAGCGCCGCCTCGGAGATTCCGTAGGTTCCCGCCGCCGCGGAGGCCCCGCGAAGGTCCGTGGGCACGGCGGCCAGGTTCAACTCCACTCCCAGCGCCCCCGCGATGGACATCTCCGCCGCCGCGACTGCAAGTCCACCCTCGGACAGGTCGTGACAGCTTCGCACCGCTCCGGCGGCGATGGCCGATGAAAGGGCCAGCATCGTCCGCTTGCTGGTGGCCATGTCAACCGGCGGCACGTCCCCGCCGCTTTCGACGCCCTCGGCCATCAGGTAATGGCTGCCGCCCAGGTGTCCGCAGGTGCGGCCTAGGATGAACACGAAGTTGCCCGGCTCTTTCCAATCTGCCGTGACACAGCGGGCGCAGTCGTCGATGACGCTGATTGCCGAGATCAGCAGCGTCGGCGGGATGGCGATGGTCTGGCCGCTATCGGTCTGGAATTCGTTGTTGAGCGAGTCCTTGCCCGATATGAACGGCGTGCCGTACGCCAGGGCGGCGTCGCGGCAGCCAAAGGCCGCCTGGACGAAAGACCCCATGCGGTCGGGCTTGTTGCAATTGCCCCAGCAGAAGTTGTCCAGGATCGCCGTGCGCTGGAGGTTTCCGCCGACGGCGACGCAATTACGTAGGGCCTCGTCCACGGCATGCAGGGCACTTTGGTATGGATCCAGATCGCCCAACAGCGGGTTCATCCCGCAGGCAATGGCCAGCGCCTTGGCCGAACCGAGCAGAGGCCGGATCACGGCAGCATCGCCGGGGCCATCGCCCGCGCCCACCAGGGGTTTGACCACGCTGCCCCCTTGTACCTCGTGGTCGTACTGGCGGATGATCCACTCCTTGGAGGCGACGTTGGGAGCAGCGAGGATCTTCCGCAGCGTCTCGTTGTATTCCCGGCGCGGCGGAGGGGGCAAGGAAGGCTCTAGTGGCTTAGACAGTACGGCCTGCTTGATCGGACGGGGCAGGCCATCGTGCAGGAAGTCCATCTCCAGTTCACCGACGAGATTGCCCTCGTAGAACAGCCGCAGCTTGCGGTCCTGGGTTCCAAAGACGCCCAGCACGGTGGCCTCGACGCCCTCGTCGGCGAAGACCTTGCCGATGGCCTCCACATTGGCCTGCGGTACGGCCAGCACCATCCGCTCCTGGGCCTCGGATATCCAGATTTCTGCATAGCTCAGGCCGGCGTATTTGAGGGGCACACGGTCGAGGTGGACCTCGGCGCCGAGGTGTTGGCCCATCTCTCCGATGGCGCTGGAAAGCCCGCCGGCGCCGCAGTCGGTGATGGCGCTGTAAAGCCCCAGATCACGCGCCTGGAGGATCGTGTCGAGCATCTTCTTTTCGGTAATGGCGTTGCCGATCTGCACGGCGTGGGAGAATTCCGTCTCGTGCTCGTGGGTCAGTTCTCCCGAGGAGAAAGTCGCCCCATGTATGCCGTCGCGTCCCGTTCGCCCGCCGACCAGCAGGATGGCGTCTCCGGCGGAGGTGTTCTTGAAGCACTTGTCGCGCGGCAGTAGCCCCACCGTGCCGCAGAAGACCAGCGNNATGCCCATGCGGTTGCCGTAGTCCCGCACGCCGGCAACCACGCCGCGCATCACGCGGCGGGGATGCAGGGCTCCCTTGGGGACTTGGCGGGGATCAATGTCCGGTGGGCCGAAACAAAACACATCTGTGTTGGCTATCGGCTGGGCGCCCATGCCCGTGCCCATGGGATCGCGGATCACCCCTCCGATGCCCGTGGAGGCCCCGCCGTACGGTTCGATGGCGGATGGATGGTTGTGCGTCTCGACCTTGAA